>NZ_JAGWUA010000052.1 GCF_028868675.1 Bradyrhizobium sp.
GCGGCATTTCTATTTCCGCCATCGGCCAGAGGACGTAGCCGATTGGCAGGGCATGCAGCGGCGTATCCTCGACCTGATGGACTCGTTCGAGGTTCACGACGGCCGTTCGTAGGGTGAGGCAGCTAATTGAGTTCTCCTAGCATTCGCGCGATTGCCGTCGCGGCATAGGGCTTGCCGTTCTCGCTCCTGTAGCCGGCTCTTGCCAGTTCATCGGCGATAGCTCTGAGCGACCGGCGACCGCCCTTAGGCGTCTTGCGGCGCGACCGCTTCGCCATTGCAATCATCTTGCCGTCGTGCTTCGTCTCGTCGATCTCGCGATGGCTCTTGCGGCCTTCAACCTTCACGCCGGTGGCGCGCTTGCGGTCCCGTGCAGCTTTGAGCTTCGCGACCAGCCGCGCCTTCTCCAGTTGGGCGAACACGCCCGCGATCTGACGCATGGCGATCTTGAACGGATCGTCCGTCTCGATGAGGTCATCGCCGGGACTGCAAACCTCGACCCTTCCTCGACCACGAGGGAGCTACGAACGGCGCTGCCAAATCAGGGGATCGCGACTCGTGTGAAACACCGCAACGACATAGACCGCATCGTGCGTTTCACGAAACACCAGAATGTAGGGAAAGCGGCGCAGCAAAGCGCGGCGTGTGGTCTTGAGGGCCGGCGGAAACTGCCTGGGATTTTCCGCGATCCGGATCAGCGCTGCGCGCAAGGCGTCCCGAAATTGCGGCACGACATGCGGAGCGTGGGCGTCGTACCAGCGGACGGCCTCCGCGAGGTCGGCCCGCGCCGCCTGCGTAAAAAGAATTCTGGCCACCTATCGAGACCGGCGGTCAAGCTCGGCGTCGATATCCTCCCAAGGGATCGCTTCGCGGCGGTCCGCATCAAAGGTCGCAAGCCGACGGTCGAGCTCAACCTCCTGCGCCGGGCTCAACCGCACGTCGGCGGCGGAGAGGCTGTCCCAGAGCTCGCCGATGAGGTCGAGCCGTTCCTTGGGCGTCAAGCGACTGATGTCGAGCGCTGCCATAGTCCCGAATCCCTTTGGCCCCTTGGCCAACGAAACCACAATCCTCACGGACCCGTCGAGACCAATATCGTCATCGCGGCGGCCAACGGAAAGACGGAGCTCTGACAATTCTGGGTCGTTTTTCGCAACATTGTTGCGCACCAAACTACCGCTGCGGCCGGAGGCCCGCCGACCTCGGGACGATGGCTTGAGGGGAGCATTCGAAGAGAAAAATGGTGCCCAGGAAAGGACTCGAACCTTCACGGCCGTGAAGCCACTGGCACCTGAAGCCAGCGCGTCTACCAATTCCGCCACCTGGGCATGCCGTTTGGGGCACGGGGGCGGTTACTACGGATCGGTTGGCGGCTTGTCAAATCATCCTTGACCATCCGTGGCGAGCCGATTGCGCAACGCAAACCGGCCCGATACAAGCCTCCCAACGCTCCCACCGACAGGAATCGTTCCCATGGCATCGAATCTGGACACACTGGTCACGGTTTTCGGCGGATCGGGGTTCTTGGGCCGCAGCGTGGTCCGGGCGCTGTGCAAGCGCGACTATCGCGTCCGGGTGGCCGTGCGGCGGCCGGAACTCGCGGGCTTCCTGCAGCCGCTCGGCCGGGTCGGCCAGGTCCATGCCGTACAGGCCAATCTGCGCTACCCGGCCTCGGTCGAGGCGGCGCTGCGCGATTCGCGCACGGTGATCAACCTGGTCGGCGTTCTCGCCGAAAGCGGCGCGCAGACCTTTGACGCCGTACAGGCCAAGGGCGCCGCGGCAGTCGCCAATGCCGCCGCCGCCGCGGGCGCAGGCCTCGTGCATGTCTCCGCCATCGGCGCCGACGAGCAGTCGGCCAGTGCTTACGCCCGTGCCAAGGCCGCCGGGGAAAAGGCCGTGCGCGCGGCGGTACCGTCGGCGACCATCGTCCGCCCGTCGGTGATCTTCGGGCCCGACGACCAGTTCACCAACCGTTTTGCGGCGCTCGCGCGGATGCTGCCGGTGCTGCCGCTGGTCGGCGGCGAGACCAGGATGCAGCCGGTCTACGTCAACGACGTCGCGACCGCGATCGCGGACGCCGTCGACGGCAAGGCCAAGGCCGGCGCGACCTACGAGCTCGGCGGGCCGGAGGTGCTGACGATGCGCCAGATCTGGGAGCTGATCCTGGCGATCACCGATCGCGAGCGGATGCTGGTGCCGCTGCCGTTCGCGCTTGCCCGTCTCAAGGCCGCCTTCCTGCAGTTCGCGCCGGGGCCGCTGAAGCTGACGCCGGACCAGGTCACGCTGCTCCAGCGCGACAATGTCGTCTCGGACGAGGCGAAAGCGGCCGGGCTGACGCTGGAAGGCCTCGGCATCACGCCGGATTCGCTGGAGGCGATCGCCCCGCAATACCTCTGGCGCTTCCGCGCCGCCGGGCAGTTCCAGCGCAAGAACGCCTGAGGCGCGACGAAATCAGGCCCGGTCCGGACCTTTCGGGGCCGTCCGGCAAAAACTGAGGTTCAACCCCATGCACAGTGGGGCGGCCCAGCGGGGAGGTGAGCCTGCCGCTCGACCAAGCCAAAGTCGTCACGTGCCTCAAAACCTCAGCTTCTTGAATACCGCTTCCGGCAGCAGCTTGATGATCAGCATCACCAGGCGCCACTTTTCGCTGACATAGACGACGTCGCGCCGGCGCTGCACCGCATCGAGGATCGCATCACCGGCGACCGACGCCTCGACGGTCAGCGGTCCGATCAGCTTCATGCCTTCGGTCATCCTGGTGCGCACGAAGCCGGGCTTCACCGTGACGATTTGGACGCCGCCGCGGCTTGCGCGTGCGCGCAGGCCCGACAGGAACGCTGAGAAGCCCGCCTTGGCCGAACCGTAGACGTAGTTCGAGGCGCGCCCGCGGTCGCCTGCAACCGAAGAGACACCGACGATGGTCCCGCTGCCGCGCGCCAGGAATTTTTCGGCGAACAGGCCGAGGATCAGCGCCGGCCCTTCGTAGTTTGAGCGCATGATGGTGGCCGCATGACCGAGATCGGACTGCGCGGTATCCTGCACGCCCAAGAGTCCGACGATCGAGATCACGGCGTCGGGCAGCGCGGCGAGCCCCGCGACGAAGCTAGCGAAGGATGCGGTATCGAGCACGTCGAAGCGATGCACGCCGACGTCGACCGCGTAGCGCGCGCGCAGATCGGCGACGTCGGGCTCCAGCGCCGCGACATCGCGCCCCGCGAGCTGGATGTCCCAGCCGGCTCGCGCAAAGGCGCGCGCGGTGGCCCGGCCGATATCGGAGCTTGCGCCCAGCACCAGGGCGATCTTGCGCGTGGTCACGGCCGCACCTCATCCAGCAGACGCTGCGAAAGTCTTGATCGAATCTTTCCGTCGGGATCGAGCGAGCGGCGTATCCCGTTGAAGCGCTGGAGCGCCGGATAGCCGGCCTCGAAGGTCGCGCGCGACTGGCGCGCATCCTTGGCGAGATAGAGCCGGCCGCCGGCGGCGACGACCAGCCGGTCCAGTTCGTCGAGGAACGGCAGAATGCTAGGGGTCATCGGAAAATCCAGCGCCAGCGTGTAGCCGGGCAGCGGGAACGACATCAGCCCGTCGCCCTCGCCGAGCTTCTTCAGCACGGCGAGGAACGAGGCGTCGCCGCGGCGCGCGATGCGCTCGAGGATCTCGCCGAGCACCTCGCGCGCACCCGTCTGCGGGATCACGCATTGATGCTGCAGGAAACCGCGACGTCCATAGATGCGATTCCAGGCGCCGACGCCGTCGAGCGGAAAGAAGTAGGGGAAGATCGAAACCAGATGCGAGCCGCCGGCGCGCCGCGCGCCCATTCGGTAGTAGAGCTCGTTGAAGGCACGGACACTGTAGCGGTTCAACGTCAGCGACGGCAGGTCCACGGGCACGCTGAGGCGCGGGTCGCGCCCTCGCGAGAACGGCGCCGCGTCCGCAGGCAACTCGTCGGCGCGCGCGTGCTCGCCGAGATAGATCAGCGAGCGGCCGAGGTTTTCGCCCGTCGCCACGCAATCGATCCAGGCCACCGAGTAAGTGGAGGAATCGCCGCCGTCCAGCGCCGTCACGGCGTCGCGCAGGTTCGCCGCCGGAATCACCCGCTCGCGGATCCAGCCGGTCTCGACGCGCCTGAGCCGCATCGTCGCCTCGAGGATCACGCCGGTCAGGCCCATGCCGCCGACGGTCGCGCGGAAGACGTCGGCGTTCTCGTCGCGCGACAGTTCGATGGTCTCACCCTGCCCGGTTCTGAGCAGGATGCCGTCGACGTAGCGGCCGAAACCGCCCTCGCAATGATGGTTCTTGCCGTGCACGTCGGCGGCAATCGCGCCGCCGACCGTGACGAAGCGCGTGCCCGGCACGACGAAAGGCAGGAAGCCGCGCGGGCCGAAGGTGTCGATGATATCGGACAGCAGCATGCCGGCTTCCAGACGGATGCGCCCGGTGTCCGGATCGAACGACCTGACCCGGTCGAACGCCGTCATGTCGACGGTGCGGGCAAGCCCGATGCCGGCATCGCCATAGGCGCGGCCGTTGCCGCGCGCCACGCCGGACGCGCCCGCAAAGGCCTCGCCGACGGCCGGAAATGACCGCGGCCGCACGAGGTCGGTATCGACGACCGGGAAACGCCCCCAGCCGCTGACCAGCGTCATCTTCAGCTCCTTGACAAAAGCAGCCGCCTTGCCTTGAGAAACTGCCTACCGATCAAAAGCTTATATTGCGTTGAAAAATGCCGCGACTTTGCCTGTCGAGCCCTTACCGTCCGAGCGCCAGCGCGACCAGGCCGAGCGTGCCGACGATCACGCGCCACCAGGCGAACAGCACGAAGCCGTGGCGGGTGACGTATTGCAGGAACGTCTTCACCACGATCATCGCGGTGATGAAGGAGACCACGAAGCCGATCGCGATGATGCCGATGTGGTCCATCGTCATCTCGGCGCGGCTCTTGTAGAAATCATAGGCGAAGGCGCCGACCATGGTCGGGATGGCGAGGAAGAAGGAAAACTCCGCCGCTGCGCGCTTGTCGGCGCCGAGCAGCATCGCCGAGACGATGGTGGCGCCGGAGCGCGACACGCCGGGGATCATGGCGAGGCACTGCGCGATGCCGATCCACAGATACATCAGAAGCGGAAAGCGCGTCGCCTCATGCTCGCGCGGCTTCAGGTCGATCTGGTCGACCCACAGCAGGATGGCGCCGCCGACGATCAGCGTGAAGCACACCACCCACGGATTAAACAGCATGCCCTTGATGTACTTGCCGGCAATGAGACCGACCACCACCGCCGGCAGGAACGCGACCAGCACGCCGATGACGAAGCGGCGCGCATAAGTGTCGCCGCTGAACATGCCGATCAGCACCCGCCACAGCTTGAAGAAATACAGCGCGACGATCGCGAGGATGGCGCCGAGCTGGATCAGGATGGTGAATGAGTCCCAGAATGCGCCCTCGCCGAGGCCGAAGAAACGTTCGGCGAGCAGCAGATGACCGGTCGAGGACACCGGGAGGAACTCCGTCACGCCCTCGATGATGCCGAGGATCACTGCCCGCACTGCATCCGACATATTTATGGTCCATTTCGGCTGGAAAAGCGGGGCACTTCTCGCCTATTCGTTCACCTGCCGCAATCGCAAAATGCGAAATCGCGGGTTGCCTCACGGTTTTGGGTGGCTAGTGTGGCGCCGGCCAAACATTGATGAAATCTTAAGCCCCACCACATAGTCAGGCTGCATGTTCACGCTGTATCACCACCCGTTCTGCCCGCATTCGCGCTTCGTCCGCCTAGTCCTCGGCGAATACGGGCTCGACGTGCGGCTGGTGGAGGAACGCGGCTGGGAGCGTCGCGAGGCGTTTCTGGCGCTCAACCCCGCCGGGACCACGCCGGTGCTGGTGGTGGACGGACAGCCGCCGATTCCCGGCGCCAGCGTCATCGCGGAATATCTCGACGAGGTTCATGGCGCGGAGATGGGTGCCAGGCGGCTGATGCCGGAAACCGTGACCGAGCGCATCGAGGTGCGGCGGCTGCTGGCCTGGTTCAACGAAAAGTTCTTCGAGGAAGCCTCCCATCCGCTGGTCGTCGAACGCATCTACAAGCGCTTCATGAGCGAGGAGAACGGCGGCGGCCCGCCGTCGGCCGACGTCATCCGCGCGGCGAAAGCCAATGTGCGCTATCATCTGGCCTATATCGGCTGGCTGGAGCAGACGCGGAAATTCCTCGCCGGCGACCGGCTCACCTACGCGGATCTCGCCGCCGCGGCGCATCTTTCGGCGATCGACTATCTGGGCGACGTGCCATGGATCGAGGACGAGGCGGCAAAGGCGTGGTATGCGCGGGTGAAATCCCGCCCGTCGTTCCGCCCGCTGCTCAGCGAATGGCTGGCGGGCGTGCCGGCGTCGCGGACCTATGTGGACCTGGATTTCTGACCTCTGACCTCCCCTCATTGAAGACGGCGCTGGCGCGCGAGGCGCAAGCGCTCGGCTTCGACTGCATCGGCATCACCGCACCAGGCGCGATCGCCAACGCGGCTGCGCATTTTCACGACTTCATCGCCGAAGGCCGGCACGGCGACATGGACTGGCTTGCGGCGCAGCCGGAGCGCCGCGCCGATCCGCGCGGGCTGTGGAGCGACGTGCGCTCCGTCATCATGCTGGGAGTCAATTACGGCCCAGATCACGATCCGCTCGCGATCCTCGAGCAGCGCACGCGCGGCGCCATCTCGGTCTATGCGCAGGGCGATGACTATCATGACCTGATCAAGAAGCGGCTGAAGGCGCTGGCGCGCTGGCTGGTTGCAACCGCGCCGTGCGAGGTCAAGGTGTTCGTCGACACCGCCGCCGTGATGGAAAAGCCGCTGGCGCACGCAGCGCATCTGGGATGGCAGGGCAAGCACAGCAACCTGGTCTCGCGCGAATTCGGCTCGTGGCTGTTTCTCGGCGCGATCTTCACCACACTCGAATTGCCGAGCGACGCGGCCGAAATCGATCATTGCGGCTCCTGCCGCGCCTGCCTCGACATCTGCCCGACCGCGGCCTTCCCCGCGCCCTACGAGCTCGATGCGCGGCGCTGCATCTCCTACCTGACCATCGAGAACAAGGGGCCGATCCCGCACGAGTTTCGAAAAGCGATCGGTAACCGCATCTATGGCTGCGACGATTGCCTCGCGGCGTGTCCCTGGAACAAGTTCGCGAAAGAGGGCCGCGAGGCAAAACTCGCCGCGCGCGACGAACTGCGCGCGCCCGAGCTTGCAAGACTTTCACGCCTCGACGATGCCGCATTTCGCGCGCTGTTCACGAAATCGCCGGTCAAGCGCGTCGGCCGCGACCGCTTTCTGCGCAATGTGCTGATCGCGATCGGCAACTCGAACGACGCGACGCTCGCCGACGACGCGCGCCGCCTGCTGCAGGATGCGAGCCCATTGGTGCGCGGCGCCGCAGTGTGGGCACTGGCGCAATTGCTGGAGCGCGAGGAGTTTGCGGCGATGAAAGCGGGCGCGCTTGCAGGCGAGCACGACGACAGCGTGCGCGAGGAGTGGGAGACCGCAAGCGCTGCTACCCGACGCTCCTCACCATGAGGGTCACGAGACTTGATTTCCCCGCGCGATGCTGCAAGGTCGCGCGTCATGACAAATACGCCTTTCTTCACCCGCGCCGGCGATACATTCCATCCGACGGAAGTCGCCAACGGTCCATGGGACGCCAAATCGCTGCACGGACGCGTCATCGTCGGCCTGCTCGGTTTCGTCATCGAGGAGCGGCACTCGGGCGACGAGTTCGTGCCGGCGCGGCTCACCGTCGACATGTTCAAGCTGCCGACGATCGACGAGCCGATCGAGGTGACGACGAAGCTCGTGCGCGATGGCCTGCGCATCCGCGTCGTGGAGGCGGAGTTCGTCTCGGGCGGCGTCGGCATGGCGCGCGCGTCCTGCCAGCTCCTGCGCAAGACGCAAAATCCGGAGGGCAACATCTGGTCGCCGCCGACCTGGGATGCGCCGAAACCTGCCGACATTCCGCCGCCGACCGATCCGCGGCTCGGCATGCACGGCAAATGGACGACGCGCCCGATCGTCGGACACATGGGCTCGCTGGGCCCGCGGCGGCTGTGGATGAGCGAGGTGCGCGAGCTGGTCGCGGGCGTTGCGCTGACGCCGTTCGCACGCGTCGCGGTGGGTGCGGATTTCGCCAGCCCCTTCGCCAATGCCGGCGACCAGGGGCTCGGCTTCATCAACAGCGACGTCACGATCTATCTGCACCGCCTGCCGGTGAGCCAATGGATCGGCTTCGAGGTGGTGAACCATCATTCGACCGACGGCATCGCGATCGGCGAATGCTGGCTCTACGACGAGCAGGGCCCGATCGGCACCTCGACGGTAGCGGCGCTCGCCCAGCGCAAGCCGATGGCGGCAGCGCCGAAGCGGTAGGCAAGCTACTCCAGATGCTTCTTCATCTCCGGCCGTGCTTTCAGCGCGGCGCCCTGCCTGGCCATGATCTTTGCAATACGCTCCGGCGCAAAATTGAGATCAACGAAGGCCGGCGCGGTATTGGCGACCTCGTGATAGCTGACGATCTTGCCGTCCCGGAGCTTCATGATCGCGACGCCCTCGAACATCGCGCGAGCGCCCTTGGCTTCGGGCAGGGTCGAGCGGTAGCTGAACGTGTAGCGCGCATAGAGCGTGGTGCCGTCCGAGACCGGCTCGTGCATGTCCCAGCGGAAATCGGTCGCCGTGCGATAGAACCAGTCGTCGATCAACTCGGCGATCTCTTGCCGTCCCGCGAACGCGCCGTAGAACACGTCGTGATAGACGCCGTCCTCGGCAAACAGCTCGGCAAAGGCCTTGCCGTTGCGGCTTTCGACCGCGTCGCAGAACGCGCGCAGCATGGCGGTGACGGACATGGACTTGCTCCCTGCTCGAGACGACGGGAGTTCACCCCATCTCCGCTACCGCGGCAAGCATGCACGCGATGTCCTGCGGTCGCGACAGGCGGTGATCGCCGTCCTGGATCAGGGTCAGCACCACGTCCTCGGCCGGCAGGCGGTGCGTCAGCGCGAAGGCGTGCTGCCAGGGCACGTCCGGATCCTGCACGCCCTGCAGGATGCGCACGGGGCAGCCGACATCGATGGCGCCGCCGAGCAGGAGGTGGTTGCGGCCCTCCTCGATCAGGGTTCGCGTGATCGGATAGGGCGAGCCGTCGCCATAGTCGGACGGGCGTAGCCAGACGCCTTTGGTCTCGATCTCCTGCTTCACCTTGGCCGGAAAATTCTTCCACATCAGTTCCTCGGTGAAGTCCGGCGCCGGCGCGATCAGCACCAGCCCGGCGAGCGAGGCCTTGGCCTCGTCCTTTCCCTGTCGCTTCCTGATCTCGCGCGCCAGCAGCAGCGCCATCCAGCCGCCCATGGAGGAGCCGATCAGGACCTGCGGCCCTTCGCAGAACCGCTCGAACACCGCAACGCTCTCTTCCAGCCAGCGGCCGATCGTCCCCTCGGCGAATTCGCCGCCGGACTCGCCATGGCCGGAATAGTCGAACCGGACCGCGGCACGGCCGTGCTCGCTCGCCCAGGCGTCGAGCGCGAGCGCCTTGGTGCCCTGCATGTCCGACTTGAAGCCGCCGAGCCAGACCAGCCCTGGTCCCTTTCCAGGCCCCTTGCCGGGGCGGGCACGCACCGCGATCCGCCGCGCCGATGGGCCCGCGCCCAATTCGAGGAAGGTCGGGGCGTCGGATGGCGATGCGTCGGTCATGGAACGTTTACTCTGGTTGGGCGGTTTGAGCTGTCTGGCGCGGGGCGACGGCGCGATCAGTCCCGCCATTGCCCCTTGGGACGCTTGCGGAACGGGAACAAGGTGTCTATGTCGAGCGGCGTGTCGGTGGGCGTGACCAAAATGCCTCGCATTTGAGGGTTTTTCGTTGGCCGCAGGCGCGTCTTGCTTGCCCGCGAACGCATCTTCCTTCAAACTATCCGCTTCGTTCACAACTTTGGAGAGCCAACCATTCGCCGTCCCAATAAAGCCCCGCCCGTTGCCAGCAAGGACGGGCCGCGCATCAACGATGATATTCGCAATGCGCAGATCCAGCTGATCGATCAGACCGGTGAAAACAAAGGCACGGTCGAGACGATGGTCGCCATCCGTATGGCCCAGGAGGCCGGCATGGATCTGGTCGAGATTTCGCCAAATGTCAGCCCTCCCGTCTGCAAGATCATGGACTACGGGAAGTATAAGTATTCTGCTCAGAAGAAGGCCGCCGAAGCCCGCAAGCGGCAGAAGATCGTCGAGATCAAGGAGATCAAGCTTCGCCCGATGATCGACGATCACGACTACGACGTGAAGATGCGCGCCATGCAGCGTTTCTTCGAGGAGGGCGACAAGGTCAAGATCACCCTGCGCTATCGCGGCCGCGAAATGGCGCACCAGGAGATCGGCACCAAGCTTCTGGACAAGATCAAGAGCGACGTCGCCGAGCTCGCCAAGGTCGAGCAGGACGCCAGGTTCGAAGGCCGCCAGGTCGTCATGGTGCTGGCGCCGCGCTGAGGCGAACTAAACTTTAGGAGATCAACGGCCCGTCAGCATCCTGGCGGGCCGTTCTTGTTGAGGAGACCCTGCCGGCCGCGACCTCGGTGCACCTCCCCCGCTTGCGGGGAGGGAGAGCACCGTCATAGGCCTAGCCCCCGATAATCGGAGCGTCCGTTTTGGCGGTTCATCGTTGCCAATTGGCTTGTCCTCTGCCATAAGCCCGATCTTCATCGCCCGGCTGATTTAAGGGCTGCCGTGGCGGTGCTTCGTGCGGATTTTGCGCCAGGTCGTAAAATCTGAGCACAATCAACGCTCTAACGAGCATTTTGGCCGAACTGCCGCCTTCGCGGGCGGTATTTTGTTGCGGCACAGGAGAGCCAAATGCCCAAGTTGAAGACCAAGTCGGGCGCCAAAAAGCGCTTCAAGGTGACTGCCACCGGTAAAGTGATGCACGCCCAGCGCGGCAAGCGTCACGGCATGATCAAGCGGACGAAGAAGCAGATCCGCCAGCTCCGCGGCACCCGCGTGCTGTTCAAGACCGACGGCGACAACGTCAAGAAGTACTTCTTGCCGAACGCCTGATCGCGTCCACGATCAAATCAGCCGACGCCTGCGCTCATGTGCAGGCTCTTCCGAAAACCAAGTCATCCCTGAAGGATTTTTGTCATGTCTCGCGTCAAACGCGGTGTGACCGCCCACGCCAAGCACAAGAAGGTCTACAAGGCCGCCAAGGGCTTTTACGGCCGCCGCAAGAACACGATCCGCGCCGCCAAGCCCGCCGTCGAGAAGGCCGCGCAATACGCCTTCCGCGACCGCAAGCGCCGCAAGCGCACCTTCCGTGCGCTCTGGATCCAGCGCCTCAACGCCGCGGTGCGCCCGTTCGGCCTGACCTACAGCCGATTTATCGACGGCCTCGCCAAGTCGGGGATCACGGTCGACCGCAAGGTGCTGTCGGATCTCGCGATCCGCGAGCCCGCGGCGTTCCAGGCGATTGCCGAGAAGGCCAAGGCGGCGCTCGCGGCGTAAAGCCGCCCGCCGTTCGTGCTCTGCGCAGTCTTCAAGTCGTCTGGCCGGGTGAATGCGCCCATCGCGCAAGTCCCGGCCATCGCCGTCTTCTCTCGCGCAAACACTCTAAGTCGTGGATGCCCGGCGTATTTTGCAGGAAGACGCGCTTCGCGCTTTTGCCCGGGCATGACGAGCTAGGAGCAGCGGCTTGGCATCCTAGCCAAAGGGGATTGCTATGACCGATCTTGCTGCACTCGAAACCCAGATCATCGCCGACATTGCCGCGGCTGGCGACGAAGCGGCCCTCGAGGCCGTCCGTGTCGCTTCGCTCGGCAAGAAGGGCTCGATCTCCGCGCTGCTCGCAACCCTCGGCAAGATGTCGCCGGACGAGCGCAAGACGCAAGGCGCGGCGATCAATCTCGTCAAGGACAAGGTCACCCAGGCGCTCGCCGCGCGGCGCGAGGTGCTGAAGTCGGCCGCGCTCGATGCGCGGCTCGCCTCGGAGACCGTCGACGTCACCCTGCCGGTGCGCGAGACGGCGGCGGAATCAGGCCGCATCCATCCGCTCAGCCAGGTCTGGGACGAGCTCACGGCGATCTTCGCCGATATGGGATTTTCGGTCGCCGAAGGCCCCGACGTCGAGACCGACGACTACAACTTCACGAAACTGAATTTCCCGATCGGCCATCCCGCGCGCGAGATGCACGACACCTTCTTCTTCCATCCGAAGGAGGACCCGGGGTCGGCGCCCGGGGCAGGCGGCTCGCGCATGCTGCTGCGGACCCACACCTCGCCGGTGCAGGTGCGCACCATGCTCAGCCAGAAGCCGCCGATCCGCGTGATCTGCCCGGGCCGTACCTACCGCATCGATTCGGACGCGACCCACACGCCGCAGTTCCACCAGGTCGAGGGGCTCGTGATCGACAAGGGTTCGCATCTCGGCCACCTCAAATGGATCCTGCACGAGTTCTGCAAGGCGTTCTTCGAGGTCGACCACATCAACATGCGCTTCCGGCCGTCGTTCTTCCCGTTCACCGAGCCGTCGCTCGAGGTCGACATCCAGTGCCGCCGCGACAAGGGCGAGATCCGCTTCGGCGAGGGCGAGGACTGGCTGGAGATTCTCGGCTGCGGCATGGTGCATCCGAACGTGCTGCGCGCCTGCGGCATCGATCCCGACGAGTACCAGGGCTTCGCCTGGGGCATGGGCATCGACCGCATCGCGATGCTGAAATACGGCATGAGCGATCTGCGCCAATTGTTCGACAGCGACGTCCGCTGGCTCCAGCACTACGGCTTCAAGCCGCTCGAAGTCCCGACGCTTGCGGGAGGGCTGAGCTCGTGAAATTCACTCTCTCCTGGCTGAAGGACCATCTCGACACCGACGAGCCGCTGGAAAAGCTCGCCGACAGGCTCACCATGATCGGGCTCGAGGTCGAGAACATCGAGGACAAGGCGAAGGCGCTCAAGCCCTTCACCATCGCCCGCGTCATCTCGGCCGAGCAGCATCCGAACGCCGACCGCCTGCGCGTCTGCATGGTCGAGACCGGCAACGGCGCAGCACCGGTACAGGTCGTCTGCGGCGCGCCGAATGCGCGCGCGGGCCTCGTCAGCGTGTTCTCGCCGCCCGGCACCTATATTCCCGGCAAGGACATCACGCTCGGCGTCGGCACCATCCGCGGGGTGGAAAGCCGCGGCATGCTGTGCTCGGCGGCGGAGCTGCAGATTTCCAACGACCATGACGGCATCATGGAGCTTCCGGCCGACGCGCCCGTTGGCGCGGGCTACGCCGAATGGGCCGCCCTCGGCGATCCCGTGATCGAAATCAATCTGACGCCGAACCGGCAGGACTGCACCGGCGTGCACGGCATCGCCCGCGACCTCGCCGCTGCCGACATGGGCAAGTTCATCGATCACACCATCAAGCCGGTCAAGGGCGAATTCCCTTGTCCGGTGAAGGTGACGGTCGAGGACGCCGCGCTGTGTCCCGGCTTCGCGCTGCGGCTGGTGCGCGGCGTGAAGAACGGCACTTCGCCGGAATGGCTGCAGAAGCGGCTCACCGCGATCGGGCTGCGCCCGATCAACGCGCTGGTCGACATCACCAACTACATGACCTATGACCGCGCCCGTCCGCTGCACGTATTCGACGCGAAGAAAGTTCACGGCAATCTGGTCGTGCGGCGCGCCCGCGACGACGAGAGCCTGCTCGCGCTCGACGGGCGCACCTACAATCTCGATCCCGGCATCTGCGTGATCGCCGACGATCACGGCGTCGAATCGCTCGCTGGCATCATGGGCGGCGAGGCCTCGGGCTGCGACGAAACCACCACCGACGTGCTGATCGAATCGGCGCTGTGGAACGAGATCAACATCGCGCAGACCGGCCGCAAGCTCGGCATCAATTCGGATGCGCGCTACCGCTTCGAGCGTGGCGTCGATCCGGCCTTCATGGTGCCGGGCCTCGAGCTCGCGACGAAACTCGTGCTGGAGATGTGCGGCGGCACGCCGTCGGAGAACGTCGTGGTCGGCAAGGCGTTCCCCGACGATCGCGTCATCGATTTCCCCGTCACCGAGGTGAAACGGCTCGCTGGCATCGAGGTGCCGCTGCCGGAGATGAAGCGCATCCTGTCCCATCTCGGCTTCATGATGGCGGGCGCGGGTCCGGTGGTGAAGGTCGCGGTGCCCACTTGGCGCACCGACGTGCACGGCAAGGCCGACATCGTCGAGGAGATCGTCCGCATCGTCGGCGTCGACAAGGTGCCGGAGACGCCGTTCGAGCGCGGCGAGGACGCGCGCAAGCCGGTGCTGACCCCGCTGCAGCTCCGCACCGCGCGCGCCAAGCGGGCGCTCGCCACCCGCGGCATGGTCGAGGCCGTGACCTGGTCGTTCATTGCAAAACCCGCGGCCGAACTGTTCGGCGGCGGCAAGCGCGAGCTCGAGGTCGCCAACCCCATTGCCTCGGATCTCTCCGACATGCGGCCGAGCCTGCTGCCGGGCCTGATCGCGGCCGCACAGGCCAATGCCGATCGCGGCTATGGCGACGTCGCCATCTTCGAAGTCGGCCAGATCTTCCGCGGCGATCGCCCTCAGGACCAGTTCGTTGCCGCAAGCGGCGTCCGTCGCGGTTTCGCCGCGTCGGAAGGCTTGGGACGGCACTGGTCCGGCTCGGCGGCGGCCGATGCCTTCGACGCCAAGGCCGATGCGCTCGCGGTGCTGGCGGCGGCCGGCGCGCCGATGCAGGCGCTGCAAATTATTGCAGGCGGACCAAAATGGCTGCATCCGGGGCGCTCCGGCACCATCCAGATCGGTCCGCAGAACGTGCTCGGCCATTTCGGCGAGATGCATCCCCGCGCGCTCGAGGCGCTCGGCGCCGACGGCCCGGTGATGGCGTTCGAGGTGATCCTCGACCGCATTCCCGACGCCAAGAAGAAGCCGACGCGGGCCAAGCCCGCGATCGAGCTCTCGGCCTTCCAGCCGGTGTCGCGCGACTTCGCCTTCATCGTCGATCGCAACGTCAAGGCCGGCGACATCGTGCGCGCGGCGCAAGGTGTCGACAAGAAGCTGATCACCGGCGTCACCGTGTTCGACGTCTATGAAGGCAAGGGCATCGAGGACGGCAAGAAGTCGATCGCCATCGCCGTGACGATCCAGCCGCGCGAGAAGACGCTGACCGACCAGGAGATCGACGCGGTCGCCGCCCGGATCGTCGCCGAGGTGACGAAGAAGACCGGCGGCACCTTGCGGGGATGAGCCTCTCCGAGCTGATTCCGAAGGACGTCAGCCTGCTCGTTGCGATGGCGCTGTGCGCCATCGGCTTCGTCTCGGGAACCGCGCGGGGCTTTTCCGGATTCGGCTCGGCGCTGATCTTCATGCCGCTCGCAAGCAGCGTGGCACCGCCACGGCTGGTGGCCGCGCTGCTCCTCATCATCGATTTCGTCGCGGCAGCTCCACTGCTGCCGGGCGCCTGGAAGCAGGCCAACCGCAAGGCGACCGCGATCATGGCGCTCGGCGCGCTGATCGGCGTTCCCGTCGGCACCTATTTTCTCACCGTGCTCCATCCCGTCACCACGCGCTGGATCATCTCCTGTTTCGTCGCCGCCCTGCTCGCGCTCTTGCTGTCGGGCTGGCGCTATCGCGGCCAGGACTACGTCCCGCTCTCGGTCGGCATCGGCAGTCTTTCGGGCTTCTGCAGCGGGCTGGCGCAAACCGGCGGCCCGCCGATCGTCGGCTACTGGCTCGGCCGACCCATCGCACCGACGGTTGCGCGCGCCAACATCGTGCTGTTCTTCGGCGCCTCGGATTTCTTCTCGGTGGCCAGCTATGCCACGACCGGATTGATCACGCGCGATGCGCTGCTGCTCTCGCTCGTGGTCGGCCCGGTCTACGCGCTGGGCGTCGCCTTCGGCGCCTCCCTGTTCGGCCGCGCCGGCGAAAAGCTGTTTCGCGCCATCTGCTACGTGCTGATCGCAAGCGCCGTGATCGTCGGCCTGCCGGCGCTGGACGGCGTGTTACGTTAGGCATTCCTAGACGTCATTGCGAGCGAAGCGAAGCAATCCAGAGTCCTACCGCAGAGAGACTCTGGATTGCTTGGTCGCTTCGCTCCTCGCAATGACGATGTGGCAGCGGATTGCAGCCTTCGGCGGGACAACGAATTCAAGCGTTCAGCAGCAGATCGCAATAGGCATAGCCGTCGCGCACCACGCGCTCGCCTGTCCTCACATCGAGCCGATGCGAAAACATCGGCCCCGCCACCACGCAGGTGTGGAACTCGCCGTTCTCGCCGCAGGGGTCGACGCCCCCAGGCAGATCGGCCAGCAACTGTGCATCGAACCGGCGGCCGGCGAATTCCGCGGGCAGATGTTTCAGATCGACGGTCGCAAGATACGCCTCGAGCCCGCTGTCGATCATCGCCTGCGCCAGCGGCTGCGTCGGCCGTTCCCACAACGGAAACACCGGTGCAATGCCGGTGCCGGCGAGCTTCTGCTCGCGATAGGCGCGGATGTCCTGCAAGAACAGATCGCCGAAGATCATGTGGGTGATGCCGTCGGCCACGGCGCGCGCCACGGCTTCGGCCATCCGCGCCTCGTAGATTTCGTTCGGGCATGGATAGGGGATCGGCACGATGATCCGCGGCAGGCCCACAGCATCGCATTGCGCATGCAAGATATCCTGGCGGACGCCATGGATCGAGACGCGTTCGAAGGTTTCGGTCACCGTCGTCAGCGCGCCGACCACGTCGTACTCGCCGGCAACGCGCACCTCGTGCAGCGCGAATGCGCTGTCCTTGCCGCTCGACCAGGAGATCAGGGCCTTCGGCGGAGGCATCAATTGATCGGAGATTTTTGCGGCCGGCCCGGACGGCGCCGCTTCATCGATTGCGTCGGCACCTCCGCGGGCTCGTCGCGGAGCGCACCGATCCGGCGCAGCGCGGCTTCGGCGGCGCGCTCGCCGCTCTCCCAGGCGCCGTCGACGGTGCCCCAGAGCGTGTCGTGCGTCGCCTCGCCGGCGAGATAGATGCAGCCGATCGGCTCGGTCAGGATCTTTCGCGAGAGCTGTCCACCGGGCGAGGTCGCCGACATCGCGCCCATCACGAAGGGCGCGGCGTTCCATCGCGTCGCAGCCGTCTTCTTCACGGCGGCCGCCGCCTCGCTGCCGAACAGTTTTGCGATCCACTCCTTCGCGAAGGCCGCCATCGCCTGCTCGCCCTGCGCGGAAAGGTCGCGGCCGAACGAGCCGCCGACATCGATCGTGCACAGCGAGGAGCCGCCGATATTGGCGAACAGCAGCGCGGTGCGGGTCGAGTTGCTCTGTTCGATGACGACATCGTCGCGCGACAGCCCGAGCGGATTGCCGGACAGTTCGAGGCCGATGCGATCGTAGCTGCCGAGGGAGAGCTTTGCGGCGGCGTCGAGCGTGCGCTTGGGGATGTCGGGCGCAAATTTGACGGCTCCCGACATCAGCACGTTGGTCGAGACCGTGATGATGGCGGCGCGCGCGGCGATCTTGCCGGCCGGCGTTTCGACGCCGACGTCGCGATTGCTCCAGACGATGCGGCTTGCCGGGGTCGACAGCGCGACCGGCGCCTGCTCGGCGAGCTTCGCAATCAGCATGCCCAGGCCCTGACGGCAGGCGATCGCGGCGTTGCGGTCCTGCGCCCGCGCCTTGTCGATGGCCGAAAGTTCCCTGAGGTCCTTGCCGGCAAATCCCGCGCCGAGCACGAATTCGGTCGCGCCGGCCCAGTCGCCGAGGTCTTTCGGCAGCACGGAGGCGCAGGACGTGTCGAGCTTGCCGCGCGCGGCCTCGTCGATGGCGCGGTTGGCGCGCACCAGCGCCGCCAGAAATTCCTCGGTCTCACCGGCGCGTGCATTGCGGCGACCGATGCGCATCTTCTGGCCGACCGGGGCCGGCAAGACGTCGAGGCCCGCGCCGCGCGCGAGCCGGATCATCGGGTTGGTGTCGGGATTGTGCATCCAGCGCGCACCGCGGTCGAAGGGAACAGCGAAGCTGGTAGCATCGGTGACGCAGCGACCGCCGATCCGAGGCGCCGCTTCCACCACCACGACCTTGCGGTTCGCCGCCATCACGCGCCGCGCCGCGGCGATGCCGGCGACTCCGGCTCCGATCACGACGATGTCGGCCTCGCGCGGCAGGGGCGCCGCGGTCGCACCCAAAATCGGCGCTGCGGCAAAGGCCACCGACGCCGAAAGGAAACCGCGGCGCGTGATTGTCATGTCATGGTTTCCGGGGACTTGAGACGGACGGGAACAGCCAGCGAACCTTGCCGCATCCGATGCGGCACGGCAACCATCATGGTGAATCAATCGTACTTGATCGCGCGGCGCAGTGAACCAAATTGCAACGCGTTTCGACCATGATAGAAGAAGGGAAAAAGCAGCCGGAAAAGGCTGTGGGGGGAGTTCGACTATGGGGACCGTGCTCGATTCCGTCGGCAAGCTGATTGCCCGATACCTCTCGAAGGAGGTGCCGGGCTACGAGCCGTTCACGCCGAGCGATCCGGAACATCTGCGCGGCATCATCCAGCCCGGCGACGTGCTGCTGGTCGAGGGCAACAACCGCATCTCCGGCATCATCAAGTATCTCACGCAATCCACCTGGTCGCACGCCGCGCTCTATGTCGGGCCGGTTGCCGGCGCCGAGGAGGCGGATGGCGAGCCGCACGTGCTGATCGAGGCGAATGTCGGCGAGGGTGTCACCTCCGCGCCGCTGTCGAAATACTTTCCCTACCACACCCGCCTCTGCCGGCCGGTGGGCCTGTCCTATGAGGACCGCACCACGGTCTGCCGCTACGCCATCAACCGGATCGGCTTTGGCTACGACACCAAGAACATCCTCGACCTGATGCGCTTTCTGTTCCCGCTGCCGATCCCGCAGCGCTGGCGGCGCCGCATGATCGCGATCGGCTCCGGCGACCCCACCAAGATCATCTGCTCGGCGCTGATCGCCCAGGCCTTCGACGCAGTGCGCTATCCGATCCTGCCCAAGATCACCAAGGCCGGAAGTCGCCAGGCCCGCCGCGAGATCCTGCATATCCGCGACTCCTCGCTCTACATGCCCCGTGACTTCGATATCTCGCCCTATTTCGAAGTCGTGAAACCCACCATCGTGCACGGCTTCGACTACACGGCCCTGCATTGGGCCGACAAGCAGAAGCCGCTCCAGGAGGTGGCGGGCGAATTCGGTGTGTTTCCAGAAACGGTCCGTTCGCCGCCGCTCGTTCCTGAAGCGATTGACGAAGAAGCGGCGGTCGAGGTTTCCGTTGGAGAAGTAGACGCCTCCGAATCGACATCGCGCGACGCAGCCATGGTCGAACGCGTCACCGTGTCCAGGCGTTTTTCGCTGCTGAAGCAGATCGCGATGTACCGCCCGCGGCGGCGGGCTCGAGCGCGCGAGAGGGCGGCTTAGGCCATGAACCTCGACGTCGTCCCGGCGAACGCCGGGACCCATCACCCCAGGGAGTAGTTCGACGAAGGTTCGTCGTTCGGGGCTTCCATCACCCACAATCGACGGACTTCGCGGTATGGGTTCTGGCGTTCGTCAGGACGACGTGGGAGCTATTGTGCAGTCCCGCAACGACAGTGATGGGAAAAACTAGCGTTCCGATCGGCTGATGACGGCCATCAGTTCCGCGATCTTCTCGCGCTGGTCGGCCTTGTTGCCGCTGGAAATCGCATGCTCGACGCAATGGGCGACGTGATCCCTCAGGATCTCCTCCTCGACCCGGCGCAGTGCGGCGCGCACCGCCGAGATCTGCGTCACGATGTCGATGCAGTAGCGGTCCTCGCTTACCATTTTCGCGAGTCCGCGCACCTGACCCTCGATTCGACCCAGGCGTTTTTCGACGGATGCCTTGCTGTCCTTTCGCATAGCGCCTATATACCCCTACCGGGTACGGGTTGCAAGGGCCGGGAGCCGATCATGACGAACGAGACCGAACGCGGACATGCGGGCCACGCGGCCGGAGCGTCCGCTTGTTGCTGTTCCGCCAAGCCTGAGGCGAAGACGGTGCGCGACCCCGTCTGCGGCATGACGGTCGATCCCGCGACGTCGAAGCATCGCCTCGACCACCAGGGCGTCACCTATCATTTCTGCTGCGCCGGCTGCCGCACCAAGTTCGAGGCCGATCCCGCAAAATATCTCGCGAAGGCCAAGACAGAGAGCAGGCCCGCGGCGGCGGGGAGCTGTTGCGGCGGGCACGGCAACCACGCCCATCACGGCCACGCCGATGCCGGCGCGGAGGTCCGCGATCCCGTTTGCGGCATGACGGTCGACCCCGCGACCTCAAAGCATCGCTTCGACCATCAGGGCATGACCTATCATTTCTGCTCCGCCGGCTGCCGCACCAAGTTCGTGGCCGATCCAGCCAAATATCTCGCACCTAGCAAGGCACCCGAGCCAAGACTTCCCACCGGCACCATCTACACCTGCCCGATGCATCCGGAGATCCGCCAGGTTGGCCCGGGCTCGTGCCCGATCTGCGGCATGGCGCTGGAGCCGGAAGTGGCGAGCCTCGAGACCGGCCCCAATCCCGAGCTCGCCGACATGACGCGACGCTTCTGGATCGGCGGCGCGCTCGCGCTGCCCGCAGTGGTGCTGGAGATGGGTGGCCATCTCGCCGGCCCCCACAACTGGATCGACCCGACGCTGTCGAACTGGACCCAGCTCGCCTTCGCGACGCCGGTGGTGCTGTGGGCGGGCTGGCCGTTCTTCGTGCGCGGCTGGCAGTCGCTGCAAACGCGCAATCTCAACATGTTCACGCTGATCGCGATGGGCACGGGCGTCGCCTATGTCTACAGCCTGATCGGCACACTCGCGCCGCAGGCCTTTCCGGCCACTTTCCGGGGCCATGGCGGCGCAGTCTCCGTCTATTTCGAGGCGGCCGCCGTCATCACCGTGCTGGTGCTGCTCGGCCAGGTGCTGGAGCTGCGCGCCCGCGAGGCGACCTCCGGCGCGATCAAGGCGCTGCTGCAGCTCGCACCAAAAGCCGCGCGGCGCGTCGAAGCCGACGGCAGCGAGCACGAGGTCGAGATTGCCTCCCTGCATGTCGGCGACCGCCTGCGGGTGCGCCCCGGCGAGAAGGTGCCGGTCGACGGCATCGTCCTCGAAGGCCGCTCGGCGCTCGATGAGTCCCTGGTGACGGGCGAATCCATGCCGGTCACCAAGGAGATCGGTGCCAAGGTGATCGCAGGCACGCTCAACCAGTCCGGCAGCTTCGTCATGCGCGCCGAGAAGGTCGGACGCGAGACGCTGTTGTCGCAGATCGTGCAGATGGTCGCGGATGCGCAGCGCTCACGCGCGCCGATCCAGCGGCTGGCCGACCAGGTCGCCGGCTGGTTCGTGCCGACGGTGATCGCCGCCGCGATCCTCGCTTTCGCGGCATGGGCCTGGTTCGGGCCGGAGCCGCGGCTCGCTTTCGGTCTCGTCGCGGCCGTCAGCGTCCTCATCATCGCCTGCCCCTGCGCGCTCGGGCTCGCCACGCCGATGTCGATCATGGTCGGCGTCGGCCGCGGCGCGCAGGCCGGCGTCCTCATCAAGAACGCCGAGGCGCTGGAGCGGATGGAGAAGATCGACACGCTGGTGGTCGACAAGACCGGCACACTGACCGAGGGCAGGCCCAGGGTTGTCGCGATCGTTTCGGCCGTCGGCTTTGCGCAAGACGACATCCTGCGGCTTGCCGCCTCCGTCGAACGCGCCAGCGAGCACCCGCTCGGCGACGCCATCGTGCGCGCGGCGAAGGAGAAACAGCTCGATCTGGCTCAGGTCGATCAATTCGACTCACCGACCGGCAAGGGCGCGACCGGCAAGGTCGATGGCCGGACCATCGTGCTCGGCAACGCCAACTATCTCGCCTCGATCGGCATCGAGACGAAGCCGCTCGATGGCGAGGCCGAACGCCTGCGCCAGGACGGCGCGACGGTCATCAACATGGCGATCGACGGCAGGCTCGCCGGCCTGTTCGCGATCGCCGATCCCGTCAAGGCGACGACGCCGCAGGCGCTGAAGGATCTCGCCGCCGACGGCATCAAGGTGATCATGCTGACCGGCGACAACCGCACCACGGCCGATGCGGTGGCGCGCAGGCTCGGCATCGCCGACGTCGAGGCCGAGGTGCTGCCGGATCAGAAGAGCGCGGTGGTGGCGAGGCTGCGAGATGCGGGCCGCATCGTTGCGATGGCCGGCGACGGCGTCAACGACGCGCCGGCGCTGGCGGCGGCCGAGGTCGGCATCGCCATGGGCACCGGCACCGACGTCGCGATGGAAAGCGCCGGCGTCACGCTGCTCAAGGGCGATCTCACCGGGATCGTCCGCGCACGGCGACTGTCGCAGGCGACCATGAGCAACATCCGCCAGAACCTGTTCTTCGCCTTCATCTACAACGCGGCCGGAATCCCGATTGCCGCCGGCGTCCTCTACCCGGCCTTCGGCCTGTTGCTGTCGCCGATCATCGCGGCGGCCGCGATGGCGCTGTCCTCGGTCAGCGTCGTCGGCAACGCGTTGCGGCTGCGAGCGACTCGGCTGTGAGGGTACGCTCGTGCCCCGGCCCAGCGTCGCGTCATAAGGGACGATGCTTCGCATCGCCCGGAATGCCGCGCCGCGTCCGGGACACGAGGGCTTGATCGAGGCTTCATGCTGCTTTCGCCGCCCCGCAGGGCAGCCCCGCCCGGGCGACGCCGCCGTAGAGCGGCTCGTTCGGCATCGTCTCGCGCAGGATCGCGCGCACCGCGATCAGTTCGTCCAGATCGATGCCGGTGGCAAAGCCCTTGCTCTCGCACAGGAACGCGAGATCCTCGAACACGACGTTGCCGGTCGCGCCCGGCGCGAAGGGGCAGCCGCCGAGGCCGCCGAGCGAGCCGTCGAGGATGCGCACGCCTTCGTCGAGCGCGGCCGAGGCGTTGGCGATCCCCATGCCGCGGGTATCGTGCAGGTGAATGCAGATCGGCCTTTTCCCGGCGAGCTTGACCGCCGCCCGGGTCAGCTCGGCGACCTGCTTCGGGCCGGCATAGCCCACGGTATCGGCGACGGCGACGAAATCGACGCCGGCCTCGAGGCATTTGTCGACCAGCCGCAGCACCTCTTTCGGATCAACCGGACCGGCGATCGAGCAGCCCAGCGCCATCGAGATCGCGGCGTTGACGAGCGGCTTGTGCGCGCTCGCATCGCGCATCTCGCAGAGCCGCCTGATGTTGGCGATGGCCGATTCGCGCGAGCGGTGGGCATTGGCCTGGCTGTGCTCCTCGGTGGCCGACACGACGGAAGCGATCTCGCCGACGCCTGACTCCAGCGCGTCATTGACGCCCCGCTCGTTGAGCGCGAGCGCGATGCCGTGCGCGCCGGGCAGTGCCGCAACCGTCGCGATCACGTCGCGAACGTCGGCGAATTGCGGAAAGGTCTTTGCCGGCAGGAACGAGCCGGCCTCGAAATGCCGCACGCCGGCGGCATGTTCCTGGCGGGTCCAGCGCTGCTTGGCCTCGGTCGAGGGAAACTGCTTCACGAGCTGCAGGCCGTCGCGCAGGCCGACCTCGCGCAGGCTGACACGATCGGAAGGATAGATGTCCTGAATCCTGCTCATGCGCGCCTCCCTGCGGCCTTCGACGTTTCCCTGGGCGTGATTTCCCTGGTCTCGATTTCGGCGCGCACGGCGACCGTGTCGGCACCGAGCGGCGCCACCTTCAGGCCTTCGCCGATATGGCCGCCGTTCCACTCGATCGGCAGCGCCGGCACGCGGAACGGTTTTCCGTCGGCATTGAAATTGTCGACCAGCCCACCCGGCCGCAGCACGTGGGGATCATCAAAGAGATCCTCGGGCCGGTTGATCGGAGAGAAGCAGATGTTGAGCGCATCGAGCCTTGCGGACAGTTCGGCCACGTTCCAGCGCCTGATCACCTCGGCCGCGCGCGGGATGATCCGCGAACGCGCCAGAATCCGGTCGGTCGTGGTGCGCAGGGACGGATCGTCCAGGAACTCGCCGAGGCCGAACTCGCGGCAAAAGCTCTGCCAGTGGCCTTCGGTGACGACGCCGATGAAGATGCGCTCGCCGCCGGCGGCATCGAAGACGTCGTAGATCGGCCAGGCATGCTCGCGCTCCGGCATCGAGCGCGGCTTGTTGCCTGTCATCTCGTACTCGACCATGTGCTGGGCGACCAGGAACAGGCAGTTCTCGAACAGACCGATGCGGATGTCGGCGCCGTCGCGCTTTCCGCCGCGCTTCTGGTACAGCGCGGCCAAAATGGCAATCGCCCCGAACATGCCGCCCATGATGTCGTTGGCGGAGGAGCCAACGCGCTGCGGCTTCTCTTTCGTGCCGGTCATGGCGGCGAGCCCCGACATCATCTGCACGACCTCGTCGAGCGCCGGGCGATGCTC
>NZ_JAGWUA010000053.1 GCF_028868675.1 Bradyrhizobium sp.
CCTGGCGAGCCGCGCGATCCCGCTTTCGCCTGCCGGCAGAGGCGTCAGCTCGGGGGGATCCGGCACTGCATGATGCAATGTACGCCGGTCTTCAGGTAGGAGATTTCGGTCTTGCCGTCGAAGGCCGAAAGCGCCGATTTCAACAGCTTGGTGCCGAAGCCGGGCGGCGAGACGTTCTCGACATTCGGGCCTTCGGTCTCGTCCCAGGTGACGGTGAGACGATCCTCGGTGACCGTCCACGACACCTGCAGCAGGCCGCGCGGGGCGGAGAATGCGCCGTACTTGCTCGCATTGGTCGCGAGCTCGTGGAACATCAGCGACAGCGTCACCGCGAGCTTGGCCGGCAGGAACAGCGGCTCGCCGTTCAGGGTGAAGCGGACGTGGCCATAGGGGCCGAGCTCGGAGATGAGGAGGTCGCGGATGTCGCAGCCGGAATTGTCGACGCGCGCGATCAGATCGTCGGTCGCCGCCAGCGAACGCAGCCGCGGATCGATGCGGGCCCACACCTGCGGTTGGTCGTGGAGCACCTGGTGCAGCACGGCGTGCACGGTCGACAGCTTGTTCTTCAGCCGGTGCTGCAGCTCGTTGACCAGGAGCTTGCGATATTCCTCCTCCTCGATCAGGCGCTTCGAAACGCGCCGCTGCGCGATCAGCAGGCTCCGGTAGTGCTCGACGCCCCAGATGGTGAGCGCGCTGACTGCCCAGTACAGCACCAGCAGAACGAATCGCGCGCGGTCGGCGTGGGCATCGCCGAAATTGACGGCGACGCCGAGCACGCCGCCGACCAGCGCGGTCACCACCCCGATTCGCAGGCCGCCGAACGCGGCGGCGAAGAACACGGCCGGAAAATACGGCGTGAAGAAGATGTCGGGCCGCACCTGGGCGAGGCCCCAGCGGACCAGCGTCGCGCACGCCAGGCACACCGCGGCAAAGGCGACGCTCATGGCCAGCGGCGGTTGGGAGACGCCGTACCAGCCCCGTCGAAACTCGTCGATCAACCTCGCCATGCGCTGTCTGCGATCACCGGAGCCGACCTGCCGCCGGAGACGTTACGCATTCCGCCTGCGCAAGCATAGCTTGCCTTGCCGTCGGCAGGCGGGAATAGTGGCCGCCGGAACGGCGGCGCCGGCCGGTGCCCGTCAATCGGGCTCAAATCATTCAAGAACGGGAACATGCCATGGGACGGCTTGACGGCAAGGTAGCGGTGATCACCGGCGCGACGAGCGGAATCGGATTGCGGACCGCGGAAGTCTTCGTCGCCGAAGGTGCCAAAATTGTGATCGCGGGACGACGTCGACCGGAAGGCGAAGCGCTGGCGAGGCAGCTCGGGCCCGCCTGCATCTTCCGCCAGACCGACGTGACGATCGAAGAGCAGATGCGCGCGCTGATCTCGCTGGCGGTCGAGAAATTCGGCAGGATCGACTGCCTGTTCAACAATGCCGGCGGCCCGGCGCAGACCGGCGGCATCGAGGGGCTCGAGGTCGATCGCTTCGACGCTGCGATGGCGACGCTGGTGCGCAGCGTGATGCTCGGCATGAAGCATGCCGCGCCCCACATGAAGAAGCAGGGCTTTGGCAGCATCATCAACAATGGCAGCATCGCCGGTCGCCTCGCTGGTTTCTCCTCCTCGATGGTCTACAGCGCGGCGAAGGCGGCCGTCATCCATCTCACCAGATGCGTGGCGATGGAGCTCGGCGAGTCCAACATCCGCGTCAATTCGATCTCGCCGGGCGCGATCGCGACCGGCATTTTCGGCAAGGCGCTGGGACTGTCGACCGAAGCCGCCGAGAAGACCCCGGCGGTGATGCGCGAGGTCTACAAGGCCGCGCAGCCGATCCCGCGCGCCGGCCTGCCCGACGACATCGCGCACGCCGCGGTATTCCTCGCCAGCGACGAATCGAGCTTCGTCAACGGCCACGATCTCGTCGTCGACGGCGCCATGACCGGCGGCCGCAACTGGAGCCAGCAGCAGCAGGGCTACGTCGCCTTGCGCAAGGCGTTCGACCAGGGCGCGGGGTAGGGGGCACTCATGCCCCGGACGCAGGAGCCGTAGGGCGGGCAAAGGCGCGTCAGCGCCGTGCCCACCAATCGAGCCTCAGTCTTGCTAGAAAGTGGTGGGCACGCTCGGCTTCGCCCACCCTACGAAGGCTGGATTGCTTCGCTTCGCTCGCAATGACGAGGCGAGGCCATCACGCCGCCTTCACCGTCACTCGCAGCCCGTCGCGCGGCTTCGGGATCGGCCATACCTGCCAGCTCGGCTGGTAGCCCGGCGGCAGCGACACCTCGAGGTTCTGCAGGAAGTGCCGCATGAAGCATTTCGTCTGCATGTAGGCGAAGTGCAGTCCGAGGCACATATGCGCGCCGCCGCCGAACGGCACCCAGGCGAAGCGGTGCCGGTTGCGCTGCGCCTCCTCGGTGAAGCGCAAGGGATCGAAGCGGTCGGGATCCGGCCAGATGTCCTTCATGTGGTGCGTGAACATCGGATTGACGCCGACCATGGTGCCGGCGGGAATGTCGTATCCCATGAAGCTGAAATCGCGCACGGCGCGACGCGGCATCGACGGCACCGGCGGCCTGATCCGCAGCGCCTCCTTGAACGCCATCTCCGACAGCGGCATCGCGTCGAGCTTCTCGAACGCGGTCGGCTCGCCCGGCGCGAGCCCGAGCGACGAGGCTTCCTCGCGCAGCTTCTGCTGCCATTCGGGGTTGGCCGCGAGCGCGGCGACGAGCGAGGTCAGCGACGAGGTGAGCGTGTCATGGGCCGCCATCATCAGGAAGCTCATGTGGTCGATGACGTCCTGCTCGGACAACAGCGCGCCCTGCTCGTCGGTGGCGTGGCACAATTGCGAGAACAGATCGTCGCCGCCGGCCCTGGCGCGGCGGATCGGGATCTGCTCCCTGAAATAGGCGACGATGCGCTTGCGGCCCTTCACGCCGCGCGCCATCTGGGTGCCGGGGATCGGCACGCGGATCGCCGCCACCGCCGCAGCCACCATGTCGACGAAGGCGCGGTTGATCTCGTCGACCTCCGGTCCGATGTCGGCGCCGAGGAAGGAGGCGGCGGCGAGGTCGAGGGTGAGCTGCTTCATCGCCGGATAGACCAGCATCTCGCCGGGCCGCGCCTTCCACTGCGCGATGCGCGCCGCGATTCCCTTGTCGAGTTCGGTGAAATAGGAGCGCATCGGTCCGGACTTGAAGGCGACCGAGAGCGCCTGCCGGTGCTCGCGATGCTCGTCGAAGTCGCGCAGCATCAGTCCGCGTGGAAACAACAGGCCGAGGATGCGGCCCCAGCCGTGCTCGGAGGAAAACTGCCTTGCGCGGTCGAACATCACGAGCTCGTTGGCCTCGGGTCCGAGCAGCACGATGCTGGTCTCGCCGAACAGATGGCTGCGGTAGACGAGGCCGTATTTCGCCGCGTTGGCCTCGATGTGGCCCTTGGGGTCGGCGAGCACCTCGAGCGTCTTGCCGATGAACGGCCAGCCCTCGTCGCCGGGGATGTGCGTCAGCGTATTGCGCTTCGGCGGCGTCCAGCCGATCGCGGGGGAGGCCACACTCTGCATCGACATGGCGATTGCTCCGGTCTCGTATTGCGGGAGGCCGCGGTCGCCCGCGGCGCGCGTCAGGCCGTCATCGCCAGAATAGCACGAAACGGACGCGGCGGGCGGTGGCGATTCCGCGACATGCAGCGCGCGCCCGCGCTTCGCGCTCTATTCGTCCCTTCCGTTTTGTCGCCTCCAGTTCGTGCGACGCCGCCGTCAAATGGTATGTGCGCTGCGTTTCGCGTCTCGCTCGCGCCGTTTGTCGCCTCGATCATGATTTCCGTCGCATTCCTGACATGGAAGTGCCGTGGGTATGCATCAGGTTGAGGCAATGCGGCGCAATGCGGGCCTATTCTCGCGGAGAATCTGTGGGGATCGGCCGCGCGCATACTTTTTAATTTGCACTGCAGCAACTATCTGCTTTGGGTGACGTTGGAAGTCGCCCGCCGGGAGCTGTCGGTGTCGTTAGCCAGGAATGTCGATCTGTTGAGGCGCCTGCCAGGGCTGGAGGGCCTGCGTCTTGCCGAACGGGGTCGCAGCGGGGGTTTGCGCAGCCCCCTCGCGGAGGTCACGGGCTTCGGCGCCAATCCCGGGAACTTGCGCATGTTCGCCTACGTGCCCGCGCAACTGCAGCAGCCGCGCGCGCTGGTCGTGGTCTTGCATGGCTGCGGCCAGACCGCGGCCGGCTACGATCTCGGCGCGGGATGGTCGACGCTGGCGAAGCACTATGGCTTCGCGCTGGCGATGCCGCAGCAGCGCCGCCGCAACAACGCCAACACCTGTTTCAACTGGTTCAATCCGGACGACATCGCGCGCGACGGCGGCGAGGTCGGCTCGATCCGCGAGATGGTCGCCCACATGGTCGCCCATCATGACATCGATGCGCAAAGAATCTTCGTCACCGGCCTCTCCGCCGGCGGCGCGATGACGATGGCGCTGCTCGCGACCTGCCCGGAGCTGTTCGCGGCCGGCGCCGTCATCGCCGGCCTGCCGTTCGGCGTCGCCACCAATCTGCGCCAGGCGCTGGACGGCATGTTTCATTCGCCCGAGCGGCCCGCGCGCGAGCTCGGCGATCTCGTGCGCAAGGCGACGGCGCATCGCGGCTCCTGGCCGAAGCTTTCGGTGTGGCACGGCAGCGCGGACCGCACGGTCAATCCTGGCAATGCCGACGAGATCGTCAAGCAATGGCTCGATCTGCACGAGCTGCCGCAGGCGCCGATGGCGGAGACCGTGGTCGACGGCCATCCGCGCCAGAGCTGGTGGAATGCGGACGGCGACACCATCGTCGAGTCCTACACCATCACCGACATGGCGCACGGCACGCCGCTCGGCATCGCCGACAACGAGCAGCGCTACGGCAAGGAGGGCGCCTTCCTGATCGAGGCGGGCATCTCGTCCTCCTACCACATCGCAAAATTCTTCGGGCTGACCGCGTGGATCCGCGCCGCCGCCTCGCCGCCGCCGCTTCCGGCGCCCGCGCCGCATCTCGCGCGGTCGATACGTGCGGCCGTGCTCGAGCAGCCGGCGGAGCCGAAGCTGAAGCCGAAGCGCAAAAAGCGCCGCAGCTTCGACATCGGCGCCGCCATCACGCGCGCGCTGACGGCCGCGGGCCTGATGAAATCGTAGCTTGCGGAGGTTGCCCTACAGCTCGCCGGTGATGAACGGATTGGTCATCCGCTCCTGGCCGATGCTCGAGCCCGCGCCGTGGCCGCAGATGAAGCCGACGTCGTCGCCGAGCGGCAGCAGTTTCGTCACGATCGAGTTGATCAGGGTCGCATGGCTGCCGCCGGGAAGATCGGTGCGTCCGACCGAGCCCGCGAACAGGACGTCGCCGACATGGGCGAAGCGCAGCTCCCTGTTGAAGAACACCACGCTGCCCGGCGAATGGCCGGGGCAATGCAGGATGTCGAAGGAAAGATCGCCGATCGCCACGGTGTCGCCGTCCTGAAGCCAGCGGTCGGGCGCGAAATCGCGCACGCCGCTCATGCCGAAGCGCGCGCCGCTGTCGACGACGTTGTCGAGCAGGAACTTGTCGGCGATGTGCGGTCCCTCGATCGGCACCTTCAGCGCCTCGCGCAATTCGTCGGCGCCGCCGACGTGATCGATGTGGCCGTGGGTCAGCCAGATCTTCTCCACGCTCACGCCGGTCTGGGCGATCGCGTCCAGAATCTTCGGCACGTCGCCGCCGGGATCGATCACCACCGCCTTCTTGCTCGGCTCGTTCCAGATGATGGTGCAGTTCTGCTCGAACAGCGTCACGGGAACGATGATCGCGCCCGCCTTCGCCTGGGTCTCGGTTTGCTCTGTCATGGCCTCACAATGCCGATTTTTGACGGACCGCCAAGCAAAAGATTGGGCCGAGGCCTGCGGAATCGGCTAGGCTGGCCGGCATGGACAACACCGCCCGCCACATCGCCCTCGTGCCACCGGACGGACGTCAGTCGGAGACAGCGCTCGCAGTCGCGCGCGGCACGGCACGGCTGTTGCGCTCGCTCGGCTTCACCTGCATCAGCGAGTTGCCGCTGCCCTCGGGCCGCCGCGCCGATCTGGTGGCGCTCAACGAGCGCGGCGAGATCTGGATCGTCGAGATCAAGTCGTCGGTGGAAGATTTGCGCGCCGACCAGAAGTGGCACGAGTACCGCGCCCATTGCGACCGGCTGTTCTTCGCCTTCACGCAGGACCTGCCTTGCGAGATCTTTCCGCAAGAGACCGGCCTGATCATCGCCGACGCCTATGGCGCGCATCTGCATTGCGAGGCGCCCGAGCACAGGCTGCAGGCCGCGACGCGCAAGCAGATGACGCTGCGCTTCGCCATGGCGGCGGCGCTGCGCATCAACCGCCTGGTCGATCCGCAGGGGCATGCGGAGTTCTGGGAGTAAATCTCGTAGCCCGGATTTCGCTGCGCTCCATCCGGGCTACGTCGGACTACCGCGGCGCGCGCTTGGCCAAGATGCGCTGCAGGGTGCGGCGATGCATGTTGAGGCGGCGCGCGGTCTCGGAGACGTTGCGGTTGCACATCTCGTAGATGCGCTGGATGTGCTCCCAGCGCACGCGGTCGGCCGACATCGGATTCTGCGGCAGTTCGGATTTCTCCGTGCCGGTCGAGAGCAGCGCCGCGACGACGTCGTCGGCATCGGCGGGTTTCGAGAGATAGTCGATCGCGCCCATCTTCACCGCGGTCACGGCGGTGGCGATGTTGCCGTAGCCGGTCAGCACGATCGCGCGGGCGTCGGGCCGCTTCTTCTTCAGCGCCGAGACCACGTCGAGCCCGTTGCCGTCGCCGAGCCGCAGATCCACGACCGCGAAGGCCGGCGCGGCCTTGCCGATCTGGGCGAGACCGTCGGAGACGGTATCGCAGGAGGTCACCGTGAAGCCGCGCGTCTCCATCGCGCGCGACAGCCGTTCGAGAAACGGCTTGTCGTCCTCCACGATGAGAAGCGAGCGATCGATCTGTTCGTTCAGTTCGGCGATGGCGTTCAAGGGCTCGTCCTCTGTCCAACGCTGCAACATATGGCGCTGCAATGCGGCGCTGCCAAGACCGTACAAAGTCGGTCGTTCATGCGGTGCGACGCAACGTCGCGGTCTATCCCGTTGTTTCGTCGAGCGGTTCGCTCGCCTCGAGACTCCGGCGTGGCCAGGCGATCTGCACCACGGCGCCGTGCTCGGGGAAGGTCCGGTTGGCAAACGACACTTTTGCGCCGGTCCGCTCCAGCAGCGTACGTGCGATGAAGATGCCGAGCCCGAGGCCGCTGCGCTCGCCGCCGTCGCCGCCGCTCTCGCTTTGGGGACGGCGGCGCGACAGATAGGGCTCGCCGATCCGGTGCAGCAGGTCGGGCGGGATGCCGGGCCCGTCATCGGAGATCACGATCTCGACCGTGTCCCCGTTCCACCAGGCGTTGACCTCCACCGCGGAGTGGGCGAAATCGACGGCGTTTTCCAGGATGTTGCCGAGGCCATAGAGGATGGCCGGGTTGCGCGAGCCGACCGGCTCCGCGGCCGCCGCGACCGCGATCCTCACCTTGATGTCGATGCCGAAATCGCGGTGCGGCGCTACGGCCTCCTCGATCAGCTCGGACAGTTTCATGCGATCGAACGGCGCGCCGGTCGAGGAAAGCTGCGTGATCTTGCCGAGGATGTCCCGGCAGCGCTGCGCCTGTTCGCGCAGCGTCTTGACGTCGGCGGCGAGCGGGCCGTCCTTCACCGTCCTTTCCAGCTCGCGCGAGATCAGGAAGATGGTCGAGAGCGGTGTGCCGAGCTCATGGGCGGCGGCCGCTGCCAGCCCGTCGAGCTGGGTCAGGTGCTGCTCGCGCGTCAGCACCAGCTCGGTCGCCGCGAGCGCGTTGGCGAGCTTGCGCGCCTCCTCCGTCACCTGGAAGGAGTAGAGGCTGGTGACGCCGATCGCGAGCACGATCGAGAGCCAGACGCCGACCAGGTAGATCGGCGGCAGCACCAGCGGATCGTCCGCATCCCAGGGCAGCGGCAGGTGGAAGAAGAACAGGACCGAGGCGCAGGCGACCGCCAGCAGGCCGAGGGCGAAGGTCAGCCGGACCGGCAGCGCGGTGGCGGAGATCAGGACCGGCGCCAGGAACAGGAAGGAGAACGGGTTCTGCAATCCGCCGGTGAAGACCAGCAGTCCCGCCAGTTCCAGGATGTTGAGCGCCAGCAGCGCGGCGGCATGAAGTGGCTCCAGCCGCCGCATCGGATTGACCGCCGTCTGCAGCGCCAGATTGAGTGCCGCCGACAGGGCGATGATGCTGATGCAGGGAATGATCGGAACGTCGAATTCCAGTCCCTGCGCCACGATGAAGATGGCGGCGAGCTGGCCGAGCACCGCGAGCCAGCGCAGCCGCAGGATGGTGTCCAGGCGGACATGTCGCTGCGGATGGCGAAACTCGGAAACGGCAACGTCGATCATGTCAAGCCAATCTAGCGGTGCGGCGGTCCGATCACAAACGCGGGGGCTTGCCCGGTCGCATCGGGCGCGACCCTTCACGACCCGTCACCACGCTTGCGCTCGCCGCCGCAATGGCAGAAGAACGGCCCAGCATGACCGAGAATGACGCAGCTTCAAGCCGGCCGACTGTCGCGGATCGCCCGCCCGCGGCGATCGAGGTCGAGCACCTCGTCAAGGTCTACAAGGAGACCCGCGCGGTCGACGGCATCTCCTTCTCGATTGCCCGCGGCAGCATCACGGGGCTGCTCGGCGGCAACGGCGCCGGCAAGACCACCACGATCGCGATGATCATGGGCCTGGTGCTGCCGACCTCGGGCCGGGTGCGGGTGCTCGGTCACGGGATGCCGGAGGACAGCGCCGCGGTGCTCGGGCGGATGAATTTCGAGAGCCCCTATGTCGACATGCCGATGCGGCTCACGGTGCGGCAGAACCTCACCATCTTCGGCAAGCTCTACGCCGTGACCAATCTGCGCGAACGCATCGCCGCGCTCGCGGACGATCTCGACCTCAACGATTTCCTCGACCGTGCCAACGGCAAGCTGTCCGCGGGGCAGAAGACCCGCGTCGCGCTCGCCAAGGCGCTGATCAACCAGCCGGAGCTCCTGCTGCTGGACGAGCCGACCGCGTCGCTCGATCCCGACACCGCCGACTGGGTCCGGGCGCATCTGGAGAGCTATCGCAGGCAGAACCAGGCGACCATCCTGCTCGCCTCGCACAACATGCTGGAGGTCGAGCGGCTCTGCGACCGCGTCATCATCATGAAGCGCGGGCGGATCGAGGACGACGGCACGCCCGATGCCATCATGGCCCGCTACAACCGCTCGACGCTCGAGGAGGTGTTTCTCGACGTGGCGCGCGGCCGGGTGCAGGAAACCTTGCGATGAGCGAGATTTCCCTCCACCGCGGCATCTCCATGCATCGCATCGGCGCGATGATCCTGCGCTACTGGTACCTGCTGCTGTCGTCCTGGCCGCGGCTGCTCGAGCTCGTGTACTGGCCGGCGCTGCAGATCATCACCTGGGGCTTTCTGCAGCTCTATATCGCAGAGAATGCCGGCTTCTTCGCGCGCGCCGGCGGCACGCTGATCGGCGCCGTCATCCTCTGGGACATCCTGTTCCGCGGCCAGCTCGGCTTCTCCATCTCGTTCCTGGAGGAGATGTGGGCGCGCAACCTCGGCAACCTCATGATGAGCCCGCTCAAGCCGATCGAGTTCCTGCTGGCGCTGATGAGCATGAGCCTGATCCGGCTCGCGATCGGCGTGATCCCGATGACGCTGCTCGCGCTGTTCCTGTTTCACTTCAATTTCTATAGCCTCGGCCTGCCGCTGATCGCCTTCTTCTGTAATCTGATCTTCACGAGCTGGTCGGTCGGCATCTTCGTCTCCGGCCTCGTGCTGCGGAACGGCCTCGGCGCCGAGAGCATCGTCTGGACGCTGATGTTCGCGGTGATGCCGCTCGCCTGCATCTACTATCCCGTCAGCGTGCTGCCGGTCTGGCTGCAGCATGTCGCCTGGGCCTTGCCGCCGACCTACGTGTTCGAAGGCATGCGGGCGCTCCTGATCGAGGACGCGTTCCGGGCCGACCTGATGCTGGATGCGCTGGTCATCAACGCCGTTCTGCTGCTGGCATCCTTCGGGGCATTTCTCGCCCTTTTGCGCAGTGCCAAAAAGAACGGGGCGCTGCTGTCCGGCGGCGAGTAGCGTCACTTTCCCGTGGATTTTCGCGCGTTTCGGCCGATTCTTGGCAGTAGATGTACGGGATGGTGCATTGACGCAATATTACGCATTCGGCAGTATGCTGCGATGCAAGAGGATGAACGATAATGCCCATTGGTGAGTTTGGCGGCGCACCGCCCTTAGTGGCCGAAGGCAGTCCGGTACTAACCACGCCGATGTACTGGATGTACGAGATGGCGCATGCCGCGCTCAATCCGGCGCGCGCCGTCACCGACGCCACCAAGATCCTGTTCCAGAATCCTCTAAATCCCTGGTCGCACACCGATATGGGCAAGTCGCTCGCCGCGGCGTGCGAACTGTTCGAGCGCACCACGCGCCGCTACGGCAAGCCGGAATGGGGCCTCGACGACACCGAGGTCAGCGGCATCCGCGTGCCCGTCGAGGTCCGCTCGGTCTGGGAAAAGCCGTTTTGCCGGCTGCTCTATTTCGATCGCAAGTTCACCCGTCCGCTGCGCAGCCCGCAGCCGCGCGTGCTGGTCGTCGCGCCGATGTCGGGCCACTACGCCACGCTGCTGCGCGGCACGGTGGAAGCCTTGTTGCCGGCGCATGAGGTCTACATCACCGACTGGGCCGACGCCCGCATGGTGCCGCTGAGCGAAGGCCGCTTCGATCTCGACGACTACATCGACTACGTGATCGAGATGCTGCAGGTGCTGGGCGGCAACACCCATGTCATGGCGGTGTGCCAGCCCTCCGTGCCGGTGGTCGCCGCCGTCTCGGTCATGGAAACCCGGCGCGATCCCTTCGTGCCGATCTCGATGACGCTGATGGGCGGCCCGATCGACACCCGCCGCAATCCGACCGCGGTGAACAAGCTCGCGGAACAGCGCGGCATCGACTGGTTCCGCAACCACGTCATCACCAAGGTGCCGTTCCCGCATCCCGGCATGATGCGCGACGTCTATCCGGGCTTCCTGCAGCTCAATGGTTTCATCAGCATGAACCTCGACCGGCACATGGATGCCCACAAGCAGCTGTTTGCCAATCTGGTGAAGGGCGACGGCGACCTCGTCGACAAGCATCGCGACTTCTACGACGAGTATCTCGCGGTAATGGACCTCACCGCGGAGTATTATCTGCAGACGGTCGAGACCGTGTTCGTCCGCCATGCGCTGCCCAAGGGCGAGATGACCCATCGCGGGATTCTGGTGCAGCCGTCCAAGATCACGCGCGTCGCGTTGATGACCGTGGAAGGCGAGAACGACGACATTTCCGGCCTCGGCCAGACCGAAGCCACGCACACCCTGTGCAGTTCGATCCCCGAGCATCGCCGCGTGCATTACGTGCAGCTGGGCGTCGGACATTACGGCGTGTTCAATGGCTCGCGCTTCAAGTCGGAAATCTTGCCGCGCATCCACGATTTCATGATCTCGGCGGCGAATCCCAAATCGATGCGCGCGGCGGCCGAATAGGCGGCGTATTTCGGCGATTCCGTCGAAAACCGGTTGGTCGGAAAGGCGCCAGGCCGAACCAGATTCGCGGTAATTAGGTAGCCTTCTAGGAGTGAGTCGACCCTCACCCCTTGGGGAGGCCGCATGCGCCGGAGGCAGGCCAAAATTTCAGGTTCCAACCCCAGTCTGTAGGGCCTTGCGGCCACCCAACCCCTGTATATTGGGCAAATGATTTGTTTTTGCGCCGAGCGCTTCCCGTGGCGGCGGTTATGGCAGAATCCGGGCGAGCTTCTCCTCCCCGGACTGACAGAAATGGCCACTCGCGCGCTCCTCTATCGGCGGCCTCACGAACCCTCGACTCTCCTGATCAGACATGGGTCGCAATATTTTGCGATCCGGCTGCGGCGGCACCGCCGCGCGCGTCGCTACACGCTCAGAATTCATCCGAGCGATCGCGAAGCCATCCTCACCATGCCGCCGCGCGGCACGCTTGCGGAAGCAAAGGACTTCGCGCAACGCCATGGCGGCTGGATCGCGGCGCGTCTTGGTCGCCTGCCGAAGGCCGCGCCATTCCAGTCGGGCACCGTGATACCGCTGCGCGGTGTGCCGCATCGGATCGTGCATCGCGCCGGCGAGCGCGGCACGGTGTGGACGGAGGTGCGCGATTCCGGCGAACGCATCCTCTGCGTCGCCGGCGGTCTCGATCATATCGACCGCCGCGTCCACGACTATCTCAAGCGCGAGGCGCGCCGCGATCTGCAGCGTGCGGCGCAGACCTATGCCGCCGAGCTCGGCGTGCGCGTCAAGCGGCTGTCGATCCGCGATCAATCCAGCCGCTGGGGCTCCTGCACCTCGGCGGGCTCGCTGTCGTTTTCCTGGCGCCTGATCTTCGCGCCGCCGTTCGTGCTCGACTATATCGCCGCCCACGAAGTCGCCCATCTCGTCGAGATGAACCACTCGGCCCGCTTCTGGCGCGTGGTCGCAAAGGTCTGTCCGTCGGTCGAGCGCGCCAAGAAATGGCTCGACACCTACGGCAACGACCTGCACCGCTACGGGATCGAGGAGTAGGCCTTCGGGCGGCCCGGCCCCTGATTTGCCGACGTGTCAAGTGGCGGGTTGGCGGCGCGGCCCACTGTGCATGGGGTTGAACCCGATATTTTGTCGGACGGGTCCAAACCCCTCTGGCCCGACCCGATCCCGCCAGCGCCCTGGCCGCTACCTGTGTCCGCCGAACAGGCGGTCCATCAGCCAGCCATCGAGCCCCGCGGCTGGCTCCGGCCGCACGTTGGCGCGCGTCGGTGCCGGGCGAGCGCCGCCATTGGCGGTGGCGGGCGGGGTCGGCGCCGTCACTTGCGAGGCCGCCTGCATCAGATTCGACGGTCCCCAGCCGGCTTGCGCGTTCGGCAGGTTCGCTACCGGCACGCCCTCGTGCGCCGTGCGCATGAAGCGGGTCCAGACCTCCACCGGCAGTCCGCCGCCGGTCGCCTTCCTGGTCGGGGAGTTGTCGTCATTGCCGAGCCAGACGCCGGTGACGAGGTTCGCCGTGTAGCCGATGAACCAGGCATCGCGGAAATCCTGGCTGGTGCCGGTCTTGCCGGCCGCCGTCCAGCCCGGGATATCCGCCTTCTTTGCGGTGCCGGAGACCAGCGTCTCCCGCATCATCGTGTTCATCATCGCGACATAGCGCGGTTCGATCACCCGGTTGCGATCCTCAGGCTGGCGCATGTAGAGCAGCTTGCCCTCCAGCGTCTTGATCCGCGTCACCACGTGCGGCGACACCGCGAGCCCGCCATTGGCGAACGGCGCATAGGCGCCGACCAGCTCGATCACGGAGACCTCGGAGGTGCCGAGCGCGATCGAGGCGTTGGGCTCGAGCTTGGAGGCGATGCCGAGCCGGTGGGCGGTGCGCACCACGTTCTTCGGCCCGACCTCGAGCCCGAGCCGCACCGCGACCGTGTTGAGCGACATCGCCAGCGCCTGCGTCAGCGTCACCGCGCCGAAATATTCGTGGGTGTAGTTCTCCGGCCGCCAGCCCTTGATCTCGATCGGCGCGTCCTGGCGGACCGTGTCGGGCGTCAGTCCGGCTTCGAGCGCAGTGAGATAGACGAACGGCTTGAACGCCGAGCCGGGCTGGCGCCTCGCGGTTACCGCGCGGTTGTACTGGCTCTCGGCATAGTTCCGGCCGCCGACCATGGCGCGCACCGCGCCGTCGGGCGTCATCGCCACCAGTGCGCCCTGGCTGACGTTGAACTTCACGCTTTTCGCCGCGAGTTCGTCGATGATGGCGGCTTCCGCCACGCTCTGCAGCTTCGGATCGATGGTGGTCTCGACCGTGATGCTCTGGTCGATCTGGCCGACCAGATCGTCGAGCACCTCGCCGATCCAGTCGGCGACGTAGTTGACGGTGCCGGCGCCGGCCGGTTTCACGTTGATCGCGGGATGGCCGATCGAGGCCTGCGCCTGCGCATCGGTGATGAATTTCGCATCCGCCATCGCGGCCAGCACGATCTGGGCGCGCTGCTCGGCGCCTTCCGGGTTGCGGTTCGGCGCAAGGCGCGAGGGCGACTTGACGAGCCCAGCCAGCATCGCGGCCTCCGCCAGCGTGACGTTCCTCGCCGACTTGCCGAAATAGCGCTGCGCCGCCGCCTCGACGCCATAGGCGCCGGAGCCGAAATAGACGCGGTTGAGATAGAGCTCGAGGATCTCGTTCTTGGAATGCTTGCGCTCGAGCCACAGCGCGAGCTCGACTTCCTGCAGCTTGCGCTGCAGCGTGCGCTCCTGGGTCAGGAACAGGTTCTTCGCAAGCTGCTGCGTCAGCGTCGAACCGCCCTGCGAGACGCCGCGATGCAGGACGTTGGCGATCGCCGCACGCGCGATGCCGACGGGATCGATGCCGAAATGCGAATAGAAGCGGCGATCCTCGATGGCGATGAAGGCCTTCGGCAGATAGGGCGGCAGGTCCTTCAGCGCCACATTGGCGCCGGCCATCTCGCCGCGCTGCGCCAGCACGCTGCCGTCGACGCCGACGATCTGGATGGTCGGCGGCCGCTTCGGGATCTCCAGCGACTGGATTGGCGGCAGGTGGGCCCCGACCCAGACGACCACTCCGACCGCGGCGATCATACCCCACAGGCCGAGCACCGCGCCCCAATAGACCAGCCGGCCGACGTGGAGACGCACGCGCGATTTCGAGCGGCGCTTGGCGCCGCTGCGGCTGGCCGGTGCCTTGCGCTCGCGCGGCGGCTCGTCGTCGCCATCCTCGCTTCGGCGCTTCGGCTGCGACTTCGCGGATTTCTTCGGCTTGTCCTCGGCGTTGGGGATGCGGTCCGCAGCCGTCAGGCGCAAATCGGCCAGCGCTGCGGGCAGGCCGAATAGCGGCTCCTTGCGCCCGCGGCTCTTTTTTCGTCCCCACGCCATACGCTACGCCCGGTCAGCCCGCCCCGCCGCACGCTAGCGGGGGCGGTTTAAGGCCCGGTTACCCAAAGCTTAACGCGGGATTAGGAGGTGCGGCGGCTGTGCGCGGTTCCCTGTCATTCGCTGCGAGGCTAGGATCACGGCCATCAGGCAAGAGGAACCTCGCATGGGCCATATCGATCCGACCAAGGACGTTTTTGCGCAATTTCGGAACAACGACCGCCCCGGCCCGATTCACATGCTGAACCTGGTCCGCCTGCGCACGGAGGCCGTCTATCCGGACGGCCGCAAGGCCAGCGGCGCGGAGGCCTATGCGGCCTATGGGCGCGAGAGCGGGCCGGTGTTCGAACGGCTCGGTGGCCGCATCGTCTGGCAGGGCAGGTTCGAACTGATGCTGATCGGCCCGCAGGAGGAGCGCTGGGACCATTGCTTCATCGCCGAGTATCCGAGCGTTGCCGCCTTCGTCGAGATGATCCGCGACCCCGTCTACCGCGAGGCCGTGAAGCACCGTCAGGCGGCGGTGGAAGATTCCCGCCTGATCCGCCACGCCGTGCTGCCGGTCGGCAAGAATTTTGGCGAGGTGCCGGGATAGCTTGAAATGGAAGTCGGGCGATCCGCCGACATCGGGATGACGATGACGATTTCGACACGGAATGCTGACACCTTCGGTCTCGACCGCCTGACGACGCCGATCGGAACCGCGCTGCTCGTCACCGATGCCGACGGTCTGCTGCGCGCGCTCGACTGGGAGGACTATGAGCATCGGATGCGCGAGCTGCTGCGACTGCATTACGGAACCGTCACGCTGCGTGTATCGCGCGCGCCGGCAGCGATGAAGTCGGCGCTGGCGGCCTATTTCGACGGCGATCTCGGTCGGCTCGCGTCGATCGACTGGCGCGTCGCCGGTACGCCGTTTCAACGAAAGGTCTGGACCGCGCTCGCAAAGATTCCCGTGGGCACGACGATGAGCTATGGCGCGCTGGCGGCCAGGCTCGGTGCGCCGAAGGCCATGCGTGCGGTCGGCCACGCCAATGGCAGCAACCCGATCAGCGTCGTCGTGCCCTGCCACCGCCTGATCGGCGCGGACGGATCGCTGGTGAAATATGGCGGGGGGCTGGAGCGCAAGCGCTGGCTGCTCGCGCATGAAGGGGTGGAGCTCACGCCGCCGGCTGGATCGCCTTCTCGCTCGCCATGACGTGGATCAGCGCGCTCTTGATCGCGGCCTGCCGGGTCGGGGCGTTGATCTGCGCGCCGAGCAGGTCGGTGACGTAGAACACGTCGCGCGCCCGCTCGCCGAAGGTCGCGACATGGGCGGAGGCGATGTTGAGGTTGAGCTTGGAGATCGCGGTGGTCAGCTCGTAGAGCAGGCCCGTCCGGTCGAGGCCCGAGACCTCGATCACGGTGTAGCGATCGGACCACTGGTTGTTGATCATGACCTCCGGCTCGATCACGAACGGCTTGGCCTTGCTGCGCACGGTGCGGCGCGCCACCACTTCGGGCAGGCGCAGCTTGCCCTCCAGCACGTCCTCGATCATCTCGCCGATCCGTGTGGCGCGGCGGCCCTCGTCCTCGTCGCGGTCGTACTCCCTGGAGATCGAGATGGTGTCGAGCGCGCGGCCGTCGGTCGTGGTGTAGATCTGGGCGTCGACGATGTTGGCGCCGGCCGAGGCGCAGGCGCCCGCGATGATCGAGAGCAGCCAGGGATGGTCGGCGGCGAAGATCGTCAGCTCGGTGACGCCGCGCACCTCGTCGAAGCCGACGTTGATCGCGAGCTTGTGGCCGGCTTGTTCGCTCGCTCGGACGAAACGCGCGTGGCGAATCTTGCGCGGCAACTCGACCTTGAGCCAGTACGCCGGATAGTGCCGCGCGACATAGGCCTCGAGCTCCTCCTTCGGCCATTCGGCGAAGGCGGCGCGGAACTCGCCCTGCGCGGCGGCAAGCCTCTTGCCGCGGTCGACCTCGGAGAAGCCGCCGGTCAGGACCGGCTCGGTCTCGTAGTACAGCGAGCGCAGGAGCTGCGCCTTCCAGCCGTTCCACACGCCGGGGCCGACGCCGCGGATGTCGGCGGTGGTCAGGATCGTGAGGAGCTTCATCTGCTCGACCGACTGCACCACGGCGGCGAAATTCTCGATGGTCTTGCGGTCGGAGAGGTCGCGCGACTGCGCGACGGTCGACATGGTGAGATGCTCGTCGATCAGCCAGGCCACGAGCTCGGTGTCGGCGGGGCTGAAGCCGAGCCGCGGGCAGAGCCGCCGCGCCACCTTGGCGCCCGCGACGGAATGATCCTCCGGTCGGCCCTTGGCGATGTCGTGCAACAGCGTCGCGACGTAGATCACGCGGCGGTGCTCGGGCCGGATCTTGCGCATCAGGTCGCTTGCAAACGCGAACTCCTCGACGCCGCCGCGCTCGATGTCCTGCAGGAAGCCGATGCAGCGCAAGAGATGCTCGTCCACCGTGTAGTGATGATACATGTTGAACTGCATCATCGACACGATCTTGCCGAAGGCGCGGATGAAATGGCCGAGCACGCCGGTCTCGTTCATCCGCCGCAGCACGGTCTCGGCGTCGTTGGAGGTCAGGATCTCCATCAACAGCCGGTTGGCTTCGGGATTCTCGCGCATCTGCGCGTTGATCAGGGCGAGCGAGCGCGTCACGGTGCGCATCGCGTCCGGATGGAAGGCGAGGTTGTTCTTCTGCGCCAGGCGGAAGATGCGGATCAAATTGACCGGATCGTGCTTGAAGACGTCGGGCGCTGCGAGGTTGATGCGGTTGTTGTCGATGATGAAGTCGTCGCTGTCGGGCACCCGCCGCTTGACCGTGCTCGGCCGCAGCCGTGCCATCACCCGGCTCAAGACCGGCGCGGGCTTGGCCTGCTGGTCCTCGAGCTTGGCGCACAGGATGGCGGTGAGGTTGCCGACTTCCTTGGCGACCAGGAAGTAGTGCTTCATGAAGCGCTCGACGTCCTGCATGCCGGGATGGCTGGTGTAGCCGAGGCGGAGCGCGATCTCGCGCTGCAGGTCGAAGGACAGCCGTTCCTCGGCGCGGTTGCAGAAGAAGTGCAGATTGCAGCGCACCGACCAGAGGAAGTCGGCGCAGCGGCGGAAGGTGCGGTATTCCTGCGCGTCGAACACGCCGCGCTGGACCAACTCGTCGGTGTCGCGCACGCGATAGACGTATTTGGCGATCCAGAACAGCGTGTGCAGGTCGCGCAGGCCGCCCTTGCCGTCCTTGACGTTCGGCTCGACCAGGTAGCGCGACTGTCCGGCGCGGCGATGCCGCTCCTCGCGTTCGGCGAGTTTCGCGGTGACGAATTCGGCGGCGGTGCCCTGGATCACCTCCTTGTCGAAGCGTGCGACCAGCTCGTCATAGAGCGGCTTGTCGCCGGTGAGGAAGCGCGTCTCCAGGATCGCGGTGCGGATGGTCATGTCGCCGCGCGCCTGGCGGATGCACTCGTCCACCGAGCGCGTGGCGTGGCCGACCTTCAGCCCCATGTCCCACAGGCAGTAGAGGATGGCCTCCGCCACCTGCTCGCCCCAGGCGGTCTGCTTGTAGGGCAGGATGAACAGGAGGTCGATGTCGGATTCCGGCGCCATCAGGCCGCGGCCGTAGCCGCCGGTTGCCACCACGGCCATTCGCTCGGCGCCGGTCGGGATCGGCGAGCGGTAGAGATGCTCCGTCGCGGCCGAGAACAGGATGCGGATGATCTCGTCCTGCACGAAGCAGAGTCGCTCGGCGCAACGGCGGCCGTGGCGGTCCTTGAGCAGGATCGCTTGCGCCTTGGCGCGGGCCGCGATCAGCTCGGCCTTGAGCAATTGCGCGATCGCGGAGCGGAACGCGTCCTCGCGCCCCTCGTGCTTCGCGGCGAGCGCAACCACCGCGGCGGTGATCCGCGCGCCGTCGAAGCGGTCATCGACGTCTGGCTTCTGTTCGGTCACGACGCTGTCCATGGGTCTACCGGATATAAGAGGCGAGAAGCCCTGTCACCCGGCATTCTCCGGCAATCCGCGCTGGCAATAGTCGTTCCATGCTGGGAAAGGTGCGTTCGGGGCAAAACCGTTCTCGGACGCGCGTCTTCGGGATACGGATTTTCTCGTTGACCTCGATCTCTAACTCATTGAAAAGAAATGAAATTATAGAGGAGGGCGGCATGGTCGAGTTTTCACGCAGGTATCTCGTGGCGGGCATCGCGGGCGCGATGCTTTGGCCGGCCGCGGCGGTGGCCGCCGAGCCGCTGAAGGACATCCGCATCGACTGGGCGACCTACAATCCGGTGTCGATGGTCCTGAAGCAGAAGGGGCTCCTGGAGAAGGAATTCGCCAGGGACGGCATCAACGTCGTCTGGGTGCAGTCGGCCGGCTCCAACAAGGCGCTCGAATTCCTCAACGCCGGCTCGATCGATTTCGGCTCGACCGCGGGCTCGGCCGCGCTCGTCGCCAAGATCAACGGCAACCCGATCAAGTCGATCTACGTCTATTCGCGTCCCGAATGGACGGCGCTGGTGACCACGAAGGACTCCAGGATCGCGAGCGTCGCCGATCTCAAGGGCAAGCGCGTCGCGGTGACGCGCGGCACCGACCCGCACATCTTCCTGGTGCGCGCGCTGCTCGGCGCCGGTCTGTCCGAAAAGGACATCACGCCGGTGCTGCTGCAGCACGCCGACGGCAAGACCGCGCTGATCCGCGGCGACGTCGACGCCTGGGCCGGCCTCGATCCGATGATGGCACAGGCCGAGGTCGAGGACGGCGCGAAGCTGTTCTACCGCAAGGCCGATGCCAACACCTGGGGCATCCTCAATGTGCGCGAGCAGTTCCTGAAGGACCATCCGGACATTGTTCGCCGCGTGCTCGCGGTGTACGAGGACGCGCGCAAATACTCGCTCGCCAATTATGACGAGCTGAAGAGGACCTTCATCGGCGTGACCAAGTTGCCCGATGCGGTCGTCGACAAACAGCTCAAGGAACGCACCGAACTGACCCACAGCCGCATCGGCGCGCCGCAGCGCGAGTCGATCCTCGCGGCCGGCCTCGCCCTGCAGCAGGCGGGCGTCGTCGACGCCAAGGTCGACGTCAAGGCGACGCTGGACGCGCTGATCGACGACCAGATCCCGCTGCCGACGAATTGAGAATCCATCCGACCTGCACGACTTCTCCTCCGGGAGGCCGTCCTTGCAATCCCGCGTGAGAAGCGCTTGCTATGGCCATGAGCGTCGAACTGCCAGCATTGGAACAGATCGCGGAGCAAGTGACCGCCGCACCGCGCGGCACGGCGGTCACGCGCCTGTCGCGCCATGCCTGGCCCATGCTGGGCCTCGTGCTGCCGGTCGGGCTCGCGCTCGGCTGGGAGCTTGCGGTCTGGCTCGGCCTCTCCAGCGGGCGTCTGGTGCCGCCGCCCTCGCGCGTCATCGTCACGATCCTGGAGCTCGCTCGCAGCGGCGAGCTGACCCGGCATGTCGTGGCGACGCTGTCGCGGGTCGGGCTCGGCTTTGCGCTCGGCGTGGTCGCCGGCACCTTGCTCGGCGCCGTCTCCGGCTACTGGTCGCTGGCGCGCCGGCTGCTCGATCCGACCGTGCAGGCGCTGCGCGCGATCCCGTCGATTGCCTGGGTGCCGCTGTTTATCCTCTGGCTCGGCATTTTCGAGACCTCGAAGGTCGCGCTGATCGCGGTCGGCGTGTTCTTCCCGGTCTATCTCGGCGTGATGGGTGCGATCCTCTCGGTCGACCGCAAGATCGTCGAGGTCGGCCGTATCTTCCGTCTCTCGGGGCCGGCGATGATCCGCCGCATCCTGCTGCCTGCCGTGCTGCCGGCCTACGTCGTGTCTCTGCGCGTCGGTCTGGGTTTGGGGTGGATGTTCGTCGTCGCCGCCGAATTCATGGGGGCGTCCGAAGGCCTCGGCTATCTCCTGATCGACGGCCAGCAGCTCGGCAAGCCCGCGCAGATCGTGGCCGCGATCGTGATCTTCGCGATCCTCGGCAAGACCACCGACTGGCTGATCGAGATCGCCACCGCGCCGCTGCTGCGCTGGCAGGACGCCTTCGGGCACGAGCGCGGGGCTTAGGCGATGCTGGCGCTCGAGCGGGTCGGCAAGACCTATCCCAACGGCGTGGAGGCGCTGGCGCGGTTCTCGTCCGAGATCGCCGAGGGCGAGATCGTCGCCATCATCGGCGGCTCCGGCTGCGGCAAGTCCACGTTGCTGCGGGCCATCGCCGGCCTCGATCGCGCCTCGACGGGCACGGTGACGCTCGACGACGAGGCGATCGCGGCCCCGCACGCCAAGATCGGCATCATCTTCCAGGAGCCGCGGCTGCTGCCCTGGCTCAGCGTCGCCGACAATATCGGCTTCGGCCTCGCCGACCTGCCGGCCGAACAGCGGCGCCATAAGATTGCGCAGGCGCTTGCCCGCGTCGGGCTTGCCGACAAGGCCGCGGCGTGGCCGCGCGAACTCTCCGGCGGGCAGGCGCAGCGGGTCGCGATCGCGCGTGCGCTGGTGCCGCAGCCGGAAGTGCTGCTGCTCGACGAGCCGTTCTCGGCGCTCGATGCCTTCACCCGCCGCGACCTGCAGGATCATCTGCTCGACCTCTGGGCCGACACGCGGCCGACCTTGATTCTGGTCACCCACGACGTCGACGAGGCCGTGGTGCTGGCTGATCGCGTCCTTGTGATGCGTCCGCGGCCCGGCCGGCTGTTCGACCAGATCGAGATCAACCTGGCGCGCCCGCGCGACCGCAATTCGCCGCTGTTCGAGACTTTCAAGCGCAGCGTGCTCGCCTCGCTCGACCGCTCGCTCGATCGCAGCGTGCCGGACCGCGAGGCGGCGCTCGGCCCGGGGCAGGCGATGTGGTGGTGACAATCCGCCCTCGAGCCGGTACATCGGCAGGCGGATTTCATCCGGGAGAGAACAAAATGGACGCGGCCCAACTCCGCCAGATGCAGGCCCCGATCAAGGAGCGCTACAAGAGCGATCCCAAGGCGGCGATGATCACCCTCAAAGCCAAGAGCTCCACCGACAGCGACGGCATTTCCTGCAAGGTCGAGACCGGCCGCGCCATCGCGATGGCTGGCCTCCATCCCGGCACCGGCGGCTCCGGGCTCGAGCTCTGCTCCGGCGACATGCTGCTGGAGGCGCTGGTCGCCTGCGCCGGCGTCACGCTGAAATCGGTCGCAACCGCGATCGAGGTGCCGCTCAGGACCGGCAACGTCTATGCGGAGGGCGATCTCGATTTCCGCGGCACGCTCGGCATCGACAAGGAGGCGCCGGTCGGCTTCGCCGAGATCCGCCTGCGCTTCGAGGTCGACACCGACGCGCCGCAGGACAAGCTCGACCTGCTGTTGAAGCTGACCGAGCGTTATTGCGTGGTCTATCAGACCATCAAGAACGGCCCGAAGGTGTCGGTCGAGATGCGGAGGATGTAGCAACGATGCCGGTGTCGTCCTGGCAAAAAGCCAGGACCCATAACCCCAGGGTGTAGTTGTGGCGCGAGATAGCGGCCAAGCCGCCTGACCAATAGCGGCCTGTGGTTATGGTCCCGGGTCGCGCCTCGCTTGCCCGGGACGACGAAAAACAAATGCCCCCCGAGCTCGTCTTCCTCCTCATCCTCATCCTGCGCATGGCGATCACTGCGGCGTTCGTGGTGACGGCGTCGATCATCACCGAGCGCTCGGGGCCGGTGATCGGCGCGCTGGTTGCGACCCTGCCGATCTCGGCTGGCCCGTCCTACGTCTTCCTCGCGCTCGACCACGACGCCGCGTTCGTCGCGCAGGGCGCGCTGGCGAGCCTGCCGGTCAACGCGGCGACCATCATTCTTGGGCTGACCTATGTCGTGCTGGCGCAGCGCAGCAATCTCGTGATCAGCCTCGGGGCGGCCGTGCTGGTCTGGATCGGGCTCGCCTCGATCATCCGGGCGCTCGACTGGACGCTTTCGGCAGGACTCATCGTGAACGCGGTGGCGTTCGGCATCTGCATTCCGCTGCTCTCGCGCTACCGCCACGTGAAGATGCCGCTGGTCACGCGACGCTGGTACGATGTGCCGCTGCGCGCCTCGCTGGTCGCGACTCTCGTCGCGATCGTGGTCTCGACCTCGGGCTGGGTCGGGCCCACGATCAGCGGCATCATCGCGCTCTATCCGATCGTCTTCACCAGCATGATGCTGATCCTGCACCCGCGCATCGGCGGCCCGCCGACGGCGGCCGTGATCGCCAATGCCGCCTGGGGTCTGCTCGGCTTCGGCGTGGCGGTCGCCGTGCTGCATGTCGCGGTAACGCAGTTCGGCTCGGCGACGGGCTTGAGCCTGGCGCTCGCGACTTGCGTCGGCTGGAACCTGACGCTGTGGTGGCTGGGGCGACGGAAGCGGCTGACGCATTGAGACGCCGCCTTTGCGAGGAGCCAACGGGTCCGCGCGAAGCGCGGCCCGATGACAGGCTCCGCGACGAAGCAATCCAGACTGTCTCCGCGGAGGGACTCTGGATTGCTTCGCTTCGCTCGTAATGACGAGCTTGGCTACTGCTTCGGCAGCTTCGCCTTCAGCGCGTACAGCGCCTCCAGCGCCTCGCGCGGGCTCATCTCGTCCGGATGCAGCGCCTTCACCGCTTCCACCAGCAGTTCGGCTTCGCTCGGCGGAGCGGCATCCGCGGCGGCGCGCGAGGGCACCGCGAACAGCGGCAGGTCGTCGACCAGCGCACGCGCGGTCTGGCCGCGGTCCTGCGCCTCCAGCTTCGCCAGCACGGATTTCGCCCGCGCGATCACCGCCGGCGGCAGGCCGGCGAGTTTTGCGACCTGGATGCCGTAGGAGCGGTCGGCGGAGCCCGGCAGCACCTCGTGCAGGAACACGACGTTACCCTGCCACTCCTTCACCCGCACAGTGGCGTTGAACATGCGCGGCAGTCTTGCCGAGAGCGCGGTGAGTTCATGATAGTGGGTGGCGAACAGCGTGCGGCAGCGGTTGCTCTCATGCAGATGCTCGATCGCGGCCCAGGCGATCGAGAGGCCGTCGAAGGTCGCGGTGCCCCGGCCGATCTCGTCGAGGATGACGAGCGAGCGCTCGCCGGCCTGGTTGAGGATCGCCGCCGTTTCGACCATCTCCACCATGAAGGTGGAGCGGCCGCGCGCGAGATCGTCGGCGGCGCC
>NZ_JAGWUA010000054.1 GCF_028868675.1 Bradyrhizobium sp.
GGCAGCATGACCGGCATGAGCGAGGAACAGTACCGCGACATGATGATCAAGGGCGGACGGTCCATCGAAGGCAACCGCTACGTTGGGGAGAAGAAGTAATGGCCCACGTCACCGCAAGCGTCTACACCTCGCACATCCCGGCGGTCGGCGCGGCGATCGACCTCGGCAAGACCGGCGAGCCGTACTGGCAGCCGGTGTTCAAGGGCTACGAATTCTCCAAGCAGTGGATGAAGGACAAGAAGCCTGACGCGATCTTCCTGGTCTACAACGACCACGCGACCGCGTTCAGCCTCGACCTGATCCCGACCTTCGCCATCGGCACCGCGGCCGAATACCAACCCGCCGACGAGGGCTGGGGGCCGCGTCCGGTCCCGAAGGTGATCGGCCACCCCAGGCTCGCCGCCCACATCGCGCAGTCCGTGATCCAGGATGATTTCGACCTCACCATCGTCAACAAGATGGAGGTCGACCACGGTCTCACCGTGCCGCTCAGCCTGATATGCGGGCAACCCGAGGCCTGGCCCTGCCCGATCATCCCGTTCGCCGTCAACGTGGTGCAGTATCCGGTGCCCTCGGGCCGGCGCTGCTACATGCTCGGCAAGGCGATCCGCAAGGCGATTGATACCTACGAGGAGCCGCTCAACGTGCAGATCTGGGGCACCGGCGGCATGAGCCACCAGCTCCAGGGACCGCGCGCCGGCCTCATCAACCGGGAATGGGACAACGCCTTCCTCGACCAGTTGATCAACGACCCCGAGGAGCTGTCGAAGAAGCCCCATATCGACTATGTGCGCGAGGCCGGCTCCGAAGGCATCGAGCTCGTGATGTGGCTGATCGCGCGCGGCGCGATGAGCGATGCCAAGCCAACGGTGAAGCACCGCTTCTACCATGTGCCCGCCAGCAACACGGCCGTCGGTCACCTGATCCTGGAGAACAACTGATATGGCCAAAACGATCAAGGTGGCGCTGGCCGGCGCCGGCGCGTTCGGAATCAAGCACCTCGACGGCATCAAGAACATCGACGGCGTCGAGGTGGTGTCGCTGGTCGGCCGCAGGCTCGAGCCGACGAAGGAGGTCGCCGACAAATACGCGATCAAGCACGTCTCGACGGAACTGGCCGACAGTCTCAAGCTGCCGGAGGTCGATGCCGTGATCCTGTGCACGCCGACCCAGATGCATGCGGCGCAGGCGATCGCCTGCATGAAGGCCGGCAAGCATGTGCAGGTCGAGATTCCGCTTGCGGACTCGCTCACCGATGCGCAGGCCGTGGTCGAACTGCAGAAGAAGAGCGGGCTGGTCGCGATGTGCGGTCACACCCGCCGTTTCAACCCGAGCCATCAATGGGTGCGCAAGAAGATCGTCGCAGGCGAGTTCAACATCCAGCAGATGGACGTGCAGACCTACTTCTTCCGGCGCACCAACATGAACGCGCTGGGTCAGCCGCGGAGCTGGACCGACCATCTGCTCTGGCATCATGCCGCCCACACCGTCGACCTCTTTGCCTACCAGGCGCGCTCGCCGATCGTGAAGGCCAACGCCGTGCAGGGGCCGATCCACCCCAGCCTCGGCATCGCCATGGACATGTCGATCCAGCTCAAGGCGCAGAACGGCGCGATCTGCACGCTCAGCCTGTCCTTCAACAATGACGGACCGCTCGGCACCTTCTTCCGCTACATCGGCGACACCGGCACCTATATCGCCCGCTACGACGATCTCGTGAACGGCAAGGAAGAGAAGATCGACGTCTCCAAGGTCGACGTCTCCATGAACGGCATCGAGCTGCAGGACCGCGAGTTTTTCGCCGCGATCCGCGAGGGCCGCGAGCCGAACTCGAGCGTCGCCCGGGTGCTGCCCTGCTACCAGGTGCTGCACGATCTCGACTGGCAGCTCGCGGCGGGCTGAAGTATCTGCCAGCCCGTCATTGCGAGCGAAGCGAAGCAATCCAGGATTTCTCCGCGGAGACGGTCTGGATCGCTTCGCTACGCTCGCAATGACGAACGCTATGCGTGCCCCTTGACGTAGGCGCTCCTGACCCCCGACGTGATGCTCGACACCGGCATGTGCTCGGCGGCTGCGGCGAGCGCGGGCGCGACCACGATTTCGAGCTGCTGACGCAGCCAGCGGTGCATGGGATCGGCCTGGTGCCTCAAGTGCCAGACCATGAACATCGGCATCGGCGGGCATTCGACCGGGACGGGCGCGGCGGCGAAGTCGCGCAGCATGTGGGCGCGCAGCAGGCCTGGCAGCGTCGCGACCATCGTGCTACCGCGCAGGAAAGGCCCGATGCCCGCGAAGTCCGGAACCTGGGCGACGAAACGGCGGCGGATGCCGCGATCGGCCAGCACCTCGTCGATGTCGAGCGAACGCCGCGCCTCGTGCAGGACGGTGACGTGATCGGCCGCGAGATAGTCCTCGACCGTCATGGGCGGACCGCGCCGGCCGGCATCGTAGAACACGCGGTAGGTATCTTCGAACAGCCGCTTCTGCAGGATGTCCGATCCCTCCGGCGGCCGCGGCGTGATCGCGAGCTGGCATTGCTGGTCGCGCAGGAGCTCGGCCGTGGGCGCGCCCGACGGGATCACGCGCAGGGAAAATCCCGGTGACTGGGCGCGCACGTAGCGCAAAAACGACGGCAGCAGCAGGTCGCGCTGCAGATCATTGGCCGCGACGGTGACGAGGACGGAGAGCCGCGCGGGATCGAATTCGGCGGCGCTGGAGAAGCTGCGCAGCTCCTCCAACAGCCTGCGCGCATGATCGGCCAGCGCCTGGGCGCGCGCGGTCGGGGCGATGCCCCGGCCCGACTTCACGAACAGCGGATCGCCGACGATCCCACGCAGCTTGTCGAGGAGATGGCTGACCGCCGACTGGGTCACGCCGAGCCGCTGTGCCGCGTGCGTGATGGAGCCCTCCTCGATCACCGCGAGCAGCAACTGCAGCAGGTGGCCGTCGAGATCCAAATGATCGAATTGGCTCATGCGAGCTATCAGGGTTCCTGCGTTTATTAACTTTCGGCGGTATGTCGAATACTGCCTGTATTGGCCGGTACGGAATTTGATCTGGAACAAATCGCGCCGGCCGGGAGGCAACCAGGAGGAAACGCCATGCCGAACGCCAGTCCGCGGCAGCCGGTGCCGGGCACCACCATGTTCGACGGCGAACAGGCCCGAAAGGGCTACGCGCTGAACAAGATGTGCTACTCGTTCAACGACGCCGTCAATCGCCGCGCCTTCGTGGAGAACGAAGATGCCTACTGCGCCAAATACGGCCTCAACCCGCAACAGCGCGAGGCGATCCGCAACCGCAACGTGCTGCAGCTCATCGAAGCCGGCGGCAACGCCTACTACCTCGCCAAATTCGCCGGGATCTTCGGCCTCGACATGCAGGACATCGGCGCCCAGCAGACCGGCATGACCAAGGACGAGTTCAAGGCCAAGCTCCAGGCCGCAGCGAGGTAAATCACAATGGCAAAGATCGTCGGTACCATCACCACCTCACACGTGCCCGCCATCGGCGGCGCGATCGCCAAGGGCCTGCAGCAGGACCCTTACTGGAAACCCTTCTTCGACGGCTTCCCGCCGGTGCGCGAGTGGCTCGCCAAGGTCAAGCCCGACGTCGTCGTGCTCGTCTACAACGATCACGGGCTCAACTTCTTCCTGGACAAGATGCCGACCTTTGCGATCGGCGCCGCGCCCGAATACCACAATGCCGACGAAGGCTGGGGCATCCCGACCGTCAAGCCGTTCCGCGGCGACCCTGAGCTGTCCTGGCACCTCATCGAGAAGCTCGTGGCCGAGGAGTTCGATATCGTCTCCTGCCAGGAGATGGTGGTCGACCACGCTTTCACGCTGCCGATGGCGCTGTGCTGGCCCGACCAGAACTGGCCGGTCCGCACCGTCCCGGTCGTCGTCAACACCGTGCAGGCGCCGCTGCCGTCGGCCGCGCGTTGCTACAAGCTCGGCAAGGCGCTCGGGCGCGCCATCGAATCCTGGCCCAGGGACGAGCGGGTCGTCGTCATGGGCACCGGCGGCCTGTCGCATCAGCTCGACGGCGAGCGTGCGGGGTTCATCAACAAGGAGTTCGACCAGAAGTTCATGGACAGCATGATCAGCGATCCGGCCTGGGCGACCAAATACTCGACGGTCGAGCTGGTCGAGCTGTCGGGCACGCAGGGCGTCGAGCTGCTCAATTGGGTGGTCGCGCGCGGCACGCTGCCCGAGAAGGTGCGCAAGCAGCAGGTCAACTATCACATCCCGATCTCGAACACGGCGACGGGATTGATGGTGCTGGAGCCTGCGGCCTGACGGTCCCTCACGATCCGGCGCAGATGCGGTCGATGCGTCTGCGCCGGCGTTCTCGTGGCTGGATTGGACGCCCGGCAGACGGTGGCCGAACCGCGGTCGATCAGCGCTTCCAGAGGCCGATCTCGAAGGCCGCAAGGTGGCCCTCGATGTCGCTGGGATCGAACGGCGGGCCGGCGAACGCGCCGATCGCCGCGGGCGGTGCGACGGGCTGCGGAGAGCGGCCGAGCGCGGCATCGTAGAGATCCGGCCGGAACACGCCCATTGCGGTCTGCACCGCGCCCGGTGTCAGCGGCGTCTGTCCCCACCGCACCATCTGCGCGTAGAGCCAGGCCGCCTGGACGGGATCGGGTCGCCCCACCCCTTCGCGCCCGACCAGCAGGTAGTTGCCGGTTTCGCGCGTGGCGCCGTCGGGCGAGATCTTCAGGCGACCGCCGAGGGTGCGCTGGATCACCTCGGCATCGACGCCGACCCGCTCGGGCCGTGCCAGCAGACGCGCGGCTTCAGCCCGGTTCTGCGGCTGCTCGATGAATTCGGCGGCCTTCACGCCGGCGCGGATCAGGGCGGCGAGGACATCCGGATTCCTGTCCGCCCAGTTCGCGCGGACCGCGAGCACCTTCTCCGCCGCGCGCACCAGAATGTCGGAAACAAAGTGCAGGATATGGCCGATGCCGCGGTCGACCGCGATCGAATTCCAGGGCGCACCGACGCAGAACGCATCGACATGGCCACTGGCGAGACTGTCGCCCATGTAGGGTGGCGGCAGCACCACGAGGCGCACGTCCTCGTCGGGATCGACGCCGCCCGCCGCCATCCAGAACCGCAATTGGTAATTGTGGGTCGAGAACGGGAAGGTCATGCCGAAGGTCAGCGGATCGGCCCCCGCCTTGCGCCGCTTCGCCACCACCCGCGCCAGCGCGCGTGCCGTCGCCATCGGGTCGAGCGCATCACCCTCGAGCGCCGCCGTCAGTGCGGCGTGCAGCGCCGGCGAGACCGTGATGGCGTTGCCGTTGATGCCGAGATTGAGCGGCGCAAGAATCGGAACCTTGACGTGGCCGAGCCCGAGCGAGGAGGCGATCGCCACCGGCGCCAGCAGATGGGCGGCGTCCAAGAGGCCGATGTTGAGCTTGTCGCGCACGTTCGACCAGGAGACCTCGCGCACCAGCGTGACGTCGAGCCCTTCGGCAGCGGTAAATCCCTTGTCGACCGCCACGATCAGCGCGGCGGCGTCGACCAGCGGGATGAAGCCGATGCGCAGCGGTTGCGTCATTTCAGCATCTCCGACGCAGTGATGATCGACTGGGCGATCTCGCCGATCTTCTTCTTCTCGCGCATGGCGGTGGAACGCAGCAGCACATAGGCCTCCTCCTCGGTCAGGCCCTTCACCTTCATCAGGATGCCCTTGGCGCGCTCGATCACCTTGCGGTCTTCCAGCGCCGACTTGGTGCGCTCCAGCTCCTCCTGCAGCTTGGCGAAGGCGTTGAAGCGGGACACGCAGAGGTCGAGGATCGGCTTGATGCGCTCCTTCTTCAGTCCGTCGACGATGTAGGCGGAGACCCCGGCGTCGACCGAGGCCTGGATCGAGGCCGCGTCGCTCTGGTCGACGAACATGGCGATCGGCCGCCGCACAGCGCGGCTGACCTGGAACATCGCTTCCAGCACGTCGCGGCTGGGGTTTTCCAGGTCGATCACGATGATGTCGGGGTCGACCGCGTAGATGCGCGCCAACAGGCTCTGCATCTCGCTGATATGCACGACCTGGGTAAATCCCGCCTCCCGCAGCCCCTCCTCCAGGATCGCGGCCCGGATCGGGCTTTCGTCGACAATCACGATTTTGGGCGACGGCTCGGCGCTCATCGTTCACTCACACAAGGCGATTCATCCATAGCACGCCGGAGCGCGATGCAAAGGGTTGTAATTGTTGGCAATAAGGACTAGCTCCAGCCCGTCAATCAGGCAGATTCAGCATATGCAAGAGACGGCTGCGCCCAAGGTCAGCTTCGTGTCGCTCGGATGTCCAAAAGCTCTGGTGGATTCGGAGCGCATCATCACGCGGCTGCGCGCGGAGGGGTACGAGCTCGCGCGCAAGCACGACGGGGCCGACATCGTCATCGTCAACACCTGCGGCTTCCTCGACAGCGCCAAGCGGGAGTCGCTCTCGGCGATCGGCGAGGCCATGGCCGAGAACGGCAAGGTGATCGTCACCGGCTGCATGGGCGCCGAGCCCGAGCAGATCGAGCAAGCCTATCCCGGCGTGCTCTCGATTTCCGGCCCGCAGCAATACGAGACCGTGCTCGACGCCGTGCACCGGGCGCTGCCGCCGGCGCACAATCCGCATCTCGACCTGGTGCCGCCGCAGGGCATCAAGTTGACGCCGCGGCATTATGCGTATCTGAAGATCTCCGAGGGCTGCAACAACCGCTGCAGCTTCTGCATCATCCCGAAGCTCAGGGGCGACCTCGTGTCGCGGCCGGCGGGCGAGGTGCTGCGCGAGGCCGAAAAACTGGTCGGCGCCGGAGTGAAGGAACTGCTGGTCATCTCGCAGGATACTTCCGCCTACGGCGTCGACATCAAATATGCCGAGAGCCCGTGGAAGGACCGGCAGGTCCGCGCAAAGTTCCTCGATCTGGCGCGCGAGCTCGGCGAGCTCGGCGCCTGGGTCCGCCTGCAATATGTCTACCCCTATCCCCATGTCGACGAGGTCATCCCGCTGATGGCCGAGGGCAAGGTGCTGCCCTATCTCGACATCCCCTTCCAGCACGCGAGCTCCGAGGTGCTGAAGGCGATGAAGCGCCCCGCCGCGCAGGACAAGACGCTGGAGCGCATCAAGCGCTGGCGCGAACAGTGCCCGGACATGGCGTTGCGCTCGACCTTCATCGTCGGCTTCCCCGGCGAGACCGATTCCGACTTCGCTAATCTGCTCGACTGGCTGGAGGAGGCCGAGATCGACCGCCTCGGCTGCTTCAAGTACGAGCCGGTCGCGGGCGCCGCGTCGAACGCGCTTCCCGGCGCCGTGTCCGACGAGGTCAAAGAGGAGCGCTACAATGCGCTGATGGCGCGGCAGCAGAAGATCTCCGCGCGACGGCTGAAGCGCAAGGTCGGCACGCGCCAGCAGATCATCATCGACGAGGTCGGCCCGACCGTTGCAAAGGGCCGCTCCAGGGCCGACGCACCGGAGATCGACGGCGCGGTCTATCTGACGAGCCGCCGTCCCCTGAAGGTCGGCGAGATCGTCGCCGCGAAAATCGAGCGCGCCGACGAATACGACCTGCACGGCAGCGTCGCGGGGTTTTGAGCCGCGCGACACCGCGGTCTTGACAAGGCCCGCGCTTCGGTTGTATGGCCGCGCTCCATGATGTTCACTCGGACCCACCGCCGCGCAGCTTTCCGTCGTCGCACCCGCGACGATGATGGGTTGCGCCATGTCCGACGACGCCGCTGACGCATTGATCAGCTGAGTTTTCGAGAAGGCCGCACCCGCCAAGTGCGGCCTTTCTGCTTCTTCGCGCCCCTTTCCACCCGCCCCACCGAGGAGTGAGACATGACCGACGCCACCCATCCGTATGATGCGCTGATGGACATCACCGCACGGCCGAAAGCCGTGTTCGTCCGCGGTGCCGGCTCCTACCTCTGGGACGACAGCCGCAAGCGCTATCTCGACTTCGTGCAGGGCTGGGCGGTCAATTGCCTCGGCCACTCGCCGCCGGCGGTCGCCGACGCGCTCGCCGCGCAGGCGAAGCGGCTCCTGACGCCGAGCCCGGCCTTCTACAATGGCCCGAGTCTCGCGCTCGCGCAGGCGCTGGTCGCGCAGAGCGCCTTCGATCGGGTATTCTTCGCCAATTCCGGCGCGGAAGCCAACGAAGGCGCGATCAAGCTCGCGCGCAAATACGGCAGCCTGCACAAGGGCGGCGCGTTCGAGATCATCACCTTTACCGGCGGCTTCCACGGCCGGACACTCGCCACCATGTCGGCGTCGGGCAAGAAGGCTTTTGAGCCGCTGTTCGAGCCGAAGGTCGCGGGCTTCAAGAAGGCGCGCCTCAACGACACCGCCTCGGTCGAGAGCCTGATCAGCGCCAACACGGTCGCCGTGATGCTGGAGCCGATCCAGGGCGAGGCCGGGGTGTGGCCCGCGACCGACAAATTCCTCGGAGAGTTGCGCGCGCTGACCAAGGCGCACGGGCTGTTGCTGATCCTCGACGAGATCCAGACGGGCATGGGCCGGACCGGAAAGCTCTTCCACTACGAGCATGCAGGGATCGCGCCCGACATCATGACGCTCGGCAAGGGCATCGGCGGCGGCGTGCCGCTCGCCGCACTGCTCGCGACCGAGCAGGCCTCCTGCTTCGAGCATGGCGACCAGGGCGGCACGTTCAACGGCAACCCGCTGATGTGCGCCGCTGGCCTTGCCGTGCTCGAACAGGTCGGCAAGCCGGACTTCCTCAAGGCGGTGACGGACACTGGCCTCGTGCTGGAGAGCGAGCTGCAGCGGCTCTCCGCGCGGCACGGGCTCGGCGAGGTGCGCGGCCGCGGCCTGCTGCTGGCGCTCGATCTCAAGCTGCCGATCGGCCCCGCCATCGTGGCCCAGGCGTTCGAGGCCGGCGTGCTCGTCAACTCGCCGCAGCCCGACGCGCTGCGCTTCATGCCCGCGCTCAACGTCACGCGGCAGGAGATTTCTGAGATGATCGACTGCCTCGATGCGATCTTGACCAGGGCGGGAGCGGCAAGGCTGGTGGCGTAGGATTTCGTCATTGCGAGCGAAGCGAAGCAATCCAGACTGTCTCCGCGGAGGGATACTGGATTGCTTCGTCGCTGTCGCTCCTCGCAATGACAGCTATCTACGGCTTCAGGATCGACGCGCCCGTGGTGTTGCGGCTTTCGAGGTCGGTGTGCGCCTTCGCGGCGTCCTTCAGCGCATAGGCGTGGTTGATCGGCACGTGCAGCTTGCCGCTGATCACGGCGGCGAACAGCGTGTCGGCGCCTTCCAGGAGCTCCGAGCGCTTGCCGATGTAGTCGTTGAGCTTGGGCCGCGTCGCAAACAGCGAGCCGTGATCGTTCAACTCGGCGATCGCGAACGGCGGCACGGGCCCCGAGGCGTTGCCGAAGCTGACGAACAGGCCGCGCGGCTTCAGGCAGGACAGCGAGCCCGGGAAGGTCGACCTGCCGACCCCGTCATAAACGACGTCGCAGAGCTCGTTGCGGCTGATCTGCTTCACCCGTGCGACGAAATCCTCCTCGTTGTAGAGGATGACGTGATCGCAGCCATTGGCTTCCGCAAGCTCGGCCTTGGCGCGCGAGCCGACCGTGCCGATCACGTGCGCGCCGAGCGCCCGCGCCCATTGGCAGGCCAACAGGCCGATGCCGCCGGCCGCGGCATGGATCAGCACGCGATGATGCGGCTCGACCCTGAAGGTCTTGTGCAGGAGATACCAGACCGTGAGCCCCTTGAGCATCAGCACGGCGCCCTGCTCGTAGGTGATGTGGTCGGGCAGCTTGACCAGCCGCTCCCAGGGGATGTTGCGCTCGCCGGCATAGGCGCCGAGATTGTGGTAGTAGGCGACGCGGTCGCCGGCGTGGAAATGGGTCACGCCCTGTCCGACGGCGACGACCTCGCCGGCCGCCTCGTTGCCGACGATGAAGGGCAGGCCCGGCGCCTTGTAGAGCCCGGTGCGGTAATAGGTGTCGATGAAGTTGAGGCCGACCGCATGCTGGCGGACGCGGACCTCGCCGGCAGCGGGCGCGGGCACCTCGACGCTCTCGTAGATCAGGGCTTCCGGACCCCCGACCTTGTGCACGCGCACCGCTTTGGTCATCGCCTGACCTCCCTTCGTTCCGCTTGCCGGCAAGCGAAGGCCATCGCGCCGGCCTTGTCAACTCGACGCCAAACGGAGCAGACAGGGCTTCGGCTATTTCGCCGGCTTGCGGCGGTTGCGCCGTGCCAGCACGTTGAAGAACTCGACCGCCGCCGAGAACGCGATCGCGAAGTAGATGTAGCCGCGCGGAATGTGAAACCTGAATCCGTCCGCGACCAGCGCGACGCCGATCAGGACCAGGAAGGCCAGCGCCAGCATCTTGGTCGTGGGATGCTCGGCGACGAAGCGTGCGACCGGTCCGGACGAGATGTACATGACGAGGCAGGCGATCACGACGGCCGCGATCATGATCTCGAGATCCTGCGCCATGCCGATCGCGGTGATGATGGAGTCGAGCGAGAACACGATGTCGATCACCACGATCTGCGCGATCGCCCAGAAGAAGGCGCTGCCGCCGGAGCTGCCCTCGCCTTCTCCCTCTTGAGCCTCGACCTCGCCGTGGATCTCGTGCGTCGCCTTGGCGATCAGGAACAGGCCGCCGCCGATCAGGATGATGTCGCGCCAGGAGAACGCATAGCCCCATAGCGCGAGCACCGGCTCGGTCAGGCCGATCAGCCAGACCAGGGCGCTGAGCAGGATGATGCGAAACACCAGCGCCAGCGCCAGGCCGATCTGGCGGGCGCGATGCGCCTGCTTTTCCGGAATGCGCGAGACGATCACCGACAGGAAGATGACGTTGTCGATGCCGAGAACGATCTCGAGCGAGGTCAACGTCAAGAGCGCGGCCCAGGCTTCCGGGCTGGTCAGGAGGTTCGTCATACGAACGACCTCGCCAGCCTGATCGCGGCGTCGCTGCCGACGATCCAGAACGCGATCGCGCACAGTGCGACGGTGACGGGAAGATCGACGCGAAAATCCATCCTCAGCGCATGAAGCGCCAGCACGCCCCAGATCGCGATCAGCGACAGCGTCAGCCAGCGCAGCCGCACGACGCGGACGGGATGCAGGACGTGGATGGGAATGAAGGTCAGCACCACGAGGGCTGTGACCAGCAGCGTCGACGGCAGCGGCGGCCAATGCAGCAGGAACAGGTAGAACGCGGCCGCATTCCACAGCGCCGGAAAGCCGCGAAAATGGTTGTCGTCGGCCTTCATGCGCAGATCGGCGAAATACAGCGCGCTGGTGACGATGATGGCGATCCCGAGCAGCGGCGCGGCGACCGGCAACAGCAACCCGCTGGCGACGATCGCATAGGCGGGCACGAAGACGTAGGTGACGAAATCGACCACGAGATCGAGCACGTCGCCCGACCAGTTCGGCTGCACACCCTTGACGTTCAGCCGTCGCGCGATCGGGCCGTCGATCGCGTCGATCACCAACGCCACGCCCAGCCACTGGAACATCGCCGCCCAGTGCTCGCGCACGGCCTCCAGCATGGCGAGCAGGGCAACCGCGCCGCCGAACGCGGTGAAGACGTGCACGGAAAAGGCCGCCGCCCGGATCGCGGGTGTGGCTTTCAAGGCGTCCTGCAGCGAATCTTGCTGGGTATCCATGGCCAGCGAAGTGCTATCAGAACGGGGCCGATTTGCACATCCGCCGTTGCGGCGTTCGGCCGCGTGGGCCCCTTACGAACCGATTGGCGGAAGCGGGCTTGAAATTGGCGCCGGGCATGTCAAATGTCCGGTGATGACGGACGGATCGGCACAATTTGACGCAGCCGTGATCGGCGGCGGACCGGCGGGCACGGCGGCCGCGATCGCGCTGGCGCAGGCGGGCGTGCCGACCGCGCTGGTGGCGCGGCGCGTGCCCTATGGCGACAACCGCACCACCGCGCTGCTCGGCGGCTCCGTCGATTTCCTGGACGGGCTCGGCGTCTGGCAACGTTGCAGGGACAAGGCCGCCGCGCTCGAGGTGATGCGGCTGGTCGACGATACCGGCCGCCTGATCCGCGCGCCGGAGGTGCGGTTCTCCTGCCACGAGATCGGCCTCGACGCATTCGGCTACAACATCGACAACCGCTCGTTGATGCTCGCGCTGGAAGCGCGCGCCGCCGAGTTGCCCGGCCTCACGCGATTTGACGACGAGGCCGAAAGCGTCGTCACGGGAGCCGACGACGTCGCGATCGGCACGAGCGCGGGGCAGGACATCTCGGCCCGGCTGGTCGTTGGCGCCGACGGCCGGCACTCGCTGTGCCGCGAAGCCGCAGGCCTTGCGGTTGCCAGGCGCGAGTTGCGGCAGACCGCCCTCACCTTCAATGTCGGCCACACCCGGCCGCATGCCGGCGTCTCGACCGAATTCCACACCGCGCACGGCCCCTGCGTGCTGGTGCCGTTGCCCGGCAAACGCTGCAGCGTGGTCTGGGTGGCCGAGCCCGCGGAGGCCGAGCGGCTTCGCGCGCTCAGCGACGAAGAGCTCTCCGCGGCGATCGAAAGGCAGTCGCATTCGGTGCTGGGTCGCATGAGCGTGGAACCCGGCCGCAACGTCTTTCCGCTGGCGATCGAGCGTCCGCAGTCCTTTGCCCGCAGCCGCATCGCCCTGGTCGGCGAGGCCGCGCATGTGGTGCCGCCGATCGGCGCCCAAGGCCTCAACCTGGGCCTGCGCGACGCCGCGGACATTGCCGAACTCGCGGGAGACGCACTGGCCGCGGGCCGCGATCCCGGCGCGGCCGAGCTGCTCGCGCGCTACGACTGGGCGCGGCGGCCGGACATCCTCAGCCGCACCTTCATGATCGACATGGCGAACCGCTCGCTGCTCAACGATTTCCTGCCGCTGCAGCCCGTCCGCGCCGTCGGCATGCACCTGCTCGGCGCCGTCGGCCCGTTGCGGCGCCTCGCCATGCGTGAGGGATTGGCGCCGAGCTGGCGCCGTCCGCCCGCCAGCCATCCCTGACGTTTCAGGGAAACGCCAGGCGTCCGCTCTGGATGAACCACATCACGCTGGTGAGCGTGACCACGGAACCGAACGTCCCGAGCAGCACCGCGACGGAAGCGGATTCGATCCAGGCATCGTTCTGCCGGGCGATCACGAACACGTTCAGCGCCGGCGGCAGCGAGGCCATCAGCACCGCGGTCGCGGCCCATGGCTGCGCGAACGGCCCGAACGCCAGCATCAGCGCGAACGAGGCCAGCGGATGGATCAAGAGCTTCACCGCGATCACGCCGGGCACCTCCCATGGCACGCGATCGAACGGACGCAGCGCCACCGTCACGCCGAGCACGAACAGCGCGGTCGGCGCCGCGGCGTTCTGCAGGAAGACGAGCGTGCGATCGAGCGCGACCGGCAACTCGATGTGAAGCGCGGCCACGATCGCCCCGAGGCAGGCCGACATGATCAGCGGATTGAGCAGGATCTGCCGCAGCACGACGCCGAACGCGTGCAGGATCGAAGGATGGTCGCGATCGGAAAGCTCGATCAGCAGCGGCACGATGGTGAACAGGAAGATGCTGTCGCAGCAGAAGATCAGCGCGGTGGGCGCCGCCGCCCTGGACCCCAGCACCGCGAGCGCCAGTCCCGGGCCCATGTAGCCGATATTGCCGTAGCCGCCGGACAGACCCGCAAGCGTCGCCTCGCGCAGCGACAGGCGGCCGAGCACGCGTCCAACCACGAGCGCGATCACGAAGGCGCTGACCGTCGACAGGGTCGTGGCGATCAGGAACGGCGGGTTGTTGAGCTCCGCAAACGGCGTCTTCGACATGATGACGAACAGCAGTGCGGGCAGCGACACGTAGAGCAGGAAGAAGTTCATCCAGGCAAGGCCCGATTCCGGCAGGGACTTGGCCTTGCCGCAGGCGAAGCCAACGAAGATCAGGCCGAAATAAGGTAAGGCCAGATTGAGGATATCGACCATTGATGAAGTGTTTTCTGAACTGATGGGGGTTATCCACCCCAACCCCACAGGTTAATTCCAGTGCAGGGCACTAGCATCGGCCACAATCCTGGTCTATCGACGGGGCATGATTAAAGCGCGGACCGCCAAGTTCCAGATCGGGCAGGTCGTACGCCACCGGATCTTCTCGTTCCGGGGCGTGATCTTCGACATCGATCCGGAATTCAACAACACCGAAGAGTGGTGGCTGTCGATCCCCGAAGAGGTGCGGCCCCACAAGGATCAGCCGTTCTATCACCTGCTCGCGGAGAACGCTGAGTCGGAATACGTCGCCTATGTGTCGGAGCAGAACCTGCTGCCGGACGAGTCAGGCGAACCGATCCGCCATTCGCAGGTCGCCGAGATCTTCGTCAAGGACAAGTCGGGCGGCTATCGCCCGCGCAACCCCTCCCTGAACTGAGCGGCCTTCGCAAGTCACGGCCACAAAAAAGGCGCCCGGTTGGAGCGCCTTTTTCTTGGCTTGAAGAGTTCGCTTACTTCTGACCCGCCGGCGGCTGGGCCGCAGCCGCGCCGCCCTGCTGCTCGAGCTTCTTGCGGGCCTCGTCGGCCTTCTTCTGCAGCTCTTCCTGCAGCTTCTTCTGGGTCTCTTCGAACACCTTCGGGTCGGTCGGCGGACCGTCATAGGCCTTGGCGAACTCGCCGGCGAGCGGCAGCGGCAGCGTCAGCGGCGCGCCGTTGGCGTTGATCGCCTGGACCACCAGGTTCTGGCCTTTCTTCATGCTGTTGATGAGGTCCGGGCTCGCCTCATAGTCGGACATGCAGCCATTGGCGAAGCAGATCACGTAAGGGCTCTGCAGCGGCGGGTTGTTGTCGACGATGATGCGGGTGCCGTGAACGAGTTGCATGCCGAGCGGCAGCGTCACGCGCAGAATCTTCTTCGGCTCGCCTTCCGGCTCGATGATGACGGCGGCGATCACGGGCTGGCCGGACTCGATGCGGCCGTCCTTGCCCGTGAAGCAGACCTGCTTGGCATTGGCGTCCTGGCCCTTGAGGCAGAACTTGGTCCAGGGCGCGTAGATAAGCTGCACCTGCTGGTCGGCGGGGGCAGCACCCGCAGGCGGCGCACCGGCGGCGGGGGGCTGGCCCTGGGCCTGGGGCGCGGGGGCCGGCGCCTTCGGTGCCGCCTTGGGCGCGGCCTTCGGGGCGGCCTTGGGCGCCGGCGCCTGGGCCTGGGCGGCGAAGGGAGCAGCCATTGCTGTCGCCGTCAGCAGGGCGAGAAGCCGCCCGCGCGGCCGGACCGACGCGGCCAAAATACGAAAAGTCATTGCGGAAAACCCTTTCTGAACGGGAAGTGCCCGAACCGCCGCGGAGCGCCAAACCGAAGCCGCCTTGGCGCGGCTGTCTCCCCGTCAAATGAGGCGGTTAAGTGACAGGGTCCGGCGCTCTCGCACGATTGCCCGCCTTCTTAACGCGGCGGACGAAAAGATCAATGCCGACAACCGTCTTAGGAGCTGGACCTGCGCACTTTGGCGCCGCCGCTATGCTAGGATTTTCGCGTGGCTGGTCCTTCCGAATCGATCCACGTGCCGATGTCCCTGATCGCGCGCTTTCATGCCCTTGCCGTTACCCTTGCCTTGGCCTGCATGGCGCTTGTCTTCGGCCTGGTCGGGGCAGCCGGTCCGGTTCGCGCCGAAGAAAGCTACGCCATCGCCATGCACGGCAGCCCGCGTCTGCCGGCCGATTTCAGCCATTTCCCTTACGCCAACCCGGACGCTCCCAAGGGCGGCCGGCTGATCTGGGGCATCCTCGGCACCTTCGACAGCCTCAATCCGCTGATCGTCAAGGGATTGGCGGTGCAGCAGATCCGGAACTACGTGGTGGAGAGCCTGCTTGCGCGCGGCAATGACGAGGCCTTCACGCTGTACGGCCTGCTCGCCAGGACGGTCGAGACCGATGACGACCGCAGCTTCGTCACCTTCCATCTCGATCCGCGGGCGCGGTTCTCGGACGGCAAGTCGGTGCTTGCCGACGACGTGCTGTTCTCCTGGGAACTGTTGCGCGACCACGGTCGCCCCAACCACCGGCAGTACTACGCCAAGGTCGCCAGGGCCGAGGCGATCGATCCCCTCACCGTGCGCTTCGATCTCGCCGGCGCCAACGACCGGGAGCTGCCGCTGATCCTCGGGCTGATGCCGATCCTGCCGCGGCATGCGGTCGATGTCGCGACCTTCGAGGAGACGACGATGACCGGCCCGATCGGCTCGGGCCCCTATCGCGTCACGGCTGTGAAGCCCGGCACCAGCGTGACGCTGACCCGCAACCGCGACTATTGGGGCCGCGACCTGCCGGTCAATCGCGGCCTGTACAATTTCGATGAGGTCAGGCTCGACTTCTACCGCGAGGCCAACGGCCAGTTCGAAGCCTTCAAGCGCGGGCTCTACGATTTCCGCGTCGAGCACGAGCCGTTGCGCTGGCACGACGGCTATGATTTTTCCGCCGCGCGCAATGGCGAGGTGATCCGCGACACCATCAAGCCGGGCGTGCCGCAGCCTTCGGAGTTCCTGGTGTTCAACACCCGCCGCCCGGTGTTTGCCGACATCCGCGTCCGCAAGGCGCTGACGCTGCTGTTCGACTTCGAATGGATCAACCGCAACTACTTTTTCGGGCTCTATTCGCGGGTCGCTGGCTTCTTCGCGGGCTCGGAGCTCTCGGCCTACGGGCGGCCTGCCGACGCGCGCGAGCGCGAGCTGCTGAAGCCGTTTGCCGCGACCATCGAGCCCGATATCCTGGACGGCAGCTACCGCCTTCCCGTCACCGACGGATCGGGCCGCGATCGCGCCACGCTGCGCGCCGCGCTGCAGCTCTTCTCGGAGGCCGGCTACGATCTCGACGGCACCGTGCTGCGCAACCGTACGACAAGGATGCCCCTCACCTTCGAGATCCTGGTGATGACCCGCGACCAGGAGCGCATCGCGCTCGCCTACGCGCGCGACATCAAGCGCGCCGGCATCGAGGCCAGCGTACGCGCGGTCGACCCGGTGCAGTTCGACCAGCGCCGGCTCGGCTATGAGTTCGACATGATCCAGAACCGATGGGACCAGTCGCTGTCGCCCGGCAACGAGCAGTCCTTCTACTGGGGCAGTGCCGCCGCCGACAACCAGGGCACCCGCAACTACATGGGCGCGAAGGATCCGGCCATCGACGCCATGATCGCGGCGCTGCTGGAGGCCCGTGAACATACGGGCTTCGTCTCGGCGGTGCGGGCGCTGGACCGCGTCCTGATGTCCGGCTTCTACGCCATTCCCCTGTTTAACGTATCGGAGCAATGGATCGCGCGCTGGAATCGGATAGAACGACCATCGGACACCGCTCTCGCCGGCTACCTGCCGGAGACGTGGTGGCAGAAGGTGGGCAGCCCAGCGAAGTGACACCGTGAACCAGCCAGCCGTATCGCCGACGCTCGACACGCTGTTTCAGCGCACGCTCTCACGACAGCCGCACGCGACGGCGCTGCTCGATCCCCTCAACAAGGCCCGCATCACCGGCCACCTGCCGAAGCGGCTGACCTATGCGGAAGCCGACCGGGCGATCGAGGCGCTGTCGGCGCATTTCGTCGAGTCGGGTCTGCCGGCCAATACGGTGATCGCGATCCAACTGCCGAGCACGATCGAGTTCGTGCTCACGGTGCTCGCCGCCCACCGCGCGGGCCTGGTGGTCGCGGTGCTGCCGCTGCTCTGGCGGCATGCGGAACTCACGGCCGCGCTCAACCGCACGGCGGCACGCGCCATCGTGACCATGAGCAAGATCGACGGGGTCGCCTATTCCGACCTCGCCATGCATGCCGCGGCGGAGGCCTTTTCGATCCGCCATGTCTGCGGCTTCGGCAGCGAACTGCCGGAGGGCATGGCCTCGCTCGACGAGGTGCTCGAGCGCGATCCCGGCACGACACGCCGCGTGATCCAGGACGGCCGCAAGGCGGCGATGATCTCGTTCGACGTCACGGCCGAAGGGTTTCGCCCGGTGCCGCGACCGCATTTCAGCCTGATCGCGGGAGGCCTTGCGATCTCGCTCGAAGGCGACATCAGGCAGGGTGCGACCGTCATGTCGGCCTTCGCGCCGATGTCGTTTGCCGGCCTCGCCTCCTCGCTGGCGGTCTGGCTGCTGTCCGGCGGAGCGCTGGCGCTGCATCATCCCTTCGACGGCGAGGTGCTGGAGCAACAGATCAACGACTACGCCTGCGACGTGCTGGTGGCGCCGGCGCCGCTGGCGCTCCGGCTCGCCGAGGCCGGCCTTGCGGCCCATATGCCCGGGCTGCGCAACGTCATCGGCCTGTGGCGCGCACCGGAGCAAGTCGCCGCCAGCGACGCCTGGACCGCGCCGCACGCCCCGCTGACGGACGTCTATCTGTTCGGCGAGGCCGGCCTGTTCGGCATGCGGCGCGGCGAGGACGGCATGCCCGTGCCGGTGATGCCCGGGCTGCGCGGCGCACCACGGGAGCAGTCCGGCTCCTCCATCGCCGGCGAGATCCTGCTGACGCCGAAGGGCACGCTCGGTCTGCGCGGACCGATGGTTCCGATCGCCGCCTACGCTCCCCCGCCGCCGGTCGGCGATATGCTGACGCCGCAGCCGGTGCGAGACTACGTCGATACCGGCTATGCCGCGCGGATCGATCGGCAGAACGGCGCGATCAACATCACCGCACCGCCCTCCGGCATCATGGCCGTCGGTGGCTATCGTTTCCTGTCCAACGACCTGCAGGAATGGGCGCGGCGTCTCGGCCAGGGAGCGCTCCTGACCGCACTGCCCGACCGCCTCAGCGGACACCGGCTGGCGGGACGAGCCCAGGACAATGCGCGCGCCCGCGAGGCGCTGGGCGAGCTCGGGCTTAACCCCCTGATGGTCGAGGCCTTTCGCGACCGCGCCGGCCCGGCCTGAGCATGGTTTCGCCGGGCCTGTTGACCGGGCATTAAGGCGCCCAAACTAGATTACGCGCGTTTGCAGCGCGTCATCAGAGTTTGAGATGTCCCAGGCGGGCCCGATCCTGTTTGTGTCCAGTGCCCCGCGGCCGGCCTTTATCTCCGCGCTGGACGGGGCCCGGCTGTTTCCCGTCATCGACAGCGATTGGGCGAACGCAGTCCACGCGGTCGAGCAGGTGCAGCCGGCCGCCGTTCTCGCTGTGCCGTCGGGCGGGCACGAGCCGCACCTTGCAGCGTTGGCGAACACGATCGCCGCGCAGCCGCTCTACCTTCCGCTCGTCGCCGTCGACGCGCAGGCCGCGCTGCCCCGCAACGCAATTCCCTTCAGCTCGCGCGGCGGCCAATCCGAACGGCTGGTCGCCCGGCTGCGCGCCGCGCTGCGGGTCCGCACGCTGCACGCGACCGTCATGCGCCGCTTGCCCGAGGTGAGCGCGAAGCTCTCTCTGACCGACACCGACCCCATACGCGATGCGACCGTGCTGCTGATCGGCCGCGGAGCGGCCTATCCGGCGCTGTCCGTCGCCCTCGGCGAGCGCACCGGCGTCGTCGGCGCGCTCTCGATCGAGGCCGCCGCAAAGCATCTCAACAGCCGCGACATCGACGGCATCGTGCTGGCCGAAGGCTTTACCGCGCGCGTCGCGGACGCCTTCTTAACGGTGCTCGCCGAGGACACCCGTTTCCGCAATCTGCCCGTGATCGTCACCGCGCATCAGCTCGCCGGCAACTACGATCTGCCGAACCTGGAGATGATCTCCGGCGAGCCCGCCAGGGTCGCCGCCAACGCGCTGCCGCTGATCCGCCAGCGCGCGATGGAGGCGCAACTCAGCCGCACCCTGCGTTCGATCGATGCCGGCGGCTGGCTCGATCCGCGCAGCGGCCTTTTGACGCTGGAGGCTTTCGCTCGCGACTTCGCGAGAGCCGTCGAGCAGACGCTGTCGCGCGGCGGCGGCCTGTCGGTGGCGCGCTTCGCGTTCGATCCGACCAATCCGCGCGCCCAGCTCGATGCGGCCCGCATCCTCAGCCGCCTGATGCGGCAGATGGATTTCGGCGCGGCGCAGAAGGACGGCTCGGTGATCGTGGTGTTCGCCGAGACCGATTTTCGCACCGCGCACATGATCGCGCGCCGGCTTTCGGCGGTGATGCGACACACCTCGAATGGCAGGCGCGAGCCGCGCCACGAGCCCGTCGTCAGCGTGGATGCGCTGTCGCCGACGGACACCGCGAGATCGCTGCTCACCCGCCTCTTCGCCGATGCCCCGCGCGCGGCATCGTAGTCACCTTCTCGTGCCCCGGGCGCAGTAGTTTTTGTAGCGTGGGCAAAGCGAAGCGTGCCCACCGCTTGTGTCGATGGATGCGGATAGATGGTGGGCACGGCGCTTCGCGCCTTTGTCCACCCTACGGAATCTCACCTCGTATCGAGACTTGCTACGCTGCCCTCTTGCTCGCGGCGAGCTGCGCGAGCTGGCGCAGGATGTCGGTGGTGCCGGCGAGCCGCTCCTCCGGCGTCTCCCAATCCTGGAAGAACACCACCTTCATGTCTGGCCGGACGCGCGCGGCCTGGCCTTGGCTGCGGATGTAGGTCACCAGCCGGTCGGGATGCGCGAAGGAGTTGTCGCGGAAGCTGATGACCGCGCCCTTCGGCCCGGCATCGACCTTCTCGACATTGGCGCGCCGGCAATGGGCCTTGATCGCGGCGATCTTGAAGAGATAACGCACCTCGTCGGGCAGCACGCCAAATCGATCGCGCATCTCGGCGCCGAAATTCTCGATCTCCTCCTCGCTGTCGAGATCGGCCAGCCGGCGGTAGAGCGACAGCCGGACGGCCAGGTCGGAGACGTAGTCCTCGGGGATCAGGACGGGCATGCCGATGGTGATCTGCGGCGACCAGCGGTCGGCCGCGGGCTCGGCGACGCCCGCCTTGAGGTTGACGATCGCCTCTTCCAGCATCGACTGATAGAGCTCGAAGCCGACCTCCTTGATGTGGCCGGACTGCTCTTCGCCGAGGAGATTGCCGGCGCCGCGGATGTCGAGATCGTGGGAGGCGAGCTGGAAGCCCGCGCCCAGCGTCTCCAGCGATTGCAGCACGGTGAGCCGCCGCTCGGCCTGCGCGGTGATCTTGTGCTCGGACGGTAGCGTGAACAGCGCATAGGCCCGAAGCTTCGACCGCCCCACCCGGCCTCGGAGCTGGTAGAGCTGGGCGAGGCCGAACATGTCGGCGCGGTGCACGATCAGCGTGTTGGCGTTGGGAATGTCGAGGCCGGATTCCACGATCGTGGTCGACAGCAGGACGTCGAACTTGCCGTCGTAGAACGCGGTCATGATGTCCTCGATCGCCGCAGGCGGCATCTGTCCGTGCGCGACCGCGACCTTCATCTCCGGCACGTTCTTGTCGAGGAAATCCTTGACGCCGGCGAGGTCTTCGATACGGGGCACCACGTAGAACGCCTGGCCGCCGCGATAGCGCTCGCGGAGCAGCGCCTCGCGGATCATCAGGGGATCGTGCGGGGCGACGAAGGTGCGCACCGCCAGGCGATCGACCGGCGGCGAAGCGATGATCGAGAGTTCGCGGACGCCGGTCAGCGCGAGCTGCAGCGTACGCGGGATCGGGGTTGCCGACAGCGTCAGCACATGCACCTCGGCGCGAAGCTGCTTCAGCCGCTCCTTGTGGCTGACGCCGAAATGCTGCTCCTCGTCGACGATGAGGAGGCCGAGGTCGCGGAACTTGATCGACTTGCCGAGCAGCGCATGGGTGCCGACCACGATGTCGACCGAGCCGTCGGCCAGCCCCTTCTTGACCTGGTTGAGCTGCTTGGCCGGGATCAGGCGCGAGGCCTGTGCGACCTGCACCGGAAAGCCGCGGAAGCGCTCGGTGAACGTCTTGGTGTGCTGGCGAGCCAGGAGCGTAGTGGGCACCACCACCGCGACCTGCTTGCCGTCGAGCGCGACCGCAAAGGCCGCGCGCAGCGCCACCTCGGTCTTGCCAAAACCGACGTCGCCGCAGATCAGCCGGTCCATCGGTCGGCCGCGCTCGAGATCCTTCAGCGTCGACTCGATCGCGCCCAACTGGTCCTCGGTCTCGTCATAAGGGAAGCGCGCGCAGAACTCGTCATAGAGGCCGGGCTGCACCGGCAGCTTCGGCGCGTCGTGCAGCTGGCGTTCGGCGGCGATCTTGATCAGTTCGCCCGCGATCTCGCGGATGCGGTTCTTCAGCTTCGCCTTGCGCGTCTGCCAGCCCGAGCCGCCGAGCCGGTCGAGCTCGACCTCGGTCTGGTCCGAGCCGTAGCGCGACAACAGCTCGATGTTCTCGACCGGCAGGAACAGTTTCGTCTCGGCGGCATAGTGCAATTCGAGGCAGTCATGCGGCGCGCCGGCAACCTCCAGCGTCTGCAACCCGATGAAGCGGCCGATGCCGTGGTCGACATGGACGACGATGTCGCCGGCGGCAAGGCTCGTGACCTCCGAGATGAAGTTGTCGAGCTTCTTGCTCGCCTTGCGCGGCCGCACCAGGCGGTCGCCGAGGATGTCCTGCTCGCTGATGACGGCGACGGCGTCGGTCTCGAAGCCGCTTTCGAGGCCGAGCACCGCGAGCATGGTCTCGTTGCGCGGGATCGCCTGCACCATCCGCCAGGTGTTGACGCTGGTGGTGTGGGGCAGCTTGTGGTCGCGCAGCATCGAAGCCATGCGCTCGCGCGAGCCCTCGCTCCACAGCGCGATCACCACCTTCTTGCGGCTCGCCTGCAGCCCCAGCACATGGGCGACCACCGCCTCGAACACGTTGACGCTGGCGTCGTTGCGCTCGGGTGCGAAGTCGCGGCCCTTGCGCGCGCCGGCGTCAACCACGTTGGCGTCGGTGGGCAGGGAGAACTGCGTCAGCCGGGCGAGCGCGACGTCGTGGATGCGCCGGCCCCACTCCTCCTCGGTCAGGTAAAGCCGGTCGGGCGGCAGCGGCTTGTAGACGGCGCCGCCGGCCGGGTGCTCCAGCGCGTCGCGCCGGGCCTGGTAGTAGTCGAGGATCTGCTTGAAGCGCTCGCGCACGGCGTCCTCGGCCTGCGGCTCGATCGCCATGGGCGCGTCGTCGAGATAGTCGAACAGCGTGTCCATCCGCTCCTGGAACAGGGGCAGCCAGTGCTCCATGCCGGGATGGCGGCGGCCTTCGCTGACGGCCTCATAGAGCTGATCGTCGCGCTCGGGCGCGCCGAACTCGGCGACGTAGCCCATGCGGAAGCGGCGGATGGTGTCGGTGACGAGCTGGAATTCCGAGATCGGCACCAGATCGAGCGAGCGCATCTCCAGCAGCGTGCGCTGGGTCTCGGCGTCGAACGAACGGATCGATTCCAGGCTGTCGCCGAAGAAGTCGAAGCGGACCGGCTGCTCCAGGCCGGCCGGAAAGAGATCGAGGATACCGCCGCGCACGGCATATTCGCCGGGCTCGCGCACGGTGGAGGAGCGGTTGTAGCCATTGTGCTCGAGCCAGGCGACGATGGAATCCATCGGCACCACGTGTCCCGGCGCGACCGAGAGCGCCTGCGCCGCCACGAGGTCGCGCGACGGCAGGCGCTGCACGATGGCGTTGACGGTGGTGAGCACGATCAGCGGCTTGTCGCTGCCGGCGAGCCGCGCGAGCCGCGCCAGCGTCGTCAGGCGCTGCGCCAGGATGCCGCCATGCGGAGAGACCCGGTCATAGGGCTGGCAGTCCCAGGCCGGGAATTGCAGGATCGGCAGCTCGGGCGCGAAAAACTCCAGCGCACGCGCCAGTTGCTGCATGCGCGGGCCGTCGCGGCAGACCACGGCGAGGCTGACCGCCGGCTTCTTCGGCCGCGCCGCGATCGCACGCGCGAGATCGGAGACGACGAGCCCCTCGGCTCCTTCCGCGACATTGGCGAGCGTGACCGCACGGCCCGGCGCCAGCAATTCGGCCGGCGACTTCGACGGCACCTTCACAGGCCGCCATCCGCGGCGCGGAAGCCCTTGATGCGCTGGAATAGCGAGCCCGCGACGTCGGACGGCAGGATTTTGTCGCCGGTGATCGCGGCGTAGAGATCGGGATCGTTGACCTCGATCAGGCGCTCGAACTGGCCCACCTCATCGTCCGAGAGGTTGCCGATCTCGGCATCCGCAAAGCGGCCTAGAATGAGGTCCATCTCCCGCGTGCCGCGGTGCCAGCAGCGGAACAGAAGCCGCTTGCGGCGGTCGTCCAGGCCCCCGCTCGATCGTGTCGTCCCCGTCATGTCGCAAATCCAGT
>NZ_JAGWUA010000055.1 GCF_028868675.1 Bradyrhizobium sp.
TTCTCATTCTTGATCTCGGCTCCGATGGTGAACGAAGTGGCCCTCGGGCTCCTGTTCGGCTTGGTGGGGTGGAGAGTTGCGCTCACATATCTGGCGTTTGGGCTGTTTGTTGCGATCGCGGCGGGTTGGGTGATCGGCCGGCTGCATCTCGAAAGCTGGCTGGAGGAATGGGTCCGTAATATCCGTGCGAGCTCCGCCGAACTGCCGCAGGAAAGCCTGACGGCCCTTGACCGGATCAAGGCCGGCATCGAAGCCGTGCGCGAGATCGTCGGCAAAGTCTGGCCGTGGATCATCGCGGGCATTGCGGCCGGAGCTTTCATCCACGGATACGTTCCCTCGGACCTTCTCGCCTCGATCGTGGGTCGGGGGGCTTGGTGGTCAGTCCCCGCCGCCGTCCTGATCGGCATTCCCATGTACTCGAATGCCGCCGGCATCATCCCGGTCGTTCAAGCCCTTCTCGCGAAGGGTGCCGCGCTCGGAACCGTACTGGCTTTCATGATGTCGGTGATCGCGTTGTCGCTTCCCGAGATGATCATCCTGCGCAAGGTTCTCAGCCTCAAGCTGATTGCTGTCTTCGTCTGCGTCGTCGCGGCGGGAATTCTTGTGGTGGGATTCATGTTCAATGCGCTCTTCAGCTAACGATCGGAGAAATCTATGAAAGAAGTCAAGGTGCTGGGACCTGGCTGCAAGCGCTGCATCGCGACCGCCGAGATGGTGCAGGCCGAGGCGAATAGGCTTGGTATTCCGGTGACAATCGAGAAGGTGACCGACTACGCGGCTATTGCCGGCTACGGCATCGCATCGACGCCCGGTATCGTCGTCGACGGCAAGGTGGTACACGCGGGCGGCCTTCCCAAACCGCAAGACGTCGAGCGGTGGCTCGCAGCCTAGAACTTAGATTACAAATTACCGGATTACGGTGACAGTGCTGGACTGCACTTAATTTTCCTTGAGCCCGACGCGGCTTTCGGACCGCGCTTGGCGGGCCTGAGAATGCCGCGTCTTGCGCTCGAGGGCATCGAGGAATTTGCGGTCGCTGAGCGTCTCCATTGCCGCGGGCCGCTCCTCACAATGCCTCTAAATTCCCCTTCCCCTCGTGCCCGGGCGGGCCTATCTCACCGTCACCCCGTTGCCCCCCATGAGGAATCCTCCGTGCCCGACGCCATCGAACTCCTGAAGACCCGCCGCTCGGTCAAGCCGCGCGAGATGACGGAGCCCGGCCCGTCGGCGGCCGAACTCGAGACCATTCTGACCATCGGGGCACGGGTGCCGGATCACGGCAAGCTCGCGCCCTGGCGCTTCATCGTGTTCGAGGGCGAGGCGCGGCAGCGCGCGGGCGACGTGATCGCCGAGGTCTTTGCGCGCAAGAACCCGCAGGCCTCGCCGGCCGAGATCGATGTCGAGCGGCGCCGCCTCGCGGACGCACCGCTGGTGATCGGCGTGGTCAGCCTCACGAGGCCGCATCCGAAGGTGCCGGCATGGGAGCAGGAGCTTTCGGCGGGCGCCAGCGCCATGAACATGGTCACCGCCGCGACCGCCCTCGGCTATGGCGCCTGCTGGCTGACCGGCTGGTTCGCCTTCGACCGCGACGTGCTCGACGGGTTCGGGCTCAAGGCCGACGAGAAGTTCGCCGGTCTCATCTATGTCGGCACGCCCGGCGCCAGACCCGGCGATGATCGGCCGCGTCCCGCGCTGTCGGACGTGGTGACACGGTTCTGACCCGTTTCCCGCCCGTTGACGCGGGTGGTTTCTTCCCGCTGCCTCGCCGCGGGGCGCGCGCACGTCCTCGGCGGATCGGCTAATCCCCGCTCGAGGCCGCCGACGTGTTGCCGAGATGCGCCTGCGACAGCAGGAAGAACAGCGCGCGCTCGCCGTGGTACTTGGCCTCCGGCCGCGATCGCTCGAAGCCGTCGGCAAATACTTTTCCGGACTGGTCGCAGACTTGCCACCGCCAGCCGAGCCGTTTGCGTCTGGTCAGGATCACCTCGAACATGCCGACTGGCCGCAACCCCGCGCTGATCGCCGATCCCGCACCGCGCGAGATCGGGTGCCCGACATATAGCGCAGCAGGGCGGAAATAGAACGAAATAGATCGTCGAGACCCGGCAGCCGACTGCGGTTTTGGTTGAAAACCGGCGCGCCAAGGCACGCACGTCGGGGCCGGATGCCGGCTGGAATCCCGTCAAATTCGCCTTGCGCACCCGTCCGGTGTCCGCCTGCGCGGAGAGGTCGGATTTGCCCGGCACGTCAAACGGTTCGCAAGGTCCGCCCCGCGCCATGCCGGCAGTCACCGGCGACTGTGCATGGGGTTGAACCGAGGTTTTTGGTTTGCGGCCGCGCAAGCCCCCGCCGGGCCCGACGTCATCGGGCCTAACGCGCGACCACCTCGACCTCGCCGTCGACGCCGTTGACGACGTTGAAGCCGCGCTCGAACACCTTGCCCTCGTTCTTGGCGATGGCGCGATACTCGCCCTCGGAGAGCACCACGCGCGGGAAGGCGCCGATCGATTCCTTGATCACGTCGCCGCCGGGCGTCAGCACCGACCAGGCCGTGTTGGCGAGCGCCTCGCCGCCCTTCTCGCTGACGAGCTTGAGCGTGATCACGGCGGCGCGATGGGTGATGGTGACGTCGGTGAGCTTGCCGGCCTGCACGCGGATGTCCGAGCGCACCACCGAGTTGGCGTCCCCGTAATTGGAGATGATGTAGTAGGTCCCCTCCGGCAGCAGCACGACGTCACCGGCCGCGACGCTCGGCAGCAGCGAGGACCGCTCGCCGGCCTCGAACTGGCTGCCCTTGTAGATCGCGAACGAAATCTGGTTCTGCGGAATGCGGGTGGTGCCGACGCGGCCCTCGATGCGCAGGCCGCCGGCCGGCAGCACGAAGGATTCCCGGTCGGTCTCGGCCTTCAGCGCGACCGTGCGCACCGCGCTGACGAGGCCGAAGGCGACGTGGACGACGTAGTTGCCCGGCGGCAGTACGATGTTCGGCGTGGCGTTGCGGTCCTCGCGGATCAGCTTGAACGTGCCGGTCTCGTCGGGGCGGTCGGAAAACACCCGCCACACCAGTCCGCTGGTGATCGCCGGCAGGTCCTTGCCGTATTTGGCGGTGAGCGACAGCACGGCCTGCGCGGGCGCGGCCGCTCCGAGCGGGGCGGCCGACGGCACGTTCGCGATCGAAGGCGGGACCGCGGGCGACGAGGGCTGCGTCAGCGTCGGCGGCAGGTTCGGCGTCGCGCCCGGTCCCGACGGCGGCGCCAGGCTCACGGCGCTGCCGGGATCGGGGACTGCCGCCGGCGGCACCGGTGGCGGCCTGTCGGAGAAGAGCTGCGCCCGGGCGCCGGCGGTGCCGAGCAGGCAGAGCGCCGCGGCAAGGATTACCGCCGGCAGCAGCGATCCGCCGCGCCGCCATCCCATGATGCCGTCACCCCCGAGAGTCATGCGCCTGCTTTTCACCGAAAACGCGGCAAATTCAAGCCGTCCGCTCCCCGGGAATGCCGGCTGTGGAACCCGGACCGCGCCGGCGCGGTTAGTCTTGCGGCAATCGGCCGGCGCCATACTCCTGCCCTGCGGCATAAACCATGCTTCGCCGTCGTACTGGCGAGGCGCGATCACGGTACTAGTCTGGCAATGCGCGTTGCTGTCCTTGCAGGTGTCTTGGGAGATCTTCGGTGCTGGATATGTTGAAGGGGTGGGGCCAAAACGGCTCCAACGGCGAGAAAGTCGGTCTCGGCAGCATTCGCCGGCCGGTCATCGGGCTTGCGCTCGGCGGCGGCGCGGCGCGGGGCTTTGCCCATATCGGCATTCTCAGGACCCTGCTCGCGAACGGCATCGTGCCGAGCGTCGTGGTCGGCACCTCGATCGGCGCCGTGGTGGGCGGCGCCTACGCGGCGGGCCATCTCGACACGCTGGAGGACTGGGCGCGCAGCCTGCAGGGCGTGCGCAACATCCTCGGCTATCTCGACGTCCGCCTCAACGGCTCCGGCCTGATCGGCGGCGAGAAGCTCGCCGCGCGGCTCACCGAGACGATCGGCCCGACCCTGATCGAGGACCTCCCGGTCAAATTCGCCACCGTCGCCACCGAAGTTCGCACCGGCCACGAGATCTGGCTGACGCGCGGCCCCGTAGTCGACGCCATGCGCGCATCGTATGCCCTGCCCGGCATCTTCTCGCCCGTCCTGATCGGCGACCGCTGGCTGGTCGACGGCGCGCTGGTCAACCCCGTGCCAGTCTCGGCGGCGCGCGCGCTGGGTGCGGAAATCGTCATCGCCGCAAATCTTTCCAGCGACGTCTTCACCCACTCGACGACGATCTATAACCACGGCGCGATGCCGGCGGCTCCGGTCGAGCCGGTCGCCGAGGATGCGGCGGCCAAGCGGCGCTTCCCGCGATTCTTCTCGCCCGAGCGCACCATGAAGCGCGAATTCTTCGGCAGCCCCGGACGTCCCGGCATCTCCGCGGTGATGGTCGACGCCTTCAACATCATGCAGGACCGCATCACCCGCGCACGGCTCGCCGGCGACCCGCCGGACATGCTGATCACGCCGCGGGTCGGCCAGATCGGCTGGTTCGACTTCCACCGCGCCGACGACCTGATCGCATTCGGCACCCGCGCCGCCGAGCGCGCGCTGGATTCCATCCAGGAGGCGATCCAGGTGCTGGCGCCCGAGGGGACCGCACCAGCCGCCGACGCGTAGCGTCAGGCGGTCTTGATGTAGTCGCGCAGGGCTTCCTGCTCGGTCTCGTATTCGCGGACGCGCCATTTGACGACGTCGCCGATCGAGATCAGGCCGACCACCCGGCCGTTGTCGAGGACCGGCAGATGGCGGAACTTGCCGGTGGTCATCATCTCCATGATCTCGGCGACCGTGTCGGTCTCCTTGCAACTCACGACCTTGCGGGTCATGACGTTGTTGACCGGCTCGTCGAGCACGGCGGCGCCCCGCTCGCCGAGCACGCGCACGATGTCGCGCTCCGACAGGATGCCTTCGATCCGGCTCTGATTCATCACCAGCACGGCGCCGATCCTCTTCTCGCCGAGCAGCTTGACCGCGGCCGCGAGCTTGGCGCCGGGCTCGACGCTGAGGACGTTGTGGCCCTTGGTGTTGAGGATAGAACGTACCGTCATTGTCGCCTCCGTGAATCCGACCCGGTCGCACGAGGCGGGCCGGACTTGTTCGCGAATCTTCAACCAACAGTTTCGGCGCCCGCCTGGTGTCGGGCTTCTCGTTCAGGCGCCTTGCGAAGGCACGCCGTTACCGGCCTGTCCCTTCGCGACATTCTCCGCTTTCGATGATGGATGAAATCGCCCGGCGTCGCAAGCCAAGCTTCAGATACGATCTGAAATGTCCTGTGATGACGCACCTGCAGCATCGGATCGCGCATGCGGCACGGGATCGAACAGCGAGAACAGCAACAGCCCCGCGACGAAGCCGCCGATATGCGCCTGCCAGGCCACCGTCGCGCCCTCGGTTCCGATCGCGATCGAGCCGATGCCGAACACGATGTTGACGCCGAACCACACCGCGAGGAAGCCGAGCACCCTTCCGTCGCGCAGCGCCCGCGACAGCGGCAGCGCGGGAACTCTGGCCGCGGTCTCGGCATCGGTTCTCTTGAACGACAGGAAGCTGCCATGCACGAAGGCAAACCGGATCGCGGCCGCCATCGTGCCGGACACCGAGGCGGAAGCGCCGATCATCGGCGCCACCGCATGCTCATGGGTCAACAGATGGGCGAGCGCGCCGGCCGCCGCCGTCACCGCCAGAAACACATAGAAGCGGACTGCGCCAAAGCGTCGCGCCAGCGCGCTGCCGAACGGCAACAGCCACAGCACGTTGAAACCAAGATGGGTGAGATTGGCGTGGAGCAGCGAATAGGTGACGAAGCTCCAGACCTTTGCGCCGGCGCCGCCGGGAATCTGCAGGTTCAGCAGCGAGGAGTCGTAGCGTTTCGGAATGAAACCGAAGACGTCGATGGTCCAATTCTCGAGTTCGGGCGGCAGCAGCACCCGCAGATGGATCGCCGCCAGCAGGACGATGTAGGCCGTCAGCGCCGGCGGCAACATCAGCACCGGCTCGCGCGGAACCTCGTACGGGTTGGCCGGCAGTCCCGGCGGAGGGTATCGCGGAGAATCCAAGGGGTCTTCGGCTTTCGGGCGCGGACGGTAAGATGAGAGCAGATAGGCGCCTTTGCCCACCCTGTGCAAGTGCACACATGAAAAAGGGAGGGCTCTGGGAAAGCCCTCCCTGTCCGTGTCGGCCTTGCCCGCGCATCAGGGGATAAGGAACATCCCCACCCCTCCCCGCGCGGCGACCAAACTGTTTGACGCCTTGTGTACAGGCCCCGCCGAGAACCTGGAAAACACAGCGAGGCTTGCGACCGCAGCCACCTTAACAGCAGTGGGCGTGACGCAAAGCGCGTCGTTAATTTAACGTTAACGACGCAAAGGCGCCGCTCACAGGGCCGAAAACGCGCCCCCGGCATAGACGCTGCAACACCCCTCCTGCACAACAACCAAGGGACCTCAGGTGCACTGAAGCGGGACAGGTCTGTCCCGAAAGGTGCGCCGAGGGGCGAGCGTCAGTCATGAAACATCCGTCTAGCCGTGAATTCTTTGCCTATTGGGACGACAAGCGCGGCAGCGCGCGGGCGCCCGACCGTTCGACGATCGATCCGGCCGCCGTGCGCGGGCTGCTCGGCGACATCTTCGTCGTCGCGACCGAACCGGGCCTCCCCTTCCGCGTCGCCGGCACGCGCGTCTGCGCCATCGCCGGCCGCGATCTGAAGGACATCAGCTTCACGTCGCTGTTCGCGCCACAGAGCCGCGCCGAGATCGAGGAGATCATCGCGATCGTCGCCGACGAGACGCTGGGCGCGATCGCCGGCCTCACGGCCGCACGCGAGGACGGCACCAAGGCGCATCTCGAACTGCTGCTGCTGCCCTTCGCCGCCCGCCCGCACACCCCGCTCAGCGTCACCGGCGTGCTGGCGCCGTTCGATACCGAATGCGGCGCGCTCGGAGATTTCGCCCTCACCTCATGGCGCTACCTGCATCAGCCGGAAAAGCTGCTGCCGCGCGCCATCCGCAAGCTGCAGGTCGCGCGCGGGCTGATGGTGTACGAGGGGCTGAGGTAGACCTCGCGCGCCCCACGCCGTCAACCGATCACGGCATCGCCAGATGCCAGGCGCCGTTCAGAAAACCGTCGCCGGTGACGTCGCCGGGCTTCTGGTCCTTGGCGAAGGTGTAGAGCGGCTTGCCCTTGTAGGCCCATTGCTTCGAGCCGTCGTCGCGCGTGATGATGCTGTAGTTGTCGCCCGCCTTGTCGCTCGCCTCCGCCTTCAGCACCGGCCAGTTGGTCGCGCATGGACCGTTGCAGGCCGACTTGCCGCCGGCGTCCTTGTCGAAGGTGTAGAGCGTCATGCCCTTTCCGTCGGTGAGCACCGACCCCTTTGCGGTCGTCGCGGTCTTGGTCGGGGGTGCGGCGTAAGCCGACGAGATCAATGCGAGCGAGGCCGCGGCGGCGAACGCGAAGCGAATGGAAATCGTCATGGTCTCTCCTATTATGCAATTGGCTTGCAGGGATAGGACGCCGCCGGGCGCGACCTATTCCGACGGAGCGCACCAAGATATTTTTCGCTGGGCGCTGCCGCACGCGGGAATAAACTGCCGAAGCGGAACACAACACGATCCGCACAACAGGAACGAGCGCGACATTGCAGTGGCGACAGGCAACGCCCGCCGACTTGACAGCGATCATGGAGATCGCCGGGCGGCTCCATACCGATCTCCCTGAGCGGCTCGAGGTGTATGCCGAGAAGCTGCGATTGTTTCCGGACGGCTGCCGCATGCTAACCGTGAACGGGGCGGTCGCGGGCTACGGCATCGCGCATCCCTGGAAGCTGCACCGGATCCCGCCCCTCGACGAATTCCTGCACGAACTACCGCAACGGGCAGACTGCCTTCACGTGCACGATGTGGCCGTGCTGCCCGCGCATCGCGGCGGGGCAAGCGCAGCATCCTACATCGAGACGATCGCGGCGCTGGCCGGATCGGCGCGGATTGGCGCGCTCGCACTGGTGTCGGTGTACGAGACCGACCTCTTGTGGGAACGCCTGGGATTCCGCACCGTCGATCCCGATGCGGCACTGCGCGCGAAGCTCCGAAGCTATGGCAAGACGGCGAAATACATGGTCCGCGATCTCAGTGCGGGCGCTTGAGCCGCCGCGCAATCGCTGACGTCGAAGCCGCGCCTCAGGCCACGTTGCCCACGCCCGCGGCCTGCAGCGCCGTCCTCTGCTGGGCGACGACCCCTTCCAGCCGCGAAATGTTCTCCAGGAGGCGCTGGCTCGTCAACATGAGGAAGTAGTAGCCGAATTGCGGATTCTGAAAATAGATTTCGAGCAGTCTTTCATACGTGATCGAGAGCACCTGACCGTTCTCGATGCACTCGACGGTGCCGGTGCGACGATTGTTCGGCGTCAGGAAGCCGAATTCCCCCATGAGACGCCCCGGCGGCAGCTCGACGTTGATTTCCTTGACCAGGAATTTTCCCGTGACGGTCAGGAACATTTCGGTGGCCGCGTCGCCTTTCTTGAACAAAGTATCGCCCCGGCGATACCTGCGCTCCTTCATGAACGGCTTGAGCCATTCCATCGACATGTCGCCCTGCGTCGCGTGGCGCGCCTTCTCCACCAGCTTCAGCATCTGACGAAGGCGGACCGCGTTGATCGGCAGCATCAGGAGATACAGGAGAAAGGTGGTGATGTTGCCCGAGAGCGCGCCGAAGGCGGCAAAGAAGGAGCAACCCGCCATGTTGGCGACGCGCAGCGGCACCATGGTCTGCATCAGCAGCGTCGCCACGAAGAATACGGCGCCGATCAGGGCGAACATGTTGGCCAGCGTGATGTTGGCCAGCACGATTTCCAGCAGCCGGTTGAACAGCGCGTCGTAGGTGACGTTGTTGGGATCGAGCCCCATCTGCACCAGGATATTTGCGATCCGGAGATTGTTGGCGGCCGTATCCAGGATGCGATTGAAGATGGTGGAGAGGTCAGCATTGCTCGAATACATCGTATCACCGGATATCTGGGATCTTGACGATTGCAATCACACAATGACGGCTTCGGCCACGATTAGTAGCGGGGCGGATGCAATCAATCAATCTTGCCCGCGCTGCCGTCCCGTCCATGGACGCCGGAAAACGTTGCGGGGAGCGAACCTCCCGTCGCTAGCCCGCGGTCGTCGCCGGAGGATTCGTTCACGCGGCCGTGTATTGGATGGAACTGCATCCCCGGCGACGCTCTTCGGCCTGCCGGACGCGCCGACTTGCGTCCAATGACGGCCTATCGCAGCAAGCCGCCGCCGTAGCGCAGCTCGTACAATGTCACGCCGCGCCGCGAGATCACCTCGACACCGTGAAAGCAATCGAGCGCCCCCTCGACTTCGTTGGCGTATGCGAACTCGCCCGCGGCAAACGCGGCAGGACCGCGATACGGCCTGTCGACGTCGGCCGCGAGCAGCGCTTGACGCAGGAATTTGTAGATCGCAAGCAGCGTGCTCCGATCCGTGATCTCCGGCCGCGTGCCGCCGCTGTAGCACATCGACCAGATGACCCGGCCATCCCTCGATACGGTCTCCTGGCCGACGAAGAAACCCATTCCGAAATAGATGTCCCGGTAAGCGTAGCCCGACGCGCGATGCTCGAGCTGCTTTGAGCCCGCGAGCAGCGGAGTAGCGACGGTCGCATCGTCATCAAGGCCGGCATAGGTCCGCCGCCTGGCCTCGACCAGGAAGGCCGCGAGATCGCGCAGAGCGTTTTTCATCCTCACCCCACCAGCTCAGGCCACGGCACGATGGTCGACTTCACCGTCTTCATCGCCATGGCGTCCCTGACCGCCTGCGCGACACCCGCTTCCGTGAACGGGTAGATCGTCTGCATCTTCAGCCATGGATATTTGTTCCGCGTGCGGTAGAGCATATCGACGCCGAGCGGCAGATCGTTGCCGGTAAAGCCCCAGGAGCCGAGCACGTTGAGGTCCTTGGTGCAGATGCGGTGCCATGACGTCTCAATGGAGCCCGCGTCGGTGAACTGACCCATCTCGACATAGGTGCCGCCGTCGCGCAGCATCTCGATGCCTTCGGGGCCGGCGCTCGGGTGCCCCGAACAATCCATCACGAGGTCGGCGCCGAAACCGCCGACGATGTCGCGCACCGCCTTGATCCGTGCCTCGGGCGTCCTGAGTTCGTCGATGTTGACGGTCGCCTCCGCGCCGAATTCGCGCGCCAGGGCGAGCCGCGGTTCTTCGGGCGCGCCGACGCAGATCACTCGCCCCGCCCCCATCTCCTGCGCCGCCGCCACCGCGAGGATGCCGATCGGACCGGAGCCCTGGATCACCACGGTGTCGCCCCAGGAGAATCCGCCGGCGCGCATGGCGCGGTTGAAGGCGCGAATGCAGGAGGTGAGCGGCTCGGACAACGCGCCCAGCCGCAGCGACATGTCGTCGGGCAGTTTGTAGATCTTGGTGCCGGGCAGCATGTCGAGGTCGACATAGACATATTCGGCCCAGCCGCCCCACAGATGCGGCGGCTTGTCGAAACCGAGATAGCGGCCGTAATAGACCGGCGTGAGGCATTTGTTGGCGGTCGCGGGATAGTGGGTGCAGTAGTAGCAGCGGCCGCAGGGCATCAGCGGCGGGATCATCACCTTCGATCCGACCTCGAGCTTCTTGCTCATGAAGTCCTCGGAAAACTCCTCGCCGCATTCGACGATGACACCGCCGAGCTCGTGGCCGAGCGTGAACGGCCAGGGCAGCGGTTTTGGCCAGTGGCCCTTCAGGATATGCAGGTCGGTGCCGCAGACGCCGCAGGCACCGATCTTGATCAGCGCGCCCTTCTTGCCGACCTTCGGCCGGGGCACGGTGCGGATGACGGGATCAGTGCCCGGTCCCGCATGGGTGCATACGCGGATTGGCTCCATGGTGTTTCCTTTCGCGCCGTTGTCTCGTTCGATGTCTTTTGCGCGCGATCTCGAATCCTATGTGAGGCTGCCCGGACCTGCCAAGCGGGTTGCTGCGCGCCGGGCACAACCCGCATGACCCATCGTTACCTCGCGCGCGCGATGATAACGGCGCGTTAACCCTATGCGCCTTAGGGTCGTTCGGGCTCCGCCCGGGCGGGGGTCGGGTAGTGAAGATGGCGTTGGCGAACAGAAAATTTCTTCCGGCTACCGAGGAGCGCAGGCGCTTCCAGCGGGTGAAGGTGCACCTGCTCGGCCGCTACATGCTGCCGGACCGCCGGGAATTCCCCTGCCAGGTCATCAACATGTCGCCGGGCGGGCTCGCCATGCTGGCACCGGGCATCGGCAATGTCGGCGACCGCGTGGTCGCCTATCTCGACCATATCGGCCGCGTCGAGGGCAAGATCACCCGGATGATCGACAACGGCTTCGCCATGACGGTCGGGGCGACGCCGCGCAAGCGCGACAAGCTCGCCGCCCAGCTCACCTGGCTCGCCAACCGCGACATCCTCAACCTGCCGGAGGATCGCCGCCACGACCGCATCGTGCCGCGCAACCCGATCGCGGTGCTCACGCTCGAAGACGGCACCAAGATGACCTGCCGCATCATCGACCTCTCGCTGTCGGGCGCCGCCATTGCCGCGGAGAACCGCCCGCCGCTGAAGTCGCAGGTCTTGCTCGGCCGCGTCCAGGGCCGGGTGGTGCGAAACCTCGAGGACGGCTTCGCGCTCGAGTTCATCCACGAGCAGCCCGCCGAGACTCTCGAAGAGAGCGTTACCGCGCGGTAAAGCGCGGACCGGACCCGGATTCCATTCTTTCCAGCCCACGACGCGGCCCCGTCCGGCGGAGGCCGCGTTTTTCGTCGGCGCCCGCCGTTCTCTTTCCGGTTAACGCGCGCGCCGCTGGCGGGGCGAAACGCAGACATTCGCGGCGTCGGCGCGTTAATGCCTACAATTTTATTCAAATCCAGTATTCTTAAATTTTATTCGAATTTTATTCGAGTATAGATCGAATTAGCTCTTATATTTACTTGTGTTTGTCTTCACTTGACTTGGTTCATTTAGCGGCGATGCAAATGGTTTGTGCGAAACGTGGTCCCAACAAGAAACGGGGGCCACGATGTTCGACTTCAGGGGACAGGGACGCGGGCTGGCGCTGGTCGCCATCCTGATGGGGATCGGCGCGGCAGCGCACGCCGGCGAAAGCCGGCTGCTCTATGCGAGCCTCGGCGATGCCACGCGCGCGCCGATCGGCTGGGTCGAGTTCTGTGCCGAGAATGCTGCCCAATGCCAGGGCGGGCCGTCGCAGCCGCGCGACATCGTGATGTCGCAGGCCGCATGGCGCGACCTGCTCAAGGTCAATCGCTGGGTCAACGAGACCGTCAAGCCGATCACCGACCAGGAGCACTGGGGCGTGATCGAGAAGTGGTCGTTGCCGACCGACGGCTACGGCGACTGCGAAGACTATGTGCTGATGAAGCGCAAGATGCTGATCGACGCCGGGTGGCCGCGCGAGGCCCTGCTCATCACCGTCGTACGCGACAAGAAGGGTGAAGGACACGCGGTGCTGACCGTCAAGACCGACAAGGGCGAGTTCATTCTCGACAATCAGAACGAGAATGTCGTGGCCTGGACCGAGACCGGCTACCGCTTCGTCAAGCGCCAGTCGCAGAGCGATCCGAATGTCTGGGTCTCGCTCGGCGACAACCGGCCGGCGGTGTCCACTGCCAGTGCGAAGGACCAGTAGTTCGAGACCAACGGAGTTCTTGAGGAGTTACGCGACCCGGTCACATCCCCACCCCTCCCCGTCCCAGACCGGTTCGCGCGCGGCCAGCCATCCCCCAATGGCTGGCCGCAACCATTTTGAGCCCGGGAAAGACGAGCCAGGGCACGGAACACTGCCCGGCCGGGACGCCTTTTTGCGCATTCAGCCTCGTTTTTGTCGGATTCCTTGCCGAAGTGTAACTTTTTCGGGACGTCCCGGCCGCCCTCGGGCTGCCGGCATTCGCCAGTTTCGGTTCATTTGGGCTTTGTCAGAAATGATCGACTACGCATCTCAGGACCCGCAGACCCATCCGCTTGCCCGTCTCGGCGGCCAGCCGATCGCGCTGGCGGCCGCAGCCCTATTGATCCTGCTCGGCGGCGCGGTGGCCATCGCCGGATGGCGTGCGTATACCGGCCAGGCGCCGGAAGCCGACCGGGTGGTGGCGTCCCGGCAGCTCCAGGCTCGCACCGCGCAGGTCTCCGAGCAGCTCGTCGAGAAGACAAGGGGATTGGAAGCCACCCAGCAGGAATCGGTCGACCAACTGCAGGTCGTCCAGGACCAGCTTCAGACGGTCAGGCGCCTGCTCGCGGCCCAGCAGGCCGACACCAAGCGGCTGTCGGAGCAGGTCGCAACCCTCACCGAGTCCATCGACGGGCTGCGCCAGTCCTTCGCCAGCACGCAGGCGACCGAGACCGAGACCCCCTCGGTCAGGCGCAAGCCGGTCCGCCGCCGGACCCATGCCAGCACGCGCAAGCGCGGCAAGCCGCGGGGCTAACCCCGCATCCCACTGAAATTTTTGCAGCTTGTGAACTGGATCACATTCGCCCGTATGATTCCGGGCGATGCTCCAGTTCACCGGATGGCGTGAGCCGATTTCAATATCCGGGGCTGGCAAGGTCGTTGACGGTATACTGCGTCAACGGCCTTGTTCTTTATTGGCCCCATCAGCGCGGCCACCGGTCCGCCGGACCCGTTCTGGAACAATCCCACGACAGGCGATTTGAAACAGGGATACCAGGCACCGTCATGCGCAAGCTGATCGCCTTCGACGAGGACACTTACGACAAGCTGAAGCAATTGGGCCGCAACCGGATGGCGACGTTTCAGGAACTTGCGGACGAGGCCTTTGCCGATCTCCTGAAGAAGCACGGCATTCCGATCGATCTCAGGGATGCACTCCGCAAGAGTGCCGCGCTCGATCGGTCCTCGAGCCGAACGACGGCGCACGCAAGGCCCAGAAAGGCAAAGTCGTGACAACAGATCGGGATCCATTTGCGCAAGGCGAGCGCGCGGCGCGCGACAACATTCCTGCCGAAGCCAATCCGTATCGGGACGGCACGGAAGAGCATGCGCTGTGGTCCGCGGGCCATGAGAAGGTCGCAAGCAGGGTCGAGGCGAGCGAGAGCGAGGACATCTGACGGGCAAACGACGGGCAAACGGCGTCAGCCGATCCGCTTCAGCCCCGTCCTGTAGCGCGGCGACTTCGCCTGATAGGATCTTGCCGCGCCGCCCATCTTCTCGACCTGCGCCTCATCGAGCGTCCGGATCACGCGGGCCGGCGAGCCGATGATCAGCGAGCGCTCGGGAAACTCCTTGCCCTCGGTGATGACTGCACCGGCGCCGACGATGCTGTTGCGGCCGACCTTCGCGCCGTTCATCACGATCGCGCCCATGCCGACGAGCGCGCCGTCCTCCACGATGCAGCCGTGCAGGATGACGTTGTGACCGACGGTGCAGTTCTTGCCGATGACGAGCGGAAAGCCGGGATCGGTGTGGCAGGTCGAACCATCCTGCACGTTGGCGCCCTCGCCGACCTCGATCCATTCGTTGTCGCCGCGCAGCACCGCACCGAACCAGACGCTGGCGCCGGGCTTCAGGCGCACGCGGCCGATCACGCTCGCGGTCTCCGCGATGAAATAGTTGCCGTCGGCGGGAAGGTCGGGCGCCTGCCCTTCAATCTCGTAGATCGCCATGGAGGTCTCCTGTCGTGGGGACCTTCATAGCGGGGCCGTGATCTTCAGGCAAAGGGGCTTTCCCGCGGGCGGCGGGTGCGAGCGCGCGGTCAGGTCAGTACGCCGGCAGCGCGCAGCGTCATCAGGAAGAAGGTGCCGCTCATCATGCTCCAGAACCCCGCGATGATGGTCGCCATCATCACGAATTCGAAGCGGCGGCGCTCCAGCCGTGCGCCGAGCAGCGTGTTGCGCATGATGATGAAGGGCGCCGCGAACACCAGGAACGGAACGGCGGCGAACGTCTTGGGCGCCACGCCCTCTTGCAGCAGTCCAAAACCCGCCGGCCTCTGCGCAAGCGCCTGATAGCCGCTGACCAGCGCGCCCGCCAGCGCAAATCCGATGCAGATCGAGAACAGGGAATTCAACGCCTCAGGCGACATCGGGACAGTTCCGCAACTACGCAAACGCTGGAACCTTCCTGTGACAAAAAGCGCGAATGCGCGCCACATTATCCTTAAGAGAGGGTTAACACCGCGACCCACCCACCGGTCCGCGGGACCGGAATTCTCCGCGAATTCCCCGCGCCCCATGGCATATTCGGGCCTGATTCGTCGGCCAGCGGCCGACCCTTCCGCGATGCTCGAATTCATGACGGTGTTCTCGGCAACCTCCCCTCGCAGCCGCAACGCGCGCGCCTCGGCCCATCTCTTTCCGATTGCGCTTGCCGCCGCGTTCGCGGCAGGCGCGGTCGCGCTGGTCGCCTACCTGTTGTGGCCGACCTGGGGCGCTGGCAGCGCCAGCGGTCCGGCCAGGCTGCCGGTCAGCGTCGGCAGCACGCTGTTCAACGTGCCGGCCGCGGCGATCCGGATGAAGATCCAGCGCCATTCCGGGCCGCAGGAGCGCATCGACCTCGACTTCCTCTATCCCTCGCTCGAAGCGCCGGGCGCGCCGAGGCACGTCACCGCCGACACCGTCGACGAAGCGCTGCAGCCGATCGACCGCCTGTTCGTTTCGATATCCGCCCATCACGATGCGCTGGCGCCGGAGGCGCGCGTTGCCACCATCTATCCGCGCTACCTCGACCCGACCGCGACGGCGCCGGAGGACGGGCTGACGATGCGCAAGTCCAGGGCCGACACGCCCTATGGCAGCGAGGACCTGTTCTCGGCCGCAAGCCCTGCCCTCAGCGCGCGCTGCACGCGCGACGCGGCAACGCCGGGCATGTGCCTCGCCGAGCGCCGCATCGACGGCGCCGACCTCACCTTCCGCTTTCCGCGAAGCTGGCTTTCGAATTGGCGGGACGTCGCCGAGGCCCTCGACAGGCTGACGGCGCAACTGCGCGGGCCGAAGAGCTGACGCGCTCGTCATCGCGAACGAGGAGCTTGCGCTCCTCGCGAATGCTCTCACGCAATGACGATGTGGGAAGTCTATTCCTGGTCGACGAGATCGTCCTCGAGGATCGCCATCTGGAACTGGAACGAGCGATCGTCGTCCTCGTCATCGACGAACAGCACGCCGATGAACTCCTCGCCGATATAGACCTCGGCGGAATCGTCCTTCTTCGGCCGCGGCACGACGCGAATCCTGGGATTGCCGAACACGCGCTTCAGATACGCGTCGAGCTTCCTCACTTCCTTGACGTCCACGGCGGTCTCCAATCCGAAATCTGGCTGGCGGGGTTTTAGGACGAGACGGCACGGAGGGCCAGCACGATTTGCCGAGAAATGTGGGGACGATCGGGGCCCTGAGAGATCAGAGCCCCATCGCGTTGATCATCTGGTCCATGGTGCGCGAAGGCTCGGCGCAGCCGGCCTCGCCGACGATCCGGGCGGGCACGCCCGCCACCGTGACGTTGTGCGGGACCGGCTTGACCACGACCGAGCCAGCCGCGATGCGCGCGCAATGCCCGATCTCGATGTTGCCGAGGATCTTTGCGCCGGCGCCGATCATGACGCCGCGGCGGATCTTCGGATGGCGATCCTCGTTCTCCTTGCCGGTGCCGCCGAGCGTGACGCCATGCAGGATCGAGACGTCGTCCTCGATGACGGCGGTCTCGCCGACGACGAAACCGGTCGCGTGGTCGAGGAAGATTCCGCGGCCGATCCTGGCGGCGGGATTGATGTCGGTCTGGAACACCGCCGAGGCGCGGCTCTGCAGATAGTAGGCAAAATCCTTGCGGCCTTTCACGTGGAGCCAATGCGCGAGGCGATGGGTCTGGATGGCGTGAAAGCCCTTGAAGTAGAGCAAGGGATCGATGAAGCGCGAGGTCGCGGGATCGCGGTCGTAGACCGCGACGAGATCGGCGCGGAAGGCGTTGCCGAGATCGGGATCGTCGCGCAGCGCCTCGTCGAAGGTCTGGCGGATCAGATCGCCCGACAGCGCGGAATGGTCGAGCCGATCGGCGAGCCGGTGCACCACCGACTGCTCCAGCCGGCTGTGATGCAGCACGTTCGAGTAGACGAAGGCCGCAAGCTCCGGCTCGCGCCGGACGATGTCTTCGGCCTCACCGCGAATGCGATCCCAGATCGGATCGAGCGCGGCGAGCTTTGCTCCGGGATTGACCTGATGCACTGCCATGGACTTGCTCTTGAAGGACTTGCTCTTGAATTTTGCGACTGGGCGGCTCTTCGAATTCGCCCACTCGGTTCGATCTATAGCACGCCGCGCCGGCCGGAGTCCTGAGGGCTTTGCCCGAAGGTGAATGCCGAACCGCCCTCGAAAGCCAGACAAGACCTTGAAACGACAGGCTTTCCTTTGCCGCCCCACGCTCGAGACGGTTGGCTCAAGGTGGTCGGCGATTGGCCGAATTCAAGCCGCGCCACGTCAAACTATTGGTGAATTCCGCTTCACCGGCTATTCCGGGCATGGTCGACCAACGGCGGGGAGGACCAGACCATCACGACCGACATCTTGCGCGCCCGTGCCGCGGGCTCCGTGTGGCTGCGGCTGGTCGGCGTCGCGCTACCCCTTCTCCTGATCGCTCCGGCGTTCTGGAACGGCTACCCGCTGCTTCAGTGGGATACCGGCGGCTATCTGGCGCGCTGGTACGAGGGCTATCTGGTCCCGAGCCGCTCCACGGTCTTCGGGCTCTATCTGCATTTCGGCGAATCCTCGGCCTTCTGGCTCAATCTTGCCGTCCAGTCGCTGACGACGTTGTGGCTGTTGCAACTTACGCTGCGCGTGCTGGGACTGTTGCAGCCGGTCCGGCTCGTCGCGATCAGTCTGCTCCTCATCCTGGCGACCGCGCTGCCATGGCTTGCCAGCATGCTGCTGACCGACATCTTCGCCGGCCTCTCGGTGCTGTCGCTGTTCATCCTGACGATCTGCGGCGACAGGATCTCGGCGATCGAGAAGTTTTCGCTGTTCGTCTTCACCGCCTTCGCCGCGGCGACCCACAGCGCCACGCTCGGCGTGCTGTTCGGCCTCTGCCTGGTCGGCTGGCTGGCACGGCCCCTGCTCGGCGCCCGCGTCCCGCTCGCCGGGCTCGCGCGGGGCAGCCTGACGATCCTCGCCGGCAGCCTGATGCTGCTCTCGGCCAATGACGCGCTGTCGGGAAAATGGGCGTGGACGCCGGGCGGCTACGGGGTCGCCTTCGGCCGCATGATGCAGGACGGCATCGTCGCGCGCTATCTCAACGACCATTGCCCGCGCGAAAAATTCAAGCTCTGCCCCTATCGCAACGAGCTGCCCGCAACCGCCGATGAGTTCTTGTGGGGCCAGAGCGTGTTCAACTCGCTCGGCCGCTTCGAAGGCCTGAATGACGAGATGGGGCATATCGTCGTGCACTCGCTCGCCGACTATCCGGCCTGGCAGGCAGGGGCGGCGCTGCGGGCCATGGGCGAGCAATTGCTCCACGTTGCGACCGGCGAAGGCACCAGCGGCTGGATTCCCCACACCTACGGCATCATCGAGCGCTACATCCCCGCCCAGGTCGCGCCGATGCGCGCGGCGCGCCAGCAGCGCTGGCAGGTCCATTTCGAATACGTCAACTGGCTGCATGTTCCCGTCGCGCTCGCCTCGATGCTGGCGCTGGTCGTGCTGCTCGGACATTGGGCCGCGAGGCGCCGGCTCGACGATCTGTCGCTGCTCGCAACGACCGTCACGCTCGCACTGCTCGGCAACGCTTTCATCTGCGGCGTGATCTCCGGACCGCACGATCGCTACGGCGCGCGCATGGTCTGGCTTGCGACCTTCGTCGTGCTGATCGCGCTCGCGCGCCATCTCGGCGCGGACGATCCGATCGACAAGCCCTCAGCCGCGGCGTGACAGGAAATCGATCACGCCGCTCTTGTAGACCTTGTCGCCGACCGCGCGCATGTGGTCGCGGTTCGGGATGTCGAGCACTTCCGAGCCCGGGATGACGTCGCCGAGCGCCCTGGCCGAGCCGGCGACGTCGTCCGCCGTGCCGACCGCGATCAGGACCGGCACGTCGATGCGCGCGGCTTCCTCCCTTCGCATCAAGTCGCGCGTGCCGCGCAGGCACGCCGCGAGCGCCCTGCGATCCGACCGCGTCTGGTCGGCGAACGCGCGAAACGTGCGTCCCACCGGATCCGTGACGTCGTCGAGCGAGGGCGCCTCCAGCGCTTTCGCGACGGCCTCGCCGGGGCCGGTGCCCTCGATCAGGCCGCCGATGCCGATGCCGCCGAGAATGGCCGAGCGCAGCCGCTGCGGCTCGTTGACGGCGAGCCATGCCGTCATCCGCCCGCCCATCGAGTAGCCCATGACGTCGGCTTGCGGGATGCCGAGATGGTCCATCAGCGCCAGCACGTCGCCGGCCATCGCGGGAATGGAATATTGCGCGGGATCGTAGAGCTTCGACGATTCGCCGTGGCCGCGATTGTCCAGTGCGATCACGCGGCGGCCGGCCTTGCGCAAGTCCGAGACCCAGGTCGGATAGACCCAGTTCACGTTCTTGCTCGAGGCAAAGCCGTGCACCAGGATGATCGGATCACCCTCGCCTACGTCGAGATAGGCAATTTGCACTGCGCCGTTGTGAAAACTCGGCATCGTCAGTTTCCGCGTCGTGAGGGGGATGATCGATCTTAGGCCGCGACGGCCGCGCCCGCCAGAGCCGCCTCGGACGCCGCGATCTGCGCCTGGCGCAGGCGGCGCGCCCGCCTGCGGTCGCACCACGCCTGGGTCAGGCGCTCGGTGGTGGCCTTGATCGAGGACAGGACGCCGAACAGCGCGAACGCCGCGCCGAACAGCCATGACGCGAGATCGAACGCGCTGCCGGCGAGCAGCAGCGCGCCGCGTCCGAGCAGCTTCATGATCGCGCGGGTCTTGCCGCCCTTGGCTTCCGCGAGGCGCGCCGCGCGCGTGACGTCCTTCGGGCCTTCGGCAATGCGCAGGCTGTCGAGCGCACCGCGTGTGCCGGCCTTCTCGGTGATCCGGCCGACGTCCTTGGCGAACCGCACCAATGCGCCCGCCCTCTCGGCGCGGAACGCCGCCTTGATCGCGCTTGCGGTCTCGCCCGGCCGCAGCACCGAACCCGAGGCGACCGCCTTCTGCAGCACGGGGACGTCGACTGCCTCGCGCGCCGAACGGCCGGCCCAGGCCGCGAGCCCCTCGCCGAGCCGGCCGACCTTGCGGGCGTCCTTCACCAGCGAAAGCCCGGCGCGCACCGGCGTCGCACCGCCGACCGACACGTACGTCGCCGCGGTCACCGCGAGGCCAGCCGCCGCAAGGCCGAGCACCAGATGATCGGTATCCTCACCCATCGCCAGATGCTTGCCTTCGCGCACGACGTCCCTGATGTCGCCGAACACGAAGAGATCGCCGGCCACCGTGCCGGACAGGCTCGCGACATCGTCGGCATCGCCGGTGACGAGGCCGGTGGCAAAGCGCCTCGCGAAATGCGAGGTCGAATTTTCGTCCTTCACCGCGTCGCCGACCCGGCTCATGACGTCGTCGGGGAGCGCGATGTTGCGGTCGCGCGCGAGTTCGACGAAGCTGTTGGCGAGATCGGCATCCTGCGCGCGCAGCGCCACCTCGATCTGCTCGCCGATCTTGTCCTGAACCAGTCGCTCGCCATTCCCCAGCACAGAACTGAGCTTGAGCTCCGACAGTTCGGCCGGATCGTCTTGGGCCGCAAGAATCGCAGCGGCCTCGCGCGCATGCGGCGCCATCTGCACAAAGACAAGCGCGCAGGCCGCAAGGCCGGCCACACCAGTGCTGATTCGCAGCCATTTCATGCTCAGGAGACCTGGGGATTTCATCCACAAAATAGTATGCCAAAATTGCGACACAACGGCCCCGACGAAAGAAGGGCTTCTCTGGGACGACAAGATTGTGTCGAATTTGCCTGAGCAAATGAGCATGGGGCAGTTGCGAGCCGTTCGGTTCCGCCGGACTAGCAATCACCTGCAGCCATCAGTATGGTCCGCGGCGTTCGACGGTTGCCGCATCATTCGATTGCGTCTGCCACCATTGCCACGCCAGGATGAATTACGATGTCCGACCATGTCGTCCCGCACTTCCACAACGATGCCGGTGTCCCGGTGATCGAGATCGGCTCGCAGGAGTTCATGTGCGTGGGCGCCAATCCTCCGTTCGACCATCCGCACGTGTTCCTCGATCTCGGCAACGACAACGAGATCATCTGCCCCTATTGCTCGACGCTGTACCGCTTCGCGACCGATCTCGGCGCCGGCGAGGCCCGCCCGCCCGAATGCGTGGTGAAGGACAAGGCCGCCTGACCCGGACTGGTATAATCTGCCAGGCGTGGCCGTCTCCCGAACGATCTTCATTGCCGGTGCCGGTATCGGCGGACTGACGGCGGCGCTCGCGCTCGCCGCAAAAGGCTTTCGCATCGTCGTGCTGGAGAAGGCCGAGCGGCTGGAGGAGGTCGGCGCCGGTCTGCAATTGTCGCCCAATGCGAGCCGCGTGCTGGTCGGCCTCGGACTTCTCGACCGCCTCAGGCTCCGCGCGGTGACGCCCGAGGCGATCAGCATCATGAGCGCGCGGGCCGGCGGCGAACTGATGCGGCTGCCTCTCGGCGAGGCGGCCACGCAAGCCGCCGGCGCGCCTTACTGGGTGGTGCATCGCGCCGACCTGCAGGCCGCGCTCGCCGCGGCGGTCGGGGATCATCCCGACATCGAACTGCGGCTCGGCGCGACGTTCGAGGACGCAGCAGCCCATGCGCGAGGGCTGACGATCGTCCACCGCAGTGGCAATTCGCGCCAGAACGAGCTCGCGAATGCGCTGATTGGCGCCGACGGAGTCTGGTCGACGGTGCGCCAGCACCTGTTTCCGGACGTGCAGCCGCGCTTTTCCGGCCTGATCGCCTGGCGCGGCACCATCGATGCCACGCAGCTGCCGAAAGAGTTTACCGCCCGCCGCGTCCAGCTCTGGATGGGCCCGGGCGCCCATCTCGTGGCCTATCCGATCGCGGGCGGGCGCCAGATCAACGTGGTCGCGGTGGTGCCGGGGACCTGGAACAGGCCGGGCTGGAGCACCGCCGGCCATCCGTCCGAGGTGGTGGACGCCTTCCCTGCCCCGCACTGGCCGAGCGCGGCGCGGATGATGCTGACGGCGGTCGATGGCTGGCGCAAATGGGCGCTGTTCGGCGTTCCCGAAGGCTGCGAATGGAGCAAGGGCCAGGTCGCGCTGCTCGGCGACGCCGTGCACGCCATGTTGCCCTTCGCCGCGCAAGGCGCCGGCATGGCGATCGAGGACGCCACCGTGCTCGCGCAGCACCTCGGCGGCAATACGACCGAGGGCGCCGAGGGCATCGCGCGCGCGTTGCGGCAATACGGCCGGGCGCGCCAGGCGCGCGTGCGGCGAGTGCAGCGTGCCGCACGGCAGCAGGGCCGCATCTATCACATGACGGGACCGCTCGCGATCGCCCGCGACCTCGCGATCCGCGCGCTCGGGCCGCAGCGCGTGCTGGCGCGGCAGGACTGGATCTACGACTGGCGGCCGTGAGGCTCAGTACACGGCGCCGCTGGACTTCGACGCCGGTGCCGGCGCGGCGACGGCTGGCGCCGGTGCCGCGGCAGCGGCCGTGGTCCCGCCCTCGCGGCACCTGCCGCGGCGCCAGGCTTCTTCCGCGAAATGCGCCTGCCCGCGCGTCGCCACATATTCGTTGCGATAGGCCATTTCCGCCACCACCACGCCGCCCGCACCGGTCTCGGCCTTGTCCATCAGCTTCTGCAATTCGGCCGTGCGAGCGATCAGCCTCTGGCGCTCGGGCTCGAGCTGCTTGCAGTCCCAGAGCTCATACCTGGCGGGATCGGCAAAAGCCGGTCCGATCGTGTCGCTCACGCCGGCGCAGCCGGAGAGCGCAACGCCCGAAGCAAGCAGCGTGATCAGCGCGCAGGCGCGGCGCAGGCGGTGGAGAAACGGAACGGGCATGCCGGAGTGATAATCCCCCTGGATTGAGAATGCCTAAAACAGGATGACGTGTCCGGATTGAGGCTTTGCCTTGTGGCGCGCCCTCGCTTAAGGATGAAGCAGTCTTCCGACCCTTCACCGTGCCAATTCAAGAGGTCCGGAAGATGCGATAAGTGTTTGATCCCGTTGGATCAAGCGGGCATGGCGGAATTGGTAGACGCAAGGGACTTAAAATCCCTCGGTGCGCAAGCGCTGTGCCGGTTCGATTCCGGCTGCCCGCACCATCGCGCTTGGGTGGTCCAGGTTCCCACCGATCGCGTCGTCCGTCCCTGCTGTTGCGCGCAGCGCAGCAGCGTTAACGGAAAATGAATCCGAATCAGGCGATCCCACGGCGTAACGCAATGGCGCGGGAGAATACGATGCTGGGTCTTGGAAGGCGCAACGCGGGGGTTGCGCAGGTCGATACGGCCAAAAATTTGGGCGGAATGTCCGAGGCCTTTCAGGACGCGATGATCCAGTGCTTCAACGACTGGACGGCCGGCCTGCTCAACCGCGAGCTCGCCAGCTTCGACAGCGCCGCGCTGCGCGAGCATGTCAAGCCCGAGCTCGTCGAGGCGTTGCACCGGCTGGGCGGCGCGATCGCGGGGCGCGCCTCCAGCGACCTCGACGCCACCGTCGAAATCTGCATCAACAGCAACGAGGCTTCGGTCAGCGGCGCCAGACTGATTGCGGCGTCCGTCGACCAGTCGACGCGGTGCCAGAGTCTCGCCTCCGCCTCCGTCGAGCTGGTCGCCTCCGCCAACGCGATCAAGACCACCTGCAGCTCGGCGGCCGACGAAGCGGCCACGATGCGAGGACTCGTCGACGAAAGCGTCACGGGCGTGCGGCACACGCTCTCGACCATGAACGAGATCGCCCGCTCCGTCACCGCCACTTCCGCCACCGTCGCCGGTCTCAGCGCGGCCTCGGCCGAGATCGGCGAGATCGTCGGCACCATCGACGCCATCGCCAACCAGACCAACTTGCTTGCGCTCAACGCCACCATCGAGGCGGCGCGCGCCGGCGAAT
>NZ_JAGWUA010000056.1 GCF_028868675.1 Bradyrhizobium sp.
GCAGGCAGCCGAAGCGCTGCGTCCGATCGCCGGCGCCTTCGCGGAATTCATCTTCGCGCTTGGCATCGTCGGCACCGGGCTGCTTGCGGTGCCGGTGCTGGCCGGCTCGGCGGCTTATGCCATCGGGGAAGGCCGGCGCTGGCCGGTCGGTCTGGCGCGCAAGCCGAAGGAGGCGCGAGCTTTCTATGCGGTGCTGACGCTTGCCGGGATCATCGGCATCATCATGAATTTCTCGCCGATTGATCCGATCTCCGCGCTGTACTGGAGCGCGGTGATCAACGGCGTTCTCGCGGTGCCGGTGATGATCCTGCTGATGCTGATAGTTCGCCGCACCGACGTCATGGATCGCTTCGTAATCGACGGGCCGCTGAACTGGCTCGGCTGGCTCGCGACCGGCGTGATGACCGCGAGCGTGCTCGGCATGGCGGTCTCTGTCCTGACGTGAAGCTTAATCACGTCGGAAGACGATGGAGGCCACCCATCCGGTCATCAGCGCCATCAGCGCGGTGGCGAGGCCGTAGGCGAGGCCGTGCTGGTGCGCGGCGGTGGCGATGAACTGCTCGAAGCCGACCTTGACGATCTCGAACGCGGTCTCGGTCTTGGTGACGAAGGCGCCGCCGGCAAACAGCTTGATCTCGACCCGATAGGTGCCGATCGGCACTTCGGCGGGCAGCGGAATGCCGGTGCGGAACAGCGTCGGCGTCAGGAAGGTGACCGCGCTCGCGTCCTCGCGATAGAGCCCGCGCTGCGTGCGCAGGCGGATGAAGGCCGAACGAAATACGTCGTTCGGCACCACGTCGGCATAGTCGGTGCCGACCCGCTGGGTCAGAAGCACGTTGTTCAGTCCGAGCTGCTGCCGCCGCGCGATCTCGCCCGAGGTGATCTTGTCGAAGGGGCGGTTGGCGAACAGCGCGAGATAGCTCGGCACCTGCAGGAACTGCCGGTAGTCGGTGTTGATCCAGATGCCGAAGGTGCGCTCCTTGCGCCGCGTCACCATGTCGGCGGCCGGCCCCTTCACCGTCACCACGAGGTCGTAGGCGGTGCGGTCGGCGGGCGTCGAGGCGTCCTTCTCCACCGAGCCGAACAGCACGAGCTCCTCGCCGGAATAGTTCGGCGTCACCGTGACGCGGTGGTTCGATACCGAGACGATCAGCCGCTCGGCCTGCGCCGAGGTGACGGCGAGCAGGATCAGCAGGGCTGCAGCGAGTGCGCGCGCGATCATCCGGTGCTCCCGATTTCCCGGATGGTGAAGAGGTCCTCGGGGCGGATGACGAGCTCGACCGCGAAGCGGATGCCGACCGCAAGGATCAGGACGCCGAGCAGTAGCCGCAGTTGCTCGCCGCGAATCCGCTGGCCCGCGCGCGCGCCGAACTGCGCGCCGGTGACGCCGCCGACCATCAGGATCAGCGCCAGCACCGCATCGACCAGATGGTTGGTCATGGCGTGCAGCATGGTCGCGAACAGCATGGTGACGAGCGTCAGGATCATCGAGGTGCCGATCACCGTCGAGGTCGGCACCCGCAGCAGGTAGATCATGATCGGGACCAGGATGAAGCCGCCGCCGATGCCCATGATGGCGCCGATGAAGCCGATCAGGATGCCGATCACCACGACGGGGATCACCGAGAGGTAGATCTTCGAGCGCTTGAAGCGCATCTTCAGCGGCAGGCCGTGGACCCAGTTGTGGGTGCGGCGCGGCGGCACGACGCCGCTGCGTGTCCGCATCAACGCGCGCAGGCCTTCGGAGAACATCAGCCCGCCCACGGTGGTCAGCAGCGCCACGTAGGACAGCGCGATCATCAGGTCGAGCTGGCCGAGCGCGCGCAGTTGCGTGAACGTCCACACCCCGAGCGCGGTGCCCGTGGTGCCGCCGCACAACAGCACGGCGGCGAGCGCGGGATCGATCGCCCGGCGTCGCCAGTAGGAGATCGCGCCGGAGAAGGACGAGGCCGCGATGTGGCTCGCGACGGAGGCGACCGCGACCGCAGGCGTAATCCCGATGAAGATCAGGAGCGGCGTCATCAGGAAGCCGCCGCCGATCCCGAACATGCCGGAGACGAAGCCGACCGCGGCCCCCATGGCGAGCACCAGGAAGACGTTGATCGGAAGGTCGGCGATCGGAAGGTAGAGCTGCATCGCACCTCGTCCGACGAGACGGACCACATCTTGCGGAATGCCAGTGGAGGACGAGGCGATTTCCGCGCTCCTCACATAGCCGAAATCGCCAGCCTGCGGGACCACGAATCGACGAGCCGGCGGGATCTTCCATGGGACCGGTCGATCACGCTTTTCGGCGTGGTGAACGATTGAGATTGATTGTGGGCTTGATGATCTTGATTGGATCGGTCTGGCGGCAACCTCGGTTCACCTCTCCCGCTTGCGGGAGAGGTCGCGCGAATGCGCGGGTGAGGGCTCTCTCCACATCGGGGCTATCGATTGTGGAGACACCCTCACCCCAACCCTCTCCCGCAAGCGGGAGAGGGGGCGCACCGTATTCGCGACGCGATCGGAGCCGATCACTTGCCCTTAGTGCGCGGCCGAGGCCGCGCGCTTGGTTGCGGCGGGCTTCGGGGTCGGCTTGGAGGCCTGCGCCGGCGCGCTGTCCCAGCCGCCGGCGGGTGTCGCCACGTTGACGGCGTCGGTCGGCTGCGGTTCGGCGCTGAAGGTCTGGATCGCGAGCTTGGCCGCGGCGAGCGACTGCGGATCGAGCCGCTTGGCCACGTCGTCGCGCTTGCCGGCCGCATCCGCATCGCCCTGGGCGGCGGCGAGGCTGAACCATTTGTAGGATTCGGCGAGGTTCTGTTCGACGCCGATGCCGCGGGCGTAGAGGATGCCGAGGTTGAACTGGCTGTCGGCGACGCCGCGATCGGCGGCCTTGCGGAACCACTGCGCCGCGCTGTTGTAGTTGGCGCCGCGGCCGCCGCCATCGGCGTCGAGCACCGCGAGATTGTGCATCGCCTTGGCGTTGCCGCGCTCGGCGGCCTGCATGTAGTAGCGGCGGGCGATGTCGGTGTCCTTCGTCACGCCCAGGCCCTTCTCGTAGAGCGTGCCGAGCCGGAACACCGCCGGCACCACGCCGGCCTGCGCCGCGCGGTCGTACCATTTGGCGGCTTCGTCGTAGCTGATTGCGATGCCCTTGCCTTCGGCGAAGCGCACGCCGACCTCGTAGGCCGCGGTCGCGTCGCCCTTCATCGCGGCGTTGCGCAGCACCGGGCCGCCGATGCCGTCGGGCAGCCGCTCGCTCGGCGGCACCTGGACCTGGCCGAACCTCGTCTTCGATGCCGCCGCCGGGATCGCGCCGGTGACGTCGCCGTTGCCGGCGGCCGGGTGCGGCGCGGCGGCGGGTGCGGGCGGGATCTCGACCGACGCGGCCGGGTCGGCGCCCGCCGGAGCGGAGCCGTTGAGCGACTGCTTGCCGATCGGCGTCGGCGAGGTCATCGACGGCGTCACCTGATCGGGCGCGGCCGGCTTTGCGGGCTCCGCGGGCGCCTGCATCTGCGGTGCGGGCGCGGTCGCCGAGCTCTCGATCGACGGCGGCGGGTTGTTGCTGCCGTTCAAGAGGTTCATCGCCATCTTGAAGGTGCCGAGCACGATCACGACCACGCTCGCGCCGACCAGCAGCGAGCGGATCTTCGAGGTGATGGTGGAGCCTTCCTTGCTCTTGTCCTTGGCGCCGGGCGCCGACTTTGCCCCGCGGCCGGATTTCTCCGGCGGCTGGGCGGCGGCGGCCTGGGCGGCGCGGCGTGCCGCGGCGATGAAGCTCGATGACGACACCGGCTCCTTCGGCGCGGCCGGGATTTCGCTGATCGCGCTCTCGGAAGCCGCGATGCGCTCCGACGTCGTAGCCATGCGTCCGCTCGGCCGCGTGCCCGGCTCCAGCGGATGATCCGGCGGCAGCTCAGGCGCGATCGCGGCACGCGCGCTCGCGGCATGCGGTTCGAGGATTTCGCTGATTGCGCGCGGCGGCAAGGGGGGCGTGGCTTGCGGCGCCACCGGGACCGGCGGCGGTGCGGCGGACGCGGCGTGGAATTCGCGCGGTGCGGCGGCGAAGGTCGCCTGCGCCGCGGCCGGGTTGGGCAGCTCGGGCCTGACGTCCGGGGTGACGTTCGGCCTGGGTTGCTGCTGCGGCGTCGGGCTGTGCGCCATCGGCGCCGGCTCGGCCGGCATCATCGGTGCTGCGGCCGGCTGTGGCGCGGGCGGCGCGGTGCGCACCGCGCGCAGGTCGCCCTCGATCATCGCGAGACGATCGACGACGTGGGCGAGCGTGCCGTTGACGGCCTCCAGCGAGTCCTGGGTGTGGCGGTTGGTTTCGGCCTGGCTGAAGCGAATGTCGGACAGCTCGCGCTTGACGAGGTCGATCACGCCGGAATCGGACGGCTCTGCGTCGCGGCGGCTCTCGGCGAGCGCGGCATAGGTCGCCTGCTGCTTCTCCAGGTGTCGCAGGATGTCGTGCAGCCCGTCCTCGACGCGGCTCAGGTCGCCGCCGCGCGGCTCGGAGACGGCTTCCAGCCGTTCGAGCAGATAGGAGACTCGTTGTTCGAGATGCGCGAAGGTGGAGGCGGAATCGCTGCCGACCTGCATGCGGTCGAAGCGGTCGGACAGCGCGCGGATCGCGGCTTCCAGCTGCTCGTTGCTCGCGCTCTCGACCGGTCGCTCGCGCGCTTCCAGCGCCGCGGTCAGCGCCGCGATGCGCTGCTCGAGGATCGCGAAGCCGTCGTTGGCGCCGGCGGCGTGGGCCTGGGCGATCTGGTCGACCTTGGCCGACAGCAGATGCACGTCGTCGGCGAGCCTCGCCAGGGCCTCGTTGGAGGCGACGTTGGAGACGATGGCGCGAAGGGCCGTGATCGCGCCTTCGAGCTGCTGCACGGTCGAGGGATCGTCGTTGGCGCGCAGGATCAGGTCGAGCTTGGCGCCGAGATTGCGGATCGCCTCGTCATAGCCGGTGAGCTGCTCGGCCGGCGTCAGCGTGCGCAGCACCTCGCGGATGTCGGACAGCGCGCGCTCGATGCCGGCGAGCGCCTGGCCGTCGGTGCCGCTGGAGCGCGTCTCGTCGATGCGCCGGTGCAGCGAGCGAATCTCGTTCTCGATGGATTCGATCGCGCGGCGCGGCATCGCCTCGGTGATGGCGAGGCGGATTTCCGACAATTCGCTGCGGAAGGCGGCGATCGACTGCTCGATGTGATCGGGACGCTGCAGCGCCTCGATCTGGCTGGTGATCTTGAGCAGATGCCGCTCGAGCGAGGAGAAGTCCGGTCCGGGCTGGGGTGGAGGCGGAGTGTAGGACGGGGCGGGGGGCGCCACCGGTGGAGGAGCCATGACGGGAGAAGCCATGACGGGAGAAGCCATGACGGGAGAAGCCATGGGGGCAACCGAGGGAGCGGCGCGCGGCGGCATCTGTCGCTGCCCGAAACTGTCGAGCTCGTTCTGCCGCGCCGCGATCTCGGCGACCGCGACGTCGAGCGAGGCGGGGCTGAGCGGCGGCGAAGTGCGATAGACCTGGGCGGCGGCGCGTTCGACCGCATCGGCCTGGCGCTCGCGCCGTTGTCCGGGCGCCGGCGCGGCGCCGGGAGCGGGATTTTGCGCGGGCGCGGGCCGGGCGCCTTGCGGCTTCGAGATCTGCGACAGCCGGGCGTCGAGCCGAGAGATCGCGTCGTTCAATTGGCGCGCGACGCCCTGCTCGCGCGAAAGATCGCTGCGCGGGGCGGGGCGCGAAATCTGCTCGATCTGCCGGGTGATGGCGTCGAGCCGCTGGTGGATGTCGGCGACGTCGCGGCTGGCTTCGCCGGCGGATTGCTGGCGCTCGTCGTAGGGCGCGCGGAAATTCGGCGGCGCGACGTCGCCGAGCGTGGAGTTCAGCCAGTCGTTGAGCGACATGCCGGCGCGGCGCGCGGCGGCTTCGGCCCTCTCCCTGACGGATGGATCGATGCCGTCCACACTCCACGATACGCGCGAATTCATGACCCTGTCCGGTTCCGACTCCGGCGCCCACCCGGCGCCTCCAGCCTCCCCGCGCGTCCCGATCGTCAAGACAATCCAATTCGGCGCGGGGCGTCTGCCTCGAAGACCGACTTTTTCCTGTTACGGTAAATAACGGGTTAAGGAATGCGGCAGCCCCGTCCTAAAGTTGGCGCGGGGAACCGGCTCACCCCTTGCCGTCCCGCTTCTTCTCCTCCAGCGGCACCACCGTGCCGCGGCTCGTGACCGCCGACAGCGCTTCCAGCGCTTCCCCGCAAAACTCGCTCACCATCTGTTCGTGGCGCGAGCCGAGCCGCAGCAGGAGCAGATTGCCGACGTCGGCGGCGGTGGAGGCGGTGCCGTCGGGAAAGCGCTTCTTCAGGATGCGCTCATAGCGCTCGTAGCGGTCGCGGTGGTGCTCCAGCCGCGCCATCAGGTCGGTGCGCATCGGCTCGAGGTCGATGCTGTCGAGCGCGTGCAGCCGGATCAGGAGGTCGTCCTTGACCGAAGGCGCGGTGCTCGGCCGCGCCGCCCAGTGCCGCAGCGCCGCCTTGCCCTCGTCGGTCAGGCTGTAGACCAGCTTGTTGGGCTTGCCGGACTGCACGACCTCGCGGCCCTGGATGTAGCCGCGGTCGCGCAGTTTCGAGAGCTCGCGGTAGATCTGCTGGTGGTCGGTCTTCCAGAAGAACCCGACCGAGGAGTCGAACGTCTTGGCGAGTTCGTAGCCCGTCATCGGACGTTCGGTCAGGCATGCGAGGATTGCGTCGCCCAGCGCCATGAGAGCAGCCTCCATCTTAGCCCAGAACCAAGCCGCTTGACTTTATGCACATTAGCGCATATGCGTCAATGTGCATATGACGGCGGACGAAAGTCCTGCCGCCGTCGGCACTTGCCCACTGTGCATGGGGTTGAACCACGTTTTTCGCCAAGGGACCCACTGGGAACCCGACAAGGGAGACGCCCTGACAATGACCGGCCTCGACAGATGGTACGCTTTCATGAAGTCCCACGACCGCGCCGCGCTCTGGGACTTGCTGCATCCTGACGCCGTCTTCGAAAGCCCCGTGGTCCACGCGCCGCAGCGCGGCCGCGACATCACCTTCAAATATCTGGCGAGCGCCGAGAAGGTGCTCGGCGGTCCCGGCTTCACCTATATCGGCGAGTGGACGAGCAAGAGCGGCGCCGTGCTCGAATTCGAGAACGTGATCGACGGCATCAGGATCAACGGCGTCGACATCATCACCTTCGATGCCGAAGGCCGCATCACGCATTTCAAGGTGATGGTCCGTCCGCTCAAGGCGATCAACATGCTGCATCATCTGATGGCGGAGCAGCTCGCTGCCGCCGAAAATAGCTGAGCGAGGCGATTTGCGCGCGCCGCAGTTCCGATAGTACCTGCCCTGAGGTTGCAGAAACCGCTAAGGTCCGTCCGACCGCTGCAACGACAGGGCCGCAGGATATTTCCACCCCTCAAAGGCCCCATGCCGGGAGAACGCCATGCCGATCTATAAAGCCCCCGTCGAAGACGTGAACTTCCTGCTCAACGACGTCTTCCAGATCGACCGCTACGACAATCTGCCGGGCTTTTCCGATGCCTCCAGCGACGTGCGCGAGGCGATTCTGGGCGAGGCGGCGAAGCTCGCCGAAGAGGTGCTGCAGCCGCTCAACCGCGTCGGTGATCTCGAGGGCTGCAAGCGCGCCGACGACGGCAGCGTGACCACGCCGAAGGGCTTCAAGGAAGCGTTCAAGCAGGTCGCCGAGGGCGGCTGGCTCGGTCTGTCGGTGCCGGCCGAATATGGCGGGCAGGGCTTGCCGGTGACGCTCTCCCAGGCAGTCAACGAATTCCAGATCTCCGCCAACATGGCGTTCTCGATGTATGGCGGGCTCACCATGGGTGCCACCGCGGCGCTGCTCGTGCACGGCACGCCGGAGCAGAAGAAGACCTACGTGCCGAAGATGGTGGCGGGCGAGTGGACCGGCACCATGAACCTGACCGAGCCGCATTGCGGCACCGACCTCGGCCTGCTCCGCACCAAGGCGGTGCGCCAGGCCGACGGCAGCTTCAAGATCACGGGCACAAAAATCTTCATCTCGGCCGGCGAGCACGATCTCGCGGACAACATCATCCATCTCGTGCTGGCCCGCATCGAGGGTGCGCCCGCCGGAATCAAGGGCGTCTCGCTGTTCGTGGTGCCGAAGTTCCTGGTCAATGCAGACGGCTCCGTCGGAGCCCGCAACGGCGTCACCTGCGGCTCGATCGAGCACAAGATGGGCATCCACGGCAATTCCACCTGCGTGATGAACTACGACAACGCCACCGGCTGGCTGATCGGCGAAGAGAACAAGGGCATGCAGGGCATGTTCGTGATGATGAACGAGGCCCGCCTCGGTGTCGGCCTGCAGGGCCTCGCGCAGTCCGAGGTCGCCTACCAGAACGCGGTCGCCTATGCGCGCGAGCGCATCCAGGGCCGTTCGCTGACCGGCGCGAAGGCACCCGACAAGCCGGCCGATCCGATCATCGTGCATCCGGACGTGCGCCGCACGCTGCTCACGATTCGCGCCTTCAACGAGGCCTCTCGCGCCTTCGTGATCTGGACCGCGCTGAAGAGCGACGTCGCCCACCGCTCCGACGATCCCAAGGACCGTCAGGCCGCCGACGACCACATGGGCCTGATGACGCCGGTGCTGAAGGGCTTCCTCACCGAATTCGGCTTCGCCAACGCGGTGCAGGCCCAGCAGATGTTCGGCGGTCACGGCTACATCGCCGAGCACGGCATGGAACAGTTCGTGCGCGACGCGCGCATCGCCATGATCTACGAGGGCGCCAACGGCGTCCAGGCGCTCGACCTCGTCGGCCGCAAGCTCGCGCGCGACGGCGGCCGCGCCATCATGAGCTTCTTCGGCGAGGTGATGGGCTTTGCCAAGGAGAACGGCGCCGACGAGGCCATGAAGCCGTTCGTCGGTCCGCTCTCGACCTCGCTCGGCCATCTGCAGCAGGCCACGACCTGGCTGATGCAGAACGCCATGATGAAACCGGACAATGCCGGCGCCGCCGCGACCGATTTCATGCACCTGTTCGGCTTCGTCGCGCTCGGCTACATGTGGGCGCGGATGGCCAAGGTGACCCAGGCCAAGATTGCGGAGAGCGGCACCACGCCCTACCTGTCGACCAAGCTCGTCACCGGCCGCTTCTTCATGGAGCGGATGCTGCCGGAGACCGCGCTGCACCTTTCGCGCATCCAGACCGGCTGCGCCACCACCATGGAACTGCCGGCGGAAGCCTTCTGACCGGAGGGTACGCTTCCGCCGTCAGCCGCGACCCGCTACCACATTACGAAGATCATACCAGGAGGGCGTCATGCCTGAGGCATTCATCTACGACCACGTTCGCACCCCGCGCGGCCGCGGCAAGTCGGACGGCGCGCTGCACGAGGTCACGGCGCTCGCACTCGCCACCGTGCCGCTGAAGGCGCTCAAGGACCGCAACAACCTGCCGGAAGACTCCGTCGACGACGTCGTGCTCGGCGTGGTCGATCCCGTGGGCGAGGCCGGGTCCGACATCGCGCGCTTCGCCGCGCTCAATGCGGGCCTCGGCGACGCCGTGCCCGGCGTGCAGATCAGCCGCTTCTGCGCCTCCGGCCTCGACGCCGTGAACTTTGCCGCCGCCCAGATCATGAGCGGCCAGCATGAACTGGTCATCGGTGGCGGCGCCGAATCGATGAGCCGCGTCGGCATCGGCGCCTCCGGCGGCGCCTGGCCGATGGATCCCTCGATGGCGATCCCCGCCTACTTCATGCCGCAGGGCGTCTCGGCCGACCTGATCGCCACCAAATACGGCTTCTCGCGCGACGACGTCGACGGCTATGCGGTGCAGAGCCAGCAGCGCGCGGCGAAAGCCTGGGACGAGGGCCGCTTCAAGCGGTCCGTGGTGCCGGTGAAGGACGTCAACGGCCTCACCATCCTCGCCAAGGACGAGCACATGCGCCCGACCACGACGATGCAGTCGCTGGCGCAGCTGCAGCCGTCCTTCACCATGATGGCGCAGATGGGCGGTTTCGACGCGGTGGCGATCCAGTCGCACCCCGAAATCGAGCGCGTCAACTACGTGCATCACGCCGGCAACTCCTCGGGCATCGTCGACGGCGCCGGCGCCGTGCTGCTCGGCAGCCAAGAGGCGGGCGCGAAGTACGGGTTGAAGCCGCGGGCAAAGATCCGCGCCTTCGCCAATATCGGGTCCGAGCCCGCGATGATGCTGACCGGCCCGGTCGACGTCACCGAGAAGCTGTTCGCGCGCTCCGGAATGAAGAAGTCGGACATCGACCTGTTCGAGCTCAACGAGGCCTTCGCCTCCGTCGTGCTGCGCTACATGCAGGCTTTCGACATCGACAGTGCCAAGATCAACGTCAATGGCGGCGCGATCGCGCTCGGCCATCCGCTCGGCGCGACCGGCGCGATGATCCTGGGCACCGTGCTCGACGAGCTCGAGCGCACCAACAAGTCCACCGCGCTGGTGACCTTGTGCATCGGCGGCGGCATGGGCACCGCGACCATCATCGAGCGCGTCTGAGGCGAAGGGAGCAACCAACATGGCTTACAAGAATTTCAAGGTTGAGACCGACGCCGACGGCATCGCGCTCGTTACCTGGGACATTCCGGGACGTTCGATGAACGTGCTGGACGAGACCTCGACCAACGAGCTCGAGGCGATCGTGAAGCAGACGACCGCCGACGCCGCCGTGAAGGGCGTCGTCATCACCTCGGCGAAGGAGGCGTTCTGCGCCGGCGCCGATCTCTCGATGCTCGAGGGCATGAACCAGGAATACGCCAAGGTCCTGAAGGAAAAGGGCGAGGAAGCGGCCAACCAGATGCTGTTCGAGCAGAGCCGGCGCTTCTCGCTGGTGCTGCGCAGCATCGAGACCTCCGGCAAGCCGTGGGCGGCCGCGATCAACGGGCTGGCGCTCGGCGGCGGTTTCGAGATCACGCTGTGCTGCCACTATCGCGTCGCCGGCGAAAATCCAAAGACCCGGCTCGGCCTGCCCGAGGTCAAGGTCGGCCTGTTCCCGGGCGCCGGCGGCACGCAGCGTGTGCCGCGCCTGGTCCCGCCGCAGGACGCGATGACGATCCTGCTCAAGGGCGATCCGGTCACGCTCGACAAGGCCAAGGCGCTCAATTTGATCCACGCCATCGTGCCGGCGGCCGATCTGATCAAGGCAGCCAAGGACTGGATCAAGGGCGGCGGCAAGGCGGTTGCGCCCTGGGACGAGAAGGGCTTCAAGCTGCCCGGCGGCCCGGTGTTCTCCAAGAACGGGATGATGATGTTTCCGGCCGGCAACGCCATCTACCGCCGCGAGACCTACGACAATTATCCGGCCGCGCGCGCCATCATGAGCTGCGTCTATGAAGGCCTGCAGTTGCCGATCGACGCTGCGTTGCGCGTGGAGTCGCGCTACTTCACGAAAGTGCTGCGCTCGAAGGAAGCCGCCGCGATGATCCGCAGCCTGTTCCTGTCGATGCAGGAATTGAACAAGGGCGCCCGTCGACCGAAGGGCGTAGCCCCGACCAAGGTGAAGAAGGTCGCCGTGATCGGCGCCGGCTTCATGGGCGCGAGCGTCGGCTACGTCTCGGCCCGTGCCGGGCTCGACGTCGTGCTGATCGACCGCGACCAGGAGAGCGCCGATAAGGGCCGGGCGCACGCCGAGAAGGTGATCTCCGATCAGATCGCCAAGGGCCGTGCCAAGGCCACTGACCGCGACGCGCTGCTGTCGCGCATCACCGCGACCGCCGACTATGCCGCCCTTGGAGATTGCGACCTCGTCATCGAGGCCGTGTTCGAGGACCGCAAGGTCAAGGCGGATACCTTCGCCAAGGCGCAGCAGTACATGAGGCCGGACGTGATCTTCGCGTCCAACACCTCGACCTTGCCGATCACCTCGCTCGCCGAGGGCTTCAAGGACCAGGGCCGCTTCGTCGGCATCCACTTCTTCTCGCCGGTCGAGAAGATGATGCTGGTCGAGATCATCCTCGGCAAGAACACCGGCGATCTCGCGGTCGCGACCGCGCTGGATTACGTGCGCACCATCGGCAAGACGCCGATCGTGGTCAACGACAGCCGCGGCTTCTTCGCCAATCGCTGCGTCGGCCGCTACGTCGCCGAAGGCAACGAGATGTTCCTCGAAGGCGTGCCGCCGGCGATGATCGAGAACTGCGCCAAGATGGCCGGCATGCCGGTCGGCCCGCTGTCGCTGTCGGACGAGGTCGCACTCGACCTCGGCCTGAAGATCATGAAGGCGACCGAGGTCGATCTCGGGCCCAACGCCATCAACCAGGATCAGAAGAAGCTGATGGTGGAGATGGTCGAGAAGCAGGGTCGCCTGGGGCGCAAGAACAGCAAGGGCTTCTACGACTATCCGGAGAAGGGCAAGGGTCAGAAGAGCCTGTGGCCGGGTCTCGTCGCGCTGCAGCCGAAACACCTCGACCCCGACACGCTCGACGTGGAGGAATTGAAGCAGCGCTTCCTGGTGGTGCAGGCGGTGGAAGCCGCGCGCACGGTGGAGGATCACGTCATCACCGATCCGCGAGAGGCTGACGTCGGCTCGATCCTCGGCTTCGGCTTCGCGCCGTTCACCGGCGGCACGCTGTCCTATATCGACTTCATGGGCCCGAAGAAGTTCGTCGCGCTCTGCCACAAGCTGGAAGCCAAATACGGCTCCCGCTTCACGCCGCCAAAACTCCTGGAGGAGATGGCGGCCAAGGGCGAGACCTTCTACGGCCGCTTCGCACCGAAGAAGTCGGCGGCCTGAACTCTGACGTAGCTCGGATGGAGCGCAGCGCAATCCGGGACAACATCTCAAGAGTGCCCGGATTGCGCTGCGCTCCATCCGGGCTACGAAACAAAATAGGCCGGATCATTCGACCCGGCCGTTTTCGTATCCAGGGGAGAGGCGCCTACTTCGCCTGCGCCAGCCCTTCCCTGGTCAGCGCTTCCCTGGTCAGCGCTTCCTGCACCTTCGGCCGCGCAGCGACGCGGGCCTTGTAGGCGAGCAGGTTCGGCATCGCCGAGAGGTCGAACTTCATGCGGTCGGCCCAGGTCAGGATGGTGAAGAGATAGCCGTCGGCGACCGTGAACTGCTTGCCCATCAGGTAGTCGCGGCCGTGAAGCGCGCCGTCGAGATACCCGAACTTGCCCATTACGCGGTCCTTGAAGAACGCCTTGGCATCGTCGGCGAGTGTCGGCGCGAACAATGGGCCGAAATTCTTGTGCAGCTCGGAGGTGATGAAGTTCAGCCACTCCAGCAGCTTGTAACGATCGGAACTGTCGCGCGCCGGCGCCAGGTTCTTGCCTGCGGCCTGGTCGGCGATCATCTGGACAATGACCGGGCCCTCGGTCACGATCTCGCCGCTGTCGAGGCCGAGCGCAGGCACCTGGCCTTTCGGGTTCACCTTCAGATAATCGTCACCATTCTCGAGCTTCTTGGCGCGGAGATCGACCTTGACCAGCTCGTAGGGCAGGCCGGCTTCCAGCAGCGCGATGTGGGGAGACAGGGAGCAGGCGCCGGGGGAATAATAAAGCTTCATGGAATTCTCTCCTGCTTGACGCTTTGGTTGGGACGATGGAATTGCTACATGCATATGCATGGAATAGTCAAGATTGATGCAGATGCATCGAGTGGAGTAGGATAGACCACGATTTCGAGCGGGACCATGAAACGCAAACCATCGACCGAGGCGACCGCCGCCTGGATCCGCCTGATGCGGGTGCAGAGCCGGGTGCTCGACTGCGTCGAGCAGGATCTGAAGAAGGCCGGCTTCCCGCCGCTCGCCTGGTACGACGCGCTCCTGGAACTGTCGCGCGCGCCGAGCGGCGAGCTGCGCCCGGTGGAACTCGAGCGCCAGATGCTGCTGCCGCAATACTCGACCTCGCGGCTGATCGACCGGTTGGTCGACGAGGGGCTCGCCTGCCGCCGCGAATGCAAGATAGACAAGCGCGGCCAGTTCGTCGAGATCACGGAAGCCGGCCGCGAACTGCAGAAGCGGATGTGGAGCGCCTATTCGGCCGCGATCGAGAAGCATGTCGGCTCGAAACTGTCGGACGCGGACGCCGTCAGGCTCAGCGCGCTGCTCGACCGACTCGGCTGCTCCTGCGGCGAGATGCGGCTGCCGGCGGCGGGCGAAAGCCAGCCATCGCGATGATCCGCCGAAACCAGCACCCCCGCAGCCCCCGACGGGCTTCGCGGACATCACCGTCACCCGCGCGTTCGGTCGAAGCGCTTTTGATTAGAGTTTGATATGGCGCGAGACCAGATCGATATGACGCCGCTCAACTCACGCGACGAGCTCGTCGCGTGGATCGAGGCGGGCATCAAGCCGCCGTCCGAGTTCCGCATCGGCACCGAGCACGAGAAGACGCCGTTCACGCTGGAAGGCCACCGGCCGGTACCCTATGAGGGCGCGCGCGGCATCGGCGCGCTGCTCGAAGGCATGAAGCTCCTGCTCGGCTGGGAGCCGATCATGGAGCACGGCAATATCATCGGGCTTTACGACGTCACCGGCGGCGGAGCGATCTCGCTCGAACCGGGCGGACAGTTCGAACTCTCCGGCGCGCCGGTCGAGACCGTGCACCAGACCCAGAGCGAGCTGATGGCGCACCTGGCGCAGGTGCGCGAGATCGCGACGCCGCTCGGGATCGGCTTCCTCGGGCTCGGCATGACGCCGTCCTGGTCGCGCGCCGAAATCCCGGTGATGCCCAAGGGCCGCTACAAGATCATGACCAACTACATGCCGAAGGTCGGCCAATACGGCCTCGACATGATGTACCGGACCTGCACCGTGCAGACCAATCTCGACTTCTCCTCCGAAGCCGACATGGTCAAGAAGCTTCGGGTGTCGCTGGCGCTGCAGCCGGTCGCGACCGCGCTGTTCGCCAATTCGCCGTTCACCGAAGGCAAGCCCAACGGCTTTCTCTCCTTCCGTTCCGAGATCTGGCGCGACACCGACAATGCGCGCGCCGGCATGTTGCCGTTCGCCTTCGAGGGCGGCATGGGGTTCGAGCGCTACGTCGATTACGCGCTCGACGTGCCCATGTATTTCGTCAAGCGCGGCGACGACTATATCGACGTCTCCGGCTCCTCGTTCCGCGCCTTCTTCGAGGGCCGCAACGACCGGCTGCCCGGCGAGCGCCCGACGCTGTCGGACTGGGCCAACCACCTCTCGACGATCTTCCCGGAGGTGCGGCTCAAGCGCTATCTCGAGATGCGCGGTTCCGACGGCGGCCCGTGGGGCCGCCTGCCGGCGCACCCTGCGTTCTGGGCCGGGCTGCTCTATGACGATGCCTCGCTCGATGCCGCCTGGGACATGGTGAAGCACTGGAGCGCGCATGAGCGGCAGGCCCTGCGCGACGACGTGCCGCGCCTCGGCTTCAAGGCGCGGGTCAAGGACCGCTATTTGTTCGAGATCGCGAAGGAGTGTCTGGTACTCGCCCATGCGGGCCTCAGGCGCCGCGCCCGGGTCGACCAGCTCGGCCGGGACGAGACCCGCCATCTCGAGCCGCTCGATCGCATCCTCGAGTCCGGGCGGACGCCTGCCGAGGAACTGCTGGAGAAATTCAACGGCGCCTGGAACGGCTCGGTGGAGCCAGCCTATGCGGAATACGCCTTCTAGCTAGCCCGGGCGGCCGACCAGGACCGTTCATCGCCTGTACAGGTTTGCGGCGATCAAATGGCGGGCTCGAAAAAGGTCAACGCGTTCAATAACTCGAAAGCTGGTTCATGGGGAGAGGCCGCCTGCCCGGGGGCTTCATGGCAAAGGTCGTGGCGTGCGTCGTGCTGATTGCGGCTGCGCTCGTGTCGGCGCGTGCCCAGGTGGCGTTCGACCGTCCGGGCGGCGACTATATGAGCGTGCCGGTCGTTTCCGGCGATCCCGAGGACTGCGCGCTGCTCTGCGAACGGGACCGTCGCTGCCGGTCCTGGAGCTTCAGCTATCCCGACATCGAGGGCGCCAAGGCGGTTTGCTGGCTCAAGAACGTGGTGCCGGCGCGGGTGCCGGAAAGCTGCTGCGTCTCGGGCGTGCGCGGCGCCGGCGTGATCGAGCCGCGCATCGAGGGCGTGGAGAATTCGATCGACCGTCCCGGCGGCGACCTCCGCAATTTCGAATTGAAGGCCGGCGACGGCGAGGAGGCCTGCAAGGCCGCCTGCACCGCCGACAACAAGTGCCGCGCCTTCACCTACGCCCGCCCCGGTTACACCGGCCGCCAGGCGCGCTGCTTCCTGAAGAAGGAAATCAAGCCGCCGCGGCGCAAGGCAGGATTCATCTCGGGCGTGGTGCGGTGAACCATTCTCGTGCCCCCGGGCGCAGCGCAGCACGTCAGTGATGTGCTGCTGAACCGGGGCTCACATCGCCAGGTCCCGGCTCTCCACCGCTTCGCACTGCGTCGCGTCCGGGACACGAAAGATCACGTCCCCTCCGCCGCCATCACCGTAAGCTCCGGCCAAAGCGCCTTCCAGCGCGCGGTCTTCGCCGCGTAGCTCACGGGCGAAAAATTCGGTCCCGGATTAGGCCGTGCGACAAGACCGGCGACATCGTCAAATCCGTGCGGCGCGTAGACCTCGAAGCCACCATAGCCGTCGCGTGCGCGGCGGATGCCGATTTGCGTGTTCTGCGTCAGGAAGCGGTCGATGCCCTCGGTCGAGCAGGCGAGCGGCGGGTAGGGCAGGCCGTGCTTGGCGGAATACCAGAGATGCACGCGCGCCTGGTTGCGTGCCTCGACCGTGACGGAGAGCTGCGACAGCCGCTCGTTGATCGTGCGTATCACAGCGTCCTCCGCTTCCCAGGAAGTATCGGGATCGAAATAGAAGACGTCGTAGTCGGCGATGCCGTGATCGATCGTGCGGCCCGTCAACGCATTCCACGCGCTCTGCACGAGGCATCCCGAGACAAGCCAGGCGTCGGGCAGCTCGAGCTGCAGCAATTCGTCGGCGATGGCGACGTTGACGGGGTTTTGCAGCGCCAGCGCAAGGAAATCGTCGCGGGTCATCGCTGTCCTTCACCCTCTCCCGCGGTGAGGCGAGGCGAACTACCGCACCGGCGTGAAGAAGCGCGCGAGGCGGAAGCCGGACAGCCAGGTCCAGACCGGCTGGTTGCGCAGGCCGAGATCCCAGGAGCCGAGCACGGCATCGGCACGGCCGACCAGATTGTCGATCGGCAACAGCCCGACGCCGCCGGCGCGCAGGGAGACGCGGCTGTCGGCGGAATTGTCGCGGTTGTCGCCGAGCACGAAGAGATGGCCCGGCGGCACCTTCACTTCGGGCGTGTTGTCGAGCGGGCCGTTGTCGCGCATCTTGAAGATCAGATGCGATACGCCGTTCGGCAGCGTCTCGACATAGCGGTAGGCGGGCTCGCTGCCGCCATTGTCGTCCTCGGCCCGTCCGACGCCGTCCGGCTTCAATTCGGCGGGGCGGTCGTTGATGAAGAGTTGGCCCTGTCGCATCTGGATGCGGTCGCCGGGCAGGCCGACGACGCGCTTGACCCAGGCCTGCGAGCGGTCGCCGGGCCAGCGGAACACGACGACGTCGCCGCGCTTCGGCGTCTCCGCGAACACCCGTCCGGTTTCCGGCAGGTTGATCTGGATCGGCAGCGACGAGGTGCCGTAGCCATAGGGGAATTTCGAGGCGAGCAGCGCGTCGCCGATCAAGAGCGTCGGCTCCATCGAGCCCGACGGCACGTAGAACGGCTCGGCCAGCGCGCCCTTGGCGATGAACACGGCGGCCACGATGCCGGCGAGCTGCAGCGCCTGCGCGCGCCAGCTGCTGCCGCTCCTGGTCTTCGTCACCCCGGACATCTTGTCGATACTCACTAGCCTGTGCCTCCAACCGTGATGCGTTCCATCAGGAGCGTCGGCTGGCCGACGCCGACCGGCACGCCCTGTCCGTTCTTGCCGCAGGTGCCGATGCCGGTGTCGAGCGCGAGATCGTTGCCGATCATGCGGATGCGATGCAGGTCGGTCGGCCCGTTGCCGATCAGCATGGCGCCCTTGAGCGGCGCGCCGATCTTGCCGTTCTCGATCTTGTAGGCCTCGGTGCACTGGAAGACGTATTTGCCCGAGGTGATGTCGACCTGGCCGCCGCCGAAATTCGCGGCATAGACGCCGTTCTTCACCGAAGCGATGATCTCGCCCGGCGCGCGGTCGCCGGCGAGCATGTAGGTGTTGGTCATGCGCGGCATCGGCACATGGGCATAGCCCTGGCGGCGGCCGTTGCCGGTCGGCTTCATGTTCATCAGCCGCGCATTCTGGCGGTCCTGCATGTAGCCGACCAGGATGCCGTCCTCGATCAGCACGGTGCGGTTGGTCGGCGTGCCCTCGTCGTCGATCGAGAGCGAGCCGCGCCGCGAGGCCATGGTGCCGTCGTCGACCACGGTGACGCCCTTGGCCGCCACCTGCTGGCCCATCAGGCCCGCAAAGGCGGACGTCTTCTTGCGGTTGAAGTCGCCTTCCAGACCATGGCCGACCGCTTCATGCAGCATCACGCCGGGCCAGCCGGCGCCCAGCACGACGTCCATCTCGCCGGCCGGCGCGGGCACGGATTCGAGGTTCACCAGCGCCTCGCGCAGCGCGCCGTCGGCGGCGTCGCGCCAGTTTCGGCTCGCGATGAATTCGGCATAGCCGGCGCGGCCGCCATAGCCCTTGCTGCCGCTCTCCTGCCGGTCGCCCTGTCCGGCGACCACCGAGACGTTGATACGCACGAGCGGGCGGATGTCGCGATAGCTTTCGCCGTCGGGACGCAGAATCTCGACGACCTGCCAGGTTGCGCTCAGGCTGACGCTGACCTGCCGCACCCGGGGATCCTTGTCGCGCAGATAGGCGTCGATCTCGGCGAGCAGCTTGACCTTGGTCTCGAAGCCCGGAGCGTCCAGCGGATTGTCGTCGCCATAGAGCCGTGCGTTGGTGTGCGGCGGCGGCGTCGCAAAACGCCCCGAATAGCCGCCGCGGACGGCTGCGACCGCGTCGGCGGCGCGGATCAGTGCCGGCAGCGACACGTCGGAGGAATGCGCGTAGCCGACCGCGTCGTCGTTCACCGCGCGCAAGCCAAACCCCTGGCTGGTGTCGTAGGTCGCCTGCTTCAGCCGTCCATTGTCGAACACCAGCGCTTCGTTCTGGCTGTATTCCAGGAACAATTCGCCGTCATCGGCCCCGGAAAGCCCGCGCGCAACCTGATCGCGGACCTGGTCGCGGTCGAGATTGGCGCGGTCGAGAAGCGAGGTGGCGGCTGGATTGGTCATGCGTCCGTCCATGATAGGGGGATGTAAGGCAAGATAATGGTTCCCCACCCGTTGCGCGAGGGGCGGGGCGAACACATTACCGAAACGACATCGTGAGTATGTCTGAGGCCTCCCTTCGCGGATATCGGGGGCGGCTGCATTGAACCCGAAACGGTGCTAGGATTGCAATATGAGCTATCAGGACATCATCTCCATGGAGCCGGGCAAGCGCGGTGGCCGAGCCTGTATTCGTCACATGCGGATCGCGGTGGCCGATGTGCTCGGCTGGCTGGCCGCCGGCCAGACCCATGCGCAGATCATCGCGGATTTTCCTGAATTGACCGAGGATGACATCCGGGCGTGCCTGGCTTATGCCGCCGACCGTGAGAGGCGACTGGTCACCGCGCCGACATGAAGCTTCTGTTCGACCAAAATCTCAGCTTCAAGCTCTGCCAGACGATCGCCGACCTTTTTCCGGATTCCAGTCACGTCAGGACTCTCGGTCTGTCGGAGGCCGACGATCGGACGCTCTGGGACTTCGCCAAGGCAAACGGCTTTGCGATCGTTTCACAGGACGCTGATTTCGCGGAGATGGCGACGCTGTTGGGTCCTCCGCCGAAAGTCATCTGGTTGCGTAGCGGCAATCAGACGACGGTGGCAATCGCGGCATTGCTACGGCGCCATGCCGGAATGATCGTGTCGTTCGAAGGGGATGACGAGGCGGCTTGTCTCGAGATTTATTGAGCCCGCGCCGCCCTACGGCAGCTTGTCGTATCCTTCGCCGAGCCCGTTCAGGCTGAGCGGGAAGCCGATGCCCTCCTCGGGCGTCTCGAAAATGATGAAGGTGGCGGTCTTGGCGGTGCGGAGCTGGCCCAGGAGCTTGTCGTCCATGACGACCTCGGCGACGCAGCCATTGGGCAGGCAGCGAACGAAACCGGCGCGGCCGACGTCCTGGTTGTCGAGCTTCAGCCCGAGGCCGGAGGGCAGCAGCACGCCGAGCGGCGCCACCACCCGCATCAGGCGACTCTTCTGGTCGGCGGTCTTCAACACGATCACGGTCAGGCCGGCATTGGAGCGGTCTTCCGCCACCACGCTCTGGATCAGGGCGCACTGCTCGGATTGCGCACCCGGCGGGGTGTCGCAGCGGATCTGCCAGTCGCCATGCACCGACCGCACGGCGCCCTGCGCCTGTGCCGGGCCGGGGAGGGCTGCGATGAGGATGGCGGCGAGCAGGCCGGTCAAGGCAATGCGGGTCAAGGCAACGCCCCGGAGGTCGCCGAAGAGGCTCGCCGGTTTCGCCATGAGTTTCAAAAGCCTCATCCGGGTCGATCCCTTCGTTTCGATCGAACTGTTGGACTGATACGGAAATGACGGCGTCTTGAAGGCGATTCCCAAGCCGATCCCTAGCAGATTTCGCGCCGCGCCGCCGCGTTGTTCCGCGCGAATCAGGTTCCGGCGGGGCGGCTTCGGAGTGCCTACAACGGGCAATCCTGCTGTCAAGCCAAGGCGCTGCCGGGAACGGTATTTTCGTCTGCTGCCATTAGGAAATATCTTGCCGAGCATGGCTGCACAAGTCGTGCAAGACTGCATTGCGATAGATCAAAAATTATGGTTTGTGAGGCTGATTTCGGCGTTCTAGCGATCTTGCCCAGATACCTCCGGGAAACATGTTTCCGACGGTCTTGCTGCAGGCGGTTGTCGGAGGGCGGATCGTCAGCATTCCCGAACAGTCTGCGGAATGCATCGGGTCATATCTTGAGGGGAGCGCGAACGGCATGAGGACGTCGATGGGCCGGATGGGCCGTCAGTTGCTGGGATTGGCCGTGGCGGGCGTGACGCTGGCCGCCAGCGGCGCAGCTTTCGCCGAGCTGGGGCAGCCGGCGCCGTGGGAATACAAGCTGCAGGAATCCGGCTCGCCGGTGATGGACAACATCGTCTGGTTCCACAATTTCCTGTTCGTCCTCACAACCGTCATCACGCTGTTCGTGCTGGCGCTGCTGGTGATCGTGGTGGTCAAGTTCAACGCGAGGGCCAATCCGGTGCCGTCGCGGACCACCCACAACACGCTGATCGAGGTGGTCTGGACCCTGGTTCCGGTGCTGATCCTGGTCGGCATCGCGGTGCCCTCGTTCCGCCTGCTGTTCCTCGAGCTCGACGTGCCGAAGGCCGATCTCACCGTGAAGGCCACCGGCAAGCAGTGGTACTGGTCCTATTCCTACCCCGACAACGGCAAGTTCGAGTTCGACTCGCTGCTCGCGCAGGACAAGCAGCCGCGCCTGCTCGGCGTCGACAACGAAATGGTCGTGCCGGTGAACAAGGTGATTCGCGTCCAGACTACCGGCGCCGACGTCATCCACGCCTTCGCGGTGCCGTCCTTCGGCATCAAGATCGACGCCATTCCCGGCCGCCTGAACGAAACCTGGTTCAAGGCGACCAAGGTCGGCATGTATTACGGCCAGTGCTCGGAGCTGTGCGGCAAGGACCACGCCTTCATGCCGATCGCCGTGCGCGTGGTCAGCGACCAGGAGTTCGCCTCGTGGGTCGAGGCTGCGAAGAAGAAATACGCAAGCGGCGGCACCACCACCTACGCTTCCGCGGCCGACGCGGCGCACTGAGCGCCGCGAAGGGACGACAGATTGAGGGCGGGGCCCCGAGGGGTTCGAACGGGACTGCAAGGCAGGATTTAGAGAAAATGGCAACGAGTGCAGCGACACACGGCGATCACGCGCATGACGAACACCATCCGGCCGGATGGCGGCGCTTCGTCTATTCGACCAACCACAAGGACATCGGCACGATGTACCTGGTGTTCGGCGTCATCGCGGGCATCATCGGCGCGGCGATGTCGATCGCGATCCGCGCCGAGCTGATGTTCCCGGGCGTCCAGATCTTCCACGAGTCGCATACCTACAACGTGTTCGTGACCTCGCACGGCCTGATCATGATCTTCTTCATGGTCATGCCCGCGATGATCGGCGGCTTCGGCAATTGGCTCGTGCCGTTGATGATCGGCGCGCCCGACATGGCGTTCCCGCGCATGAACAACATCTCGTTCTGGCTGTTGCCGGCGTCCTTCGCGCTGCTGCTGATGTCGACCTTCGTCGAGGGCGAGCCGGGCGGCAACGGCGTCGGCGCAGGCTGGACCCTGTACGCGCCGCTGTCGACCTCGGGCCATCCGGGGCCGGCGGTCGATTTCGCGATCCTGTCGATCCACCTCGCCGGTGCCTCCTCGATCTTGGGCGCGATCAACTTCATCACCACGATCTTCAACATGCGCGCGCCCGGCATGACCATGCACAAGATGCCGCTGTTCGTGTGGTCGATCCTCGTCACGGTATTCCTGCTGCTGTTGTCGCTGCCGGTGCTCGCCGGCGCGATCACCATGCTGCTGACCGATCGCAACTTCGGCACCACCTTCTTCTCGGCCGACGGCGGCGGCGACCCCGTGCTGTTCCAGCACCTGTTCTGGTTCTTCGGTCACCCCGAAGTGTACATCCTGATCCTGCCCGGCTTCGGCATGATCAGCCAGATCGTCTCGACCTTCTCGCGCAAGCCGGTGTTCGGCTATCTCGGCATGGCCTACGCCATGGTCGCGATCGGCGGCATCGGCTTCGTGGTGTGGGCGCACCACATGTACACGGTCGGCATGTCGTCGGCGACGCAGGCCTATTTCGTCGCCGCCACCATGGTGATCGCGGTTCCGACCGGCGTGAAGATCTTCTCCTGGATCGCCACGATGTGGGGCGGCTCGATCGAATTCCGCGCGCCGATGCTGTGGGCGATGGGCTTCATCTTCTTGTTCACCGTCGGCGGCGTCACCGGCGTCGTGCTGGCCAATGCCGGCGTCGACCGCGTGCTGCAGGAGACCTACTACGTCGTCGCGCACTTCCACTACGTGCTGTCGCTCGGCGCGGTGTTCGCGATCTTCGCCGGCTGGTACTACTGGTTCCCGAAGATGTCGGGCTACATGTACAACGAGACCATCGGCAAGCTGCACTTCTGGGTCACCTTCATCGGCGTCAACCTGGTGTTCTTCCCGCAGCACTTCCTCGGCCTGTCGGGCATGCCGCGCCGCTACATCGACTATCCGGATGCGTTCGCCGGCTGGAACCTGGTATCGTCGGTCGGCTCGTACATTTCGGGCTTCGGCGTGCTGATCTTCCTGTGGGGCGTGATCGACGCCTTCGCGAAAAAGCGCGTCGCCGAGGCCAATCCGTGGGGCGCCGGCGCCACCACGCTTGAGTGGACGCTGCCGTCGCCGCCGCCCTTCCACCAGTTCGAAGTGCTGCCGCGCGTCCAGTAACGCCACTTCGCGGCGCGCACATGTGGCGCGCCGCGGCTTTCGTGAAGCGAGATCAATCTTGTCGGTAGTCGATCACAACGCCATCGATACTCTTCCTCGGATTTCCGAGGCGGAAGTCGGTGACTATCTCGCACTGTTGAAGCCGCGGGTGATGTCGCTCGTGATCTTCACCGCTCTGGTCGGCCTCGTGATCGCGCCCGGCCATATCCATCCCGTGCTGGCGTTCACCGCCATCCTCTGCATCGCGGTCGGGGCGGGCGCTTCGGGCGCGATGAACATGGCCTATGAGGGTGACATCGACGCGCTGATGTCGCGCACCGCCAACCGGCCGATCCCGCGCGGCCGCGTCACGCCGGGCGAGGCGATGGCGTTCGGCCTGATCCTGGCCTTCTTCTCGGTGATCACGCTTGGCGTGCTCGTCAACCCCCTGGCCGGCGCGCTGCTGGCGTTCACGATCTTCTTCTACGTGGTGATCTACACCATGGG
>NZ_JAGWUA010000261.1 GCF_028868675.1 Bradyrhizobium sp.
CGGCGCGCGGCGGGGATCGCGGCCCGGCAGCGGCACGTCGGTGAGCGGCTGCTCGGGGGCGGGCTCGGGCGACACCAGCGTCGGCAGCGCCGCGGTCGCCGGCGGCGGCTCGCCGCGCTCGATCGCGTCCAGCCGCCGCGTCTCGCGATCGATGGTACGGACCGCAAGCCACGACGACAGCGGCGTGAGATCGATGGTGCGGCTGAGCTGGTCGGGCGTGCCGGCCGCAAAAATCTGGATTTCCGGCGGGCTGCCGGAGAGGCCGACCATCAGCGGGGTCAGGCTCGCGCGGATGTCGGCCTGATCGGCCGGGATGTCATAGCCGCCCGAGACGATGGCGCGGGCGTTCCTTGCTTCCAGCGTGGTCGCGCCGACGCGCAGGCGGCCGTCGCGGATCGTGAACGGGATCTGCGCCGAGCCGATCGCGAGCGGCCCGCCCGCCAGCGCCGGCTCGACGAGCTGCCGCAGCCGCGCATCGTCCGTCACCTGCCCGCCGTCGCTGGCGCGGATCGCGACCTCGAAGGCGCGCGGGTTGAGGCCCGCGATCTCCGCGGAGTCCAGCGTCACGGTGCCGTTGCCCGCGAGCGCGCCGGTCAGCGCGGCGACGCTGCGGCCCTGGCTCGACAGCGCCATCTGCGCCGACACGCGGCCCTTGGACATCGCGAGATTGCGATAGCGCAGCGCCGCCGCATCGACATTGGCGAGCTGGAGGTGCGCGTTCATGGACAGGCCGCTGGCGCCGGTCCGTGCGTCGATGCTCGCGGTCATCTCGCCGCCGCCGATGCCGCCCTTGAGCGCGTCGAGCGTCAGCGCCTGGCCGTCGTTCCTGATCGTGCCGCTGAACGGGCGCAACTCGAGGCCGCCCGGCAGCACGCCACGCAACGCCTGGAAGGCAACCTGGCCGCGCCAGCCGCCGAGCAGCCCCGAGGTGAGCGGCTCGCCTGCACCGTGACCCGCGGCGCCGATGGCGACTGCGAGGGCTGGCGCGACATCGAGCGTGTCGAGACCGACCTCGCCGTCCACGCTCTTCTCCTGGTCCAGCGTGATCGCGAGATGGCCGCGCAGGCGCGAGCCGGAGGCGGTCGAGTCGAGATCGTCGAAGGTGAGCCTGTTGCCGGCGAGCGTCACACGCGAGGACAGGCTGACGGTCCGTGGCTTGTCCGACGGGCTGATCCCGAACAGCGGCGCCAGGTTGGCGTTGCGGACGCGCAGATTGACGCCGGCCTTCGGCTCGGACGCCGACAGCTCGGCGCTGCCCTGGGCATCCGCATCCAGTCCGCCGCCGGAGAGTTTTGCGCTCAACTGCAGCGGCCGCCGCCACGCTCCGCTCACCTTGCTTTCGAACGTCGCGGCCCCCTCGCCCGCCGCAACCGCGCCGTCGAGGCCGAGCAGCGCCAGCATCGCGCCGGCCCGCGGCGCCGACCAGCTCGACTCCAGCGTGAAATCGCTGTTGCGGAGCTTGTCGAGATCGATGCCGCTGACCGCGGCCACCGGCGCCTGCGCGGTCAGCGTCGCCGTGCCCTTCAGCTGCGGCGCATCGAGCGCGAGCACCGCGCGCGCGTTGCTGCGCTCGGCCTGGTCGGCCGCCCGCTCCAGGCTCAGGTCGAGATTGAGACGCGTCGGACCCGGCGAGGCTTCGATCGCATCGAGCCGGGCGCCGACGAAGGGCGCGATCGGGTTGACGAGCGCCGTGAGCTCGCGAAGCGAATTGGCCGACGACGTCAGCGTCAGCCGTCCGGTCGCACGGATCCGGTCGAAAGCGCCGCTGGCATCCGTCGTCACGCCGCTTGCCTGCGCGAAGTGCAATCGCTCCAGCGACAGCCGCGCCGGGCTGTAGCCAAATTTGGCCGCGAAGGGCTGCAGCTCCTGCCCCGCCGAGATCGCCCGGCCGACGTCCAGCGACAGCGCGGCCTCATCGGGCCATTCGCCCTGCGGCCCGGCGAGCGAGCGCACGAAGGACGCGGCCGCGTCGATGTCGAGCCGGTCGGCCTTCAGCTCCGCCTCGACGCGCGAGCCCCGGGTGGCGGCGGTCTGCGCGAATGCGATCCGCCCCTCAACCGCGCCGCCGTCGATCTCGGCCTTCAGTCTCTCGATCGCGAGATGATTGGGCGCGACCGTGACGTCGCCGGCCAGCCGCAACGGCTTGCTGCTGCGGCGGTTGACCTCGCTGCGGCCCTGCAGCCAGGCGGCCAGCGTGTCGGGATCGGAGGATTCGATGCTGAGCCGGCCGCTGAAGCGGTCCGAGCCCGGCGCCGCGCCGTTCAGCGCGACCTGCGTCGATCCCGGCGCGCGCAGGTCGAGCCGCCGGAAGGTCCAGGATTTGCCGTCCGTGTTCAGCTCTGCCGTGATGTTCTGTAGGGGACGCCCGCCGAGCATGATCTGCTCGGAGCTGAAGTCGATCTGCGCCGGGATCGGCGTCTGCCGGATCGCAGCCAGCGCGGCGCGCAAGGCCGGCAGGATGCGCAGCGGCTCGCCGCCATTGTCGCGGCCCGCGAACTTGTCGGCATCGAGCTGGCGTGCCGACAGCACCGCGCGCAGCAGCGGCGCGGCGCCGAATTTGAGATCGGCGACGCCGGTAGCCTTCAGCGCCGTCTCCTCGGCGCCAAAGCTCGCCTCGACCTGGTCGAACCGGGCGCCGGCGGGATCGGCCTTGAGCTTCGTGACGAGCTTCCACGGCGTCGGCTCGGCGGCCTTGTCCTTGGACGGGGGCACTGCGAGCGTCATCGCGCCGTCGAAGCGCGGCACCCGGCCGTCGAAGGCGAGCACGCCCTCGAGGTCGGCCGCGATCGCGCGCTCTCCGGGATCGATCGTGAGATGGATGCGGGTGGCGCTGCCGTCGGCGCTCGGCCCGGAGGATATCTTGAACGGATAGCGCGTGCCCGACACGGTGACATTGCCATCGCCGCGCACGGAGCCGGCGAGCGAACGGACGTCGCCGGAAAACGCGATGTCGTTCAGCTCCAGCGTCGAGCGGCTGCCGGCGTCATGCAGCGCGACGCGGCCGGTCAGGTTCAGCCGTTCGATGGCGAGCGAGGCGAGGTTGAAGCTGCCGCTGGCGGTGGACGGCAAATCGACCCGGCCCTTGGCGTCGAGGCCGAGGTCGACGGCCATGCCGTTGACCGTCAGTTCGGTGGCGCGCCATTCGCCGCGCATCAGCGAGCCGAGGGCGAACTCGACGTCGAGCTTGTCGGCCTTGAGCTTGCCGAGGTCGTTGTTGCCGCCGAAGGTCACCGCGCGCAGCCGCAGCGTCGGCGTCGGCAAGAGCCGCGCGTCGAGCTCGCCGCCGACCCGCACGGGCACGCCGATGATCCGGGTCGCTTCAGCCTCGAACTGGGGCCTGAACTGGTTCCAGTCGATGAAGTAAGGCCCGATCAGCGCGGCGAGCAGCGCAACGATGAAGGCAATTGCCAGTCCGAGCAGCGTCGTCTGCACGGGTCTCCCCTCGGCCAATCCGGCGCACGGCACGGCGTCAGCCGTGCAGGGCCAAGCCCGCAGCAAAACCGCGCCGGAACAGCCCCTTATATAGGGGCAAGTGTGGCGAAGTCACAGCGTCCGATGCGCGCGGAGGTTAACGCGGGCCGCCCCGTCACCAGCTCGCCGGCAGCCGCTTCAATCCGCGCAGGACGAAGGTCGGCCGCCATTCGGGATTCTCGACGTCGTCGATCCGCAGGTCCGGCAGCCGCCGCAGCAGCGTGGCGATGGCGATCTCGGCCTCGATCCGCGCCAGTTGCGCGCCGAGGCAATGGTGGATGCCGCCGCCGAAGGACAGCGGCCTGACGTTCTGCCTGGTGACGTCGAGGCGGTCGGGATTGTCGGGATAGACGGCCGGATCGCGGTTGGCCGAGCCGAGCAGGCACAGCACGGTCTCGCCCTTCGGAATCCGCTTGCCGCCGAGATCGTCGATAACCTCCAGCGCGACGCGTCCGGTGAGCTGCACCGAGGAATCGTAACGCAAGAATTCCTCGACCGCGTTGGCGGTCAGCTCGGGCTTCGCCTTCAGCAGCGCCAACTGATCGGGATTGCGATGCAGCGCCAGCAGGCCGTTGCCGATCAGGTTGACCGTGGTCTCGTGGCCGGCACCGAACAAGAGGATGATGTTGGCGGTCAGCTCCTCGTTCGTGAGCTTGTTGCCGTCCTCCTCGGCCTGCACGAGCTGGGTCGTCAAATCGTCGCCCGGATTCTTGCGGCGCAATTCGAACAATTGCTGAAAGTACATCTGCGCCATCAGGTTGGCGGCGTTGCCCTGCCTGATCTCCTCGGGCGTCAGCGGCACTGGATCGAGCAGCCGGCCGCCGTCGCGCGAGCTCTTGTAGAAGACATCGCGATGCTCCTCGGGGATGCCGAGCATGTCGCAGATGATGGTGACCGGCAGGCGAAAGGCAAAGTCCTCGATCAGGTCCATGTGGCCCCGGTCCATCACCGCGTCCAGGGTCTGGTCGACGATTTCCTGGATCCGCGGCCGCATGTCCTCGACCCGGCGGGCGGTGAAGGCCTTCACCACCAGCCCGCGCAGGCGGGTGTGGTCGGGCGGATCAGCCTGCAGCATCCAGTGGCTCATGCTGCGGAAGACCGGCTCCTGCATGATCTCCGGGCCGTAACGGCGCTTGGTGCGCTCGACATAGTCCTTGCCGAAGCGCTTGTCGCGCAGCACGAGGCTCGCCTCGGCGTGACGGCTGGCGAGGAAGGCGCCGAACGGCGTCAGATGCATCGGATCAGTGGCCCGCAGCCGCTCGTAATGGGGATAAGGATCCCGGATGAAGTCCGGCGAGAGCGGATTGAAGAGCGGAGCGCTCGTTGCGGCCGGTACATGCTCGTTCATGGTGACCTCAAACCGATTGCCGCCTCGAAACGAACACGCCGGCCCCTCCCCGGCCCCCCGCAGCGTGCCATCCCAAAATCATTCAACTCGATACATTGTTGTATCGAGTTGAATTCTGAACTAAAATGCATGAATGTCAAGGGTGAGGACCAGACCGACTCGCGACGACACGCGCGACAAATTGTTCGATGCGGCGGCGCAGGTGTTCGAGGAACAGGGCATCGGCGGCGCCAGCATCGAGGCGATCGCGGCGGCGGCCGGCTTCACGCGCGGGGCGTTCTACTCGAACTTCAAGAGCAAGGACGAGTTGATCATCGCCATGCTCGAGGATCACGTCGACCAGTCGATCCGGCGCAATCGCGAGCTGCTCGCCCGGCACACCGATCTCGACGACTTCATCGCGGCGCTGCGCGCCATGGACCGCGGCCGGCAGGATCCGCTCGGCCGCTCGCCGCTCCTGCACATGGAAATGATCCTGTACGTGGCGCGCGCCGAGCAGCGCCGGCCGGAGCTCGCAA
>NZ_JAGWUA010000057.1 GCF_028868675.1 Bradyrhizobium sp.
CTTGTCGGTGCACAGCGTGTTGGGGAAACGATAGACTTGGACCTCCGTCAGTCCGTTGCGCACCGCGCGCTGGATCACGGTCGAGGCGAGCTTGATCTTCTCTTCCTCGGTCTTGCCGGACGGCTTGCTGAGCCGCTCGATCAGGGCGCGTTTCTCCGCCTCGGCGGCGGCGGCGAGGCGGGCATATTCTTCCGCTTTTTCCGCCTCCTTGAGGGCCGCTTCCTTGCGGATCTGGGTGGCACTCGGGATCAGATCGTCGAGGTTGGCAGACATGGCTGATGGCTCCTGCTGCTTGGTTTCAGCGTTCGGCCGAAGCTAGGCGGCCCGCACTCCAGTCCCTTGATTCAAATCAAGCAAATCGGCATCGTGGTACCCCACTGTGCGATCGAACCGCCACGGCTTCGAATTCTTGCGGGAGAGAGCGTTTGAGCGAGCAACTCCATCCGATGGGCCCTCACCATCTTCCCCTCTTCATCGTCGCGCCGGGCCAGACCGACGTGCTGATGGTGGTGACGGGCTTCATCCTGATCGGCGCGGTTTTCGGCGTAGGCCTCTTCTATTGGCATCTGCACAGCCTGCCGGAGCGGATGGCCCACAGGACGCAGAAGCTGCAGTTCGAGATCGTCGCGGTGCTGGGCCTGATCTCGCTGTTCACCCATGAGCACATCTACTGGATCGCCGGGCTGCTGCTCGCGCTGATCGATCTGCCGGATTTCAGCACGCCGCTTCGCAGCATCGCGGACTCCGTGGAGAGGCTCGCAGGCGGGCCGCCGCCCGATGGCGAGACGGAGGCGGCGGCCGCAACGTCGGCCGGCGCGAACGATCAGAACGCGCATGCCGACGACAAGGTGCACAGCCATGCTTGAGCTCATCATCTGCTCGTTGGTGACCATCCTTCCCGACTACCTCTATCGCCGCTACGTCCAGGGCAAGCGGTTCGGCAAGGAGATCACGCTGTTCTCGGTGTGGTTCGAGCTTCGCTACGGCATCACCGGTTGCCTGATGCTGACCGTGTCGCTGATCACCAGCGTCTTCTTCTTCCATCCGGCGACCACCAATGCCGGGCTGCTGTTCCGGACCATCCCGATCCTGCCCGAGGGTTCGGGCCGCGTCGCCGAAGTCGACGTCGGATTCAGCGAGGACGTGAAGAAGGGACAGGTCCTCTTCAGGCTGGACAACTCGAAGCAGACCGCGGCGCTGGAGACGGCGAGGCGCAAGGTGGCCGAGGTCGATGCCTCGATGGCGACGGCAAGAGCCGATGTCGTCAAGGCCGAGGCCCAGATCCAGGAAGCGAAGGCCAACTACCAGCAGGCCAAGGACGAGCTGGAGGTCAAGACGGAATTGCAGCGCCGCAATCCCGGCATCGTGCCGCAGCGTGACATCGACAAGCTCCAGGTGCTGGTCGACCAGCGTCAGGCTGGCATCGATGCCGCGGCGGCAACCAAGGAAGCGGCAACCCTGCAGGTCTCGACGCTGTTGCCGGCGCAAAAGGCGAGCGCCGAGGCCGCGCTTGGGGAGGCGCAGGTCGATCTCGACAAGACCTTCGTCCGTGCCGGCGTCGATGGTCGGGTCGAGCAGTTCCTCGTTCGCGTCGGGGACGTCGTCAATCAATTGATGCGGCCGGCGGGAGTCCTGATTCCCGAAGGCGCGGGCCGGAAGCGGCTGCAAGCCGGTTTCGGCCAGATCGAGGCCGGTGTGATGAGGGAGGGCATGGTCGCCGAGGCGACCTGCGTGTCGAAGCCGTGGGTGGTCATTCCGCTGGTCGTGACGTCGGTGCAGGACTACATCGCAGCCGGCCAGTTTCGTTCCGGAGAACAACTCATCGACCTGCAGAATCTCGCCAAGCCAGGGACCATCCTCGCGTTCATGGAGCCGCTCTACAAGGGCGGCCTCGACGGCGTGACGGCCGGCAGCACCTGCATCGTCAATGCCTACACCAGCAATCACGACGAGATCATCGACCCCAAGACGTCGACCGGCCGCAAGGTCTTCCTGCACGTCATCGACGGCATCGGATTCGTCCATGCGCTGCTGCTGCGCATCCAGGCCCTGCTGCTGCCGTTCAAGACGCTGATTTTCAGCGGCGGGCACTGACGAGCGACGATCAAGAGGAGATAGCGTATGTCCGCTTGCTGGAAGTTCGTCGCCGCCGCGCTGTCGCTCGGTTCGTTCCTCGCGGCCGGCGCCCCGGCCGGCGCCGTCGATCTGAATGGCGCCTGGGCCACCAGCGCCGACCAGTGCGACAAGGTGTTCACCCGCGAGGGAGGCAGGCTCGGCTTCACCGAGATGTCGGACGTTTATGGCGGCGGCTTCATCGTCGATGGCGATCAGCTCATCGGCAAGTTCGCGCGCTGCAAGGTCAAGACGCGGAAGGACGACGGCGCGAGCGCCAATCTGGTCGCGGCCTGCGCCACCGACATCATGTTGTCCAGCGTTCAATTCAGCGTGAAGGCGCTGGACGCCGACAGCATCGTGCGGCTGTTTCCGGGCCTCGATGACCTCGAGATCAGGTACCACCGCTGTCCGTCGAAATAGCCTCGGTCGGACGAAGGCTTGATTCATGTCAAGCTGGCCGGTGCCGGACGCGCCTGAATGGGCCACCATCCAGGAGGCCCGACATGAAACCTCAGACGCTCCTTCCGACCCGGTTCCGTGCGACGCTGGGAACCGCGGTCGCGGTTCTGCTATTTGCGGCGGCGCCGGTCCGTGCGGACGATGCCGCGACGATACTCAAATCGATGACCGACTATCTCGGCAGCCAGAAGACGCTGTCGGCGTCGTTCGACAGCGACATCGAGATCATCACGCCCGAACTGCAGAAGATTCAGTTCACGAGTTCCGGCGAGATGAAGCTGAGCCGGCCCGACAAGCTGCGGGTGCGCCGCACCGGCGGCTATGCCGACGTCGAGCTGGTCTATGACGGCAAGACGATCTCGATCTACGGCAACAACGCCAAATCCTACGTGCAGGCGGAGGCGCCCGGCACGATCGACGGCATGATCGACGGCATGCAGGCGAGATCCGGCGTCGGCATGCCCGGCACGGATCTTCTGCTCTCCAACGCCTATGACGAGCTGATGGCCGGCGCGATCGAGGGCAAGCATATCGGCCAGGGCGTGGTCGACGGCGTCGAATGCGAACATCTCGCCTTCCGCAACGCCGACACCGACTGGCAGATATGGATCGAGGCCGGCGCCAAACCCGTTCCGCGCAAATACGTCATCACCAGCAAGACATTGGCCGCTGCGCCGCAATACACGCTGCGGATCAGGGACTGGAAGACGGACGGCTTCAGCGATCCCGACACCTTCGTGTTCAAGCCGCCGGCCGGCGCAACCAAGGCGGAACTCGATTCCGCCGCCATGGCCGAATTCGACGAGCTTCCCCCCGGCATACCGTCAGGAGCCAAGAAATGATCGCATCAAGGAAAGTCCTGCTTTGCGCCGCCGCCACGGCAGCGTTCGTGGCCGGGTTGTTCTGGAATGACACCAGTCGAATCATCGCGCACGGCTTCGTATCCGAAGCCCAGGCGAGGGTGGGACGGCCGCTGACGCCGATGAGCTATGCCGGCGTCGCCCGCAGGACGACGCGCAGGGCCGTCGCCGTCGGTGCGGCGGCCGGAGCTGCCGGCGCCTACTATGCGCCGGGATGCGTGCAGGTCGTGGACGCCTACGGCCGGATCGTGACGCGCTGCTGAGACGCCGCCGCTGCCGGCCCCGGTGCGGTCGGGTCGAAATTGTGCTGTGATGGCGCCCGTCTCGATGTCCGGGACGGCCGGGAAAAGCATGAGCGGGCGCATCTCCATTGCCGATATCGACCGGTCGTGGCGTGCGCTCGGCGTGCGCCTGTGCATCTGCCTGCTCGCCATCCTCGCATGGCCCGAATCGGCTGACAGCGCCGAGCATGGCCCGCCCAGGCGCATCCTGCTGCTGCATTCCTTCGGGCGTGAGTTCCGGCCGTGGGGCGAATATGCCCGCAGCATCAAGGCTGCGCTCGAGCGACAATCCGCGTACGCGTTGGAGATCCAGGAGCACACGTTGCTGACGGCGCGGTTCAACAATCCGGGCCCGGAAGCGCCGTTCGTCGACTATCTGCGCTCGCTCTACCAGGTCAGCCCGCCGGATATCGTTATGAGCATCGGAGCGCCGGCGGCGCGTTTCGTTCAGAAATATCGCGGGCAGCTCTTTCCGGGGACGCCGCTGGTGATGACGGCGATCGAGCAGCGGCTCGTGAATCGCGAAGAACTCACCGACAACGACACCGTCATTTCGGTTCAGAACGACTTTGTGGTCGTTTTCGGCAGTATCCTGAAGGTGATGCCGGACACGCAGAGGATCGCCGTCGTGATCGGCGCCTCGCCCCTGGAAAGATTCTGGCTCGAAGAACTGAAGCGAGAGCTGAAGCCCATGGAAGGCCGGGTCGCCTTCGACTGGTATGCGGACCTTTCGTTCGAGGACATCCTGAAGCGGGCGTCGGCACTTCCGCCGCACACGGTGCTGTTCTGGGGATTGATGTCCGTCGACGCGGCCGGCGTCGCCCATGATGGCGATCTCGCCTTGCGCAGCCTGCACGCCGTCGCCAACGCGCCGATCTTCTCCTACCAGGAAGCGTTCTTCGGCCGCGACACGATCGGCGGCCCCATGCTTTCGATCGCCGACTCCAGTGCGAGGACCGTCGACGCCGTGACCCGCATCCTGGGCGGCGAGAAGCCCGGCCATATCAGGTTCGAGCCGCTCCGGTACGCGCCGCCGAAATACGACTGGCGGGAGATGCAGCGCTGGGGCATCGGCGAAAGCAGCCTTCCGCGGGGTAGCGAAATCCTGTTTCGCGAGCCGGGCGTCTGGGAGAGATACCGCTGGCAGCTGGCGCTGACCGCCGCCCTCATCCTGGTGCAGGCCGCACTGATCGGTGGATTGCTGCGCGAGCGTCGCCAGCGTCGTCTCGCCGAGGTCGAGTCCCGGCAGCGCCTCGCGGAGCTCGCGCATGTCAACCGCTATTCGGCCGTCGGCGAACTGACGACATCCATCGCGCACGAATTGAACCAGCCGCTCGGCTCCATTCTCACCAACACCGAGACTGCTGAGCTCATGCTGAAAGGCGCTTCGCCGAACCTCGACGAAATCCGTGAAATCCTCGCCGACATCAGACGCGACGACCAGCGGGCCAGCGAGGTGATCCGGCGGCTGCGCAGCGTGCTCAGGAAGACCCCGTTCGAGCTCAGGGATATCGAGCTGAACGGGACGGTCCAGGAGGTGATGGGATTCGTGGCCGATGTGGCGGCGGGACGCGGCGTCACGCTGAGCTTCTATGCGCCTGCGGGCTTGGGCCTCCACGTCAGGGGCGATCCCGTTCAGCTCCAGCAGGTCGTGCTCAACCTGATCCTCAACGCGCTGGATGCGATGTCCGAAACCAGCGCCGGGAAGCGCGAAGTCATCGTGTTGACGCGACGTGCCGGGCAGTTTGCCGAGATCAGGGTCGGAGACACCGGCCCCGGCATCGCCACCGGCGATCTCGAGACCGTCTTCAACCCGTTCTTCACTACCAAGCCGGAGGGCATGGGCATGGGGCTGGCGATCGTCCGAACCATCGTCGAGGCGCATCGCGGCACGATTTCCGCGGAAAACCAGCCGTTGGGCGGGGCATTGTTCACGGTCAGGCTCCCGATCGCCGGCTAGCCTCTCGCGCCGCAGCAGGCCGACCGCCCGCCGATGGCCGCAGGGGATCCCCATTTCATTGATCTCGATCAACAAAACGGCGCCCTGCCTGAACCATGCTTGAAGAAGGTGACTCCCATGGAGGCGATGATGATCCGCTGCGGCAAGACCCTGATCGCGCTTGCGCTGTTGCTGGCCGTGCCGGTCGGCGTTTCGGCCCAGACGGCCGACAAGCCGGCGGCCCAGGCGCAACCGGCAAGCCCGGCGGCGCCGGCTGCCGAACTGTTGAAGCCCGAGCAGGTCGAAGCATTGGTCGCGCCGATTGCGCTCTATCCCGACGAACTGCTGGCGAACGTGCTGGCCGCCTCGACCTATCCGCTGGAGGTGGTACAGGCGGACCGCTGGCTGAAGGAGCGCAAGTCACTGAAAGGCGATGCGCTGAAGGCCGAGGTCGACAAGCAGGCCTGGGACGACAGCGTCAAGGCGCTGGCCTCCACTGCCGACGTCCTGACCATGATGAGCGACAAGCTCGAGTGGACCAAGAACCTCGGCGACGCCTTCCTCGCACAGCAGCCGGACGTGATGGACGCAATCCAGCGCCTGCGCACCAAGGCCTACGACAACAAGAAGCTCGTCACCACCAAGCAGCAGAAGGTCAGTGTCCAGACCCAGGAAAACAAGCGGGTGGTCGTCATCCAGCAGGCCGACCCCAGCACCGTCTACGTGCCGTACTACGATCCGGCCACGGTGTACGGCACATGGCCCTACGCGGCCTATCCGCCGTACTATTTCGGCTATCCGCCCTATATCGGCGCGGGCGTGATCGCCGCCGGTCTCGCCTTCGGCGCGGGCTGGGCGATCGGACGCTGGGGCCATTACTGGGGCGGCGGCTGCAACTGGGGCAACCGCAACGTCTATGTCAATCACCGTACCACCAACATCGGCAATGGCTGGCAGCACAATCCGGCGCATCGCCAGGGCGTGCGTTACGGCAACACCAATGTCCAGCAGAAATTCGGCAACAACAATCTGAAGGCCGGTGCTGCGGACCGCGCGAATTTCCGCGGCCGCGACGGCCAGCAGGTGCTGCGTCCCGATCAGGGCGGCGTCGGAGATCGTGCAGGCGACCGTGGCGGCGACCGGGCAGGAGATCGCGCGGGTGACCGCGGAGGCGATCGTGCAGGAGATCGTGGAGGCGACCGTGGCGGCAATCGGGCCGGAACCGCTGACCGTTCGAAAGGCGGCGGTGACCGTGCCAAAGGCGGCGGCGACCGCGCAAAGGCCGCCAATCGCGGCGGCGCAGGCACAGCCAATCGCGCCGCCGGTGGAGGCAATCGCGGCGGAGCGATGAACGTGTCGTCGGGCCGGGCGGCTTCGGCGGCTTCTGCTCGCGGGCGATCGAGCATGGCCAGCATGCCGCGCGGCGGTGGCGGCGGTGGTGGTGGAATGGCCGCGCGCGGTGGTGGCGGCGGCGGTGCGGCGATGCGCGGCGGAGGCGGCGGAGGTTTTGGCGGGGGAGGCGGCCGTGGTGGCGGCGGTGGCGGTGGCCGGCGCTCCGACATCGCGCTGAAGCACGACATCGTGCTGCTCGGCCATCTCGCCAACGGTCTCGGCTATTACCGCTTCAGCTATCTCGGCAGCCACAAGGCCTATGTCGGCGTCATGGCGCAGGAGGTGGAAAGCGTGATGCCGCAGGCCGTGACGCGCGGCAGCGACGGCTATCTGCGGGTCTACTACGAGAAGCTCGGCCTGAAGTTCCGCACCTACAGCGACTGGCTCGCCGGCGGCGCGAGGATTCCTGCGGAGGTGACGCCATGACCATGTTCAACTCGCTGCATCGCGGGGCCCTGCCGGGCTTCATCGCGCTCGCGCTGCTGACCTCGGCCGCCCAGGCGCAGCAGTCCTTTTCGTCGCCGGACGAGGCGGCGGCGGCGCTCGCCGCCGCGGCCAAGGGCGGCTCCGGCAGCGCCATCGTGAAGGTGCTCGGCAAGGATGCCGAGGACATCGTGTCGTCCGGCGACGAGGTCGCGGACGCCGAGACGCTCAAGCGTTTCAACGCGGCCTACGATGCCAGGCATTCCATCAAGACGGAAGGCGACAGGAAGGCCACGCTGCTCCTCGGCAACGATGACTTTCCGTTCCCGATCCCGCTGTTCAAGACCAGGAGCGGCTGGGAGTTCGACACCGCGGAAGGTCGTCGCGAGATCCTGTACCGCCGCATCGGTCGCAACGAGCTGGACGCGATCCAGACCTGTCTCGCCTATGTCGACGCCCAGACCGAATATGCCGAGAAGGATCGCGGCGACGGCGTCGGCGCCTATGCGCAGCGCTTCATCTCCAGCCCCGGCAAGAAGGATGGCCTGTTCTGGCGCGACGGCGAGCCCAGCCCGCTCGGCGAGTTCGAGGCGCGGGCCTCCGATGAAGGCTACAAGCTCGAAGGCAAGGGCGCGCCCTATCACGGCTACTACTTCCGCATCCTCAAGGCGCAGGGATCCGACGCGCCCGGCGGCGCGCTCAACTATGTCGTCAAGGGCAAGATGATCGGCGGCTTCGCGCTGATCGCCTGGCCCGCCGAGTACGGCAATTCCGGCGTCATGACCTTCCTGGTCAATCATGCCGGCGTCGTCTACCAGAAGGATCTGGGAGGGCGGACCGATTTCGTCGCCAAGCGCACGATCCAGTTCGATCCGGACCAGACCTGGAAGAAGGTCGATGCCGCAAAACCCTGAGCGCCGGAACGTGCTCCGCCGCTTCATCCTCGCGGCGCTTGCGCTGGCGGCGGTCGCGCTTGACGTGACGCCGTCGCTGGCGCAGGCCACAGGTCAGGTTCGGGTCAAAATCGTCAAGGCGGGGCTGCTGGTCGGCGGCGGCGCGGGCAGCGGCGAACTGATCTGGCGCGGCCACAGATATCCGTTCCGCGTTTCCGGTGTCAGCTTCGGAATCACGGCGGGCGCCACCGTGGGCCGGTTCGACGGCTGGGCTTCCGGCATCCGGCACGTCGGCGATTTCGCGGGCAGCTACAGCTCCGTAGGGGGCGGTGCCGCGCTGGTCGGCGGCATCAACGGCGTTCACCTGCGCAACGACAAGGGTGTCACGATCGTGCTGCAGGGTCCGAAAGCCGGCATGGAGTTCGCCGCCAATCTCAGCCAGATCACGATCTCGATGAAGTGATGGCTGCCAGCCGGCTCAGCCGGCGAGCTGCGCCAGACCCTTCCAGTCGAAGTCGACGCCGTGGCCCGGCCGCATCGGCGCCAGCGCCATGCCCTCGTCGAGCACCAGCGGATGGGCGATGTAGCGCTCGAGCCCGAAGCCGTGCGCCTCGAGATAGGAGCGGTTCGGGCAGGCCGCGAGCAGATGCACGGTGATGTCGTGCGCGCCGTGGCTGGTGACGGGCAGGTTGAACGCTTCCGCCAGCCGCGCGATCTTCATGAACGAGGTGACGCCGCCGCAATTGGTGACGTCGGGCTCGGGGTAGGACACCGCGCCGCTCGCGATGTAATTCTTGAACTCCCACAGCGAGCGCAGATTTTCGCCGGCCGCGATCGGCACGCCGCCGGAGGCGAGGATGCGGGCGTGGCCGGCGACGTCGTCGGGGATGGTCGGCTCCTCGAGCCAGGTGAGGTCGAACGGGGCCAACGCGCGGGCGGCACGGATCGCTTCCTCGACCGTCCACTTCATGTTGGCGTCCGCCATCAGCGGAAAGCCCTCGCCGAGATGGCCGCGCATCGCGCGCACGCGCGCGACGTCGGCGGCGAGATCGGGTCGGCCGACCTTCATCTTGATGGCGCGAAAGCCTTTTGCGAGATTGCCGTCGGTCTGCGCCAGCAGCGCCTCGATTCCGAGATCGAGGTCGATGCCGCCGGCATAGCAGGGCACTCGCGCATCATAGCCGCCGAGCAGGCGGAACAGCGGCAGCTTGGCGCGGCGGGCCTTGAGGTCCCACAGCGCGATGTCGAGCGCGGAGAGTGCGAGCACGCTTGGCCCCCCGCGCCCGCCATAATGCAGGCCCCACCAGACATGATGCCAGACGGCCTCGGTATCGTCGGCCTCGCGGCCCTCGACCAGCTCCGGTATCTCGCGTCGCAGGATGTCGGCGATCGCGCCGCCGTTGCGGCCGACCGTGTAGGTATAGCCGACGCCTTCGGCGCCGTCGGCATCGCGCAGGCGGCAGGTGATGAGCTCGAAGGCTCCGATCTCGCCATGCGTGCTGTCGGAGAGCGTGACGGGAAGGGGGATCCGGTAGAGTCCGGTCTCGGTCGTTGCGATGCGTGCCATGTTGCTTCCACCCGCGCGTTTTCGTTGGAGATTATGCGGAGGGGCGCCGTCCGGCAACGGTCTTCCTCACCGCATCGTCGCGAGCTGGACCGCAAGCGCACAGGCGCGGTCGTATTCGCTAAGGTTGATCCATTCGTCGATCGTGTGCGGCTCGTTCTGGCCTGCGCCGAAGGTCACGGTCGGAACGCCGTGGCGTACCATCCAGTTCGCATCCAGCCCGCCGTTCGCGGCACGGATCGCAGGCGTGCCGCCGACGGCGGAGACGGCCGCAACCGCGCGCTTGACCACCGGCAGGCTCTCCTTCATCCGGAACGGATAGTAGTCGGTCTCGGCCTTGAACTTGATGCGGCCCGTCTTGCCCGCGCTGTTGGTGACGCGCCTGGCGGCCTTCTCGAACGCGGCCTTGTAGGCCTTGGTGATCTCCTTGAAGAATTTTGCATCGTGGCTGCGGCTTTCGCCGCGCACATGGACGTAGTCGGTGACGACGTTGGTGGCGTCGCCCGCGGGCCGTCCTTCGCCGCCGGTGACGGGACCGACATTGCTCGTGCCTTGTCGCTTGCCCTTCACCACCTTGCCGAACCAGCCGCCGGCCTTCACCTCGGCGAGCGCCAGCGCAAGGATCATGGTCGCGCTGATGCCGCGCTCGGGAGCGACGCCGGCATGCGAGGCGCGGCCAAATATCTCGACCTGCCAGCGATCCGCGCCGACGGCGCCGATGGTGACGTTGGATGCGGCGCTGCCGTCGAAATTGAAGGCCATCACGGGTGAGCCGAGGTCTTCGGCTCTCGCGTGCCGCGCGCCGTAGAGCCCGCTCTCCTCGCGCACGCAGAACAGAAGCGTGAGCGGCGGATGATCGAGCTTTTGCTTCGCCAGCTCGGCCGCCAGCGTCACCAGCACGCCGCAGCCGCAGCGGTTGTCGCCGCCGAGCGCGGTCTTCGCCTCGTTGACGATTCTGCGCCCGAAAACCTTCGGCTTCGCGCCGGCGCACAGCGGCACGGTGTCCATGTGGGTCATGAACATGATCCGCGGCGCATTGTGCAGCGCGCCGCGGCCGGGCAGGTCGACGATCAAATTGCCGGTCTCGGTCGGTACGGGAATGCGCGCATTGGCGTCGTCGAGCCGGATCGCGTCATCCGGTACGCCGTTTTCCCGCAGCGCGGCGGCGAGCTCGCGGCCGATCGCAGCCTCCTTCCCGGTCACGCCCTCCACGGCGAGAAAGCGCATGAGGCGGTCGGTGGCGGCCTTTGTGTCGACGGGCATGGGCTGTTCCTTGGATGGACGGGAGGCGGGAGCTGGGAGCATCCTTCGCGGGAGCTCGTTGCGCAAGACCCCGGCGGGTCCGGAGCGCATGACACGACCCACATCGACGATGTCCGCAACCTGAGCGGCCGGCGAGCCCCGAACTCGGAAGCCGCCGATCGGCATTGGAACGGCATATCCGCCGTGCCGGAGTCGGAGCTCTTCCGTCCACCGGCTCGTTCAAGCATGACGATCGACGCGAGGGTGACCGGTCTGCGCGTTGTCGCGTATCGGGCCGTACGAGCCCTCATTCGGCGAGCTTGACGAGGGCTTCCGGTGCGTCGACGAAGGCGAACGGGTTGAGGAATTGCCGCCGCCAGAGGAAATTGCGGTCGACCTCCGACAGCGCCGCCGCGCCGCAGACCTCTTTCCAGGACCGCTTGATCGCCTTGATCTGCCCGGCAATGAGCGCAGTCGCGTCGTTGACGTCGAGCTGGAAGAGCGGCGCCGCCTCGAGGCACACCGAGATCTGGCTGGTGCGTCGTTGGCCGGTGATCAACATGGCCTGGGTCGCCTCGCCACCAGTCCTGGCCTGGGGACAGATGTCGTAGGCTGGTGCCAGCGAGAGATCCTTTCCGTTCCAGAACGCTGCGTGGTTCCGGGCATGATCGTCCGTATTGCCGCAGAGGATGTTGAACGCCATCCGTCGGTACAGCTCCCGGAGAGTCGCCTTGGGCGAGGTGAACCTGTGGCGGATGATCGTCGCGAGGTCTTCATAGCTCGCGTAGCGCGCCATCATCTCGTCGAGCTCGAGCAGCGTTAGTGCCGACACCATCGCGCGGCGCTGCCATCCGTCGTCGGCCCTTTTCCGGTCGAAGCGTTCGACGAGCAGGATATCCTTTCCGGCCGCGCGCTCAAGGTTGACGGCGGCCGTGGCAAGGCCCGCCTTCGCGGCAAGCCGCATCGCCACGAACTCCGCCTTGACGGCGTTATAGAGGTCGTTCTGCGACGAGAACTTGGCAACGTATTTTCGATGACCCGCCGCGATCAGCGTCTTCGGCCGGGCGCCGCCAATCGAGCTTCCGTGCAGCAGCGCCCGGTCGAGCTCCGGCGTGAGCGGGAGCCCCTGTTCGACCAGCGTGGTCGCGGCTTGCAGCTCTGTGAGCGAGGCTTCCGAGGCCTCCCGCGGCACGTAGCTTTCCGCCGAGTGCTGGAAATCCAGCGCTCCGATGCGATCCGAGCCGGATTCGAGGAGATAGGTCAGCTCGTCGATCTCCCCGGTATCGATGTTCTTGCCGCTCTGGCCGAATTTGCGGTTGAATATGACGCGACGGCCCCAGGCATCCGGCGCGGCGTCGCGGATGCAATTTGGCATCATCAACCCCGGCGTCAGGGGAAGCACGCCGCTACGCAACGGCAGTTCCGGGTCGTAGAGCGAGATCGCGTTGCTTCGCGCGAGATAGCTACGTCCGTAGTTGAAGAGAAGTTGACTGCCCGCGGCAAACAGTCGGCCTGCCACGACGGGCGCGGTCGCGCTTGGCAGCCACACCCATACGAAGGCCTCTGTCGGCTTCTTCTCAAAAGTTGTCATCGGACCTCTCGCGAGGAGTGCGGACGGATTTCGGCAAGAGCGTCATCAAGGTCGAGTTCGAGGCGAGGGCGGCGGAAAGGACGCGCTCGTCTGCGTCGAACAGCGGCACGCCCGCGATGGCTGCGGCTTCGAATACGGCACCCAGTGTGCAGCCGGGATCGCCGTTCTCGATGCGCCGCAAGAGTCCGCGCGAAACGCCCGCCCTGCCGGCGAGCTCTTCGGCCGTCATCCGCCTGTCGATCCGTGCCTTGCGGATGAGCTGGCCCAAGAGCACAGCCGCATCCTTGGCATAGCGGGAATAGGGGCGCGAGGTCTTGGGCATATCTGATCTACTAACGGACCATATTCATCTAAATGGTCTATTTATAGGCGATTTCTAAGCCAATGCCAAATACGCGATCTATAAACAGTCCATATAGAAATATTTGGTCTATTAATAGCTCAAGATCAGCTCGCCGATACGTCGGCAGAGGCCCGCAGCTTGGCCCAGAGCCATTTTGGACAACTCGCTCGACGGCGTACGCACTCGAACCGATTTCTTAGTCCACCCAAAAGAAACATAACGAGAACAATTCTCTCGCTCGCCCAGAAAAACCACCTATGATTGAAGAATGGGCAAACGAATCACGGACAATCAGACATTGGGCGAACTCGGCGAAACCGCTGTTCGCAAGCTCGTCCTTGAGATGCAGTTCATTTATGAACCGCGTGGCCGCCTTGAAGCGGGCACCGACGGCATTATCGAATTGCGTGATCCGAAGAGTGGTACGCCGCTTGGCAAGCTGCTCGGCGTTCAGGTCAAATCCACCGAGAGCGGACAATATATCCGCGAGGACGGTCGCGGGTTTGAATACCTGCTCAAGCCCGATGATCTCAAATATTGGCGCACCTCCAATATCCCCGTGATCATCGTTCTTTGGCGCAAATCCGATCAGACGGCCTACTGGAAAGATGTCACCGACTGCGTCAAGGGAGAGGAGCGCCGCCTGAAGTTTGACAAGGGCGCCGACATATTCGACGACCGATGTGCTGACCGGATCGGCGAGCTGACTATCGACCGCCGTACGCCCGGCGTATTCCTGCCGCCGCTCAATCAGGGCGAAGAAGCAATCATCAATCTTCTGCGCATCAAGCTACCCGACGAGGTGTTCATTGCCACGTCGCCGTTCGGCAGCGGGCGCGATGCAGTGCCCGAGCTGGTCAAGCATGACAATATCCGGTTCGACTGGGTGATCCGCAAACGGCGCTTCGTTTCCTTCTTTGATCCCCGAGAATACGGCACCCGTGCTATCGTCGATCTCGATCAGGTCGAGGCCGTTGATACCCAGCTCCTCGCGTTAAACGATGAGCTGGACGACACGAATGACACGATGGACCTGTTGCGTCGAGCGGTCGAGCACCAGACATCAGCGCAGCTCTTTTATCTACGGAAAGACCGGCTGTTTCACTTCAAGGCGACCGGCAAGAGCAAGTCGCGCAGCTATCGCTACATGGCAAACGTCAATGAAACGTCGGCGAAGGTTGTTAGCGCTTATGCGAGCAAGAAGAAGGAAGGCCGTGGCTACGTACGGCATCATGCGGCGCATCTGCGGTTTGAGCGTCTTGCCGACGAATGGTTTGTCGTTGTCGATCCTGATTTCTATTTCACTCAGGACGGATTTCAGCCGCACCGGTACCCGGAGGCGCTTCTTGCAGGCAAGAAGCGCCTCGAACGCAATGCCGCGGTGCGTGGTCAAGTAATGATGTGGCAGCACCTACTGGTCGAGAGCGGCAAGCATGAGATCGGACTGTTCGATGTCGATACGGCGGCGCCATTGTTGCAGTTCGAGCGCCTCCCGCTGATCCAGCTATCTCAAGCAGTGCCCGAGTCTTCGTGGAACCGAACCGATCCGCGCGCAAATGAAATGGAGGCGCTGGACCTCTTCGAGGAAGGCGGCGTCGAATGATTTTCAAGGCGCATGTGTTTGATGAGCCGATGCTCGAATTCGGCGATGGCGGCCAGCACTGCGATCCTCGGCAAGGCATGAGGGAATATGGTCCATTGCAGCCGCGCTCGGGCGACATTGTCCGTGTTGGTGTTATCGGAACGGACGAAACGGTTGCGGGTTTCACGGAATTCCTGGAGGAAACCGCGCGCGGCATCGAGAGCGGAAACAAGCAGCTCATCAATCTCAACCCAGATTTTCCAGGTCTTGGCAACCAGAACCCGTTTCGCTGCAAGTTCGAGGTGCCGGACGGCGCAACCGCCACGATCTCTCGTCGTCAGGTCAAAGACATCACAGGTATTGGCCGCCACGACGAGGCTGTATGCCATGCAGTTGAACTGATTACTTCACAGCTCTCGGCTTTGGTCGAAGGCAGTGCCAAGCCCGACGTGATTGTGCTGGCTCTGCCGGTGCCGTTAATCGAAAAGCTCGTCAACGCCAAGAGCGAAGAACAGGCCGAAGGCGCAGAAGAGGAGGATGACGGGAGTAGTATGCTCAATTTCCGCGACCTGCTCAAAGCCAAAACGCTTCATCTGCCGGTGCCGACACAGATCGTCTGGCCGGACACGTGGGACGATGCCGCGAAGATCCCTCGGAAGGTCAAACGCGAGAGCAATCGGCAGACGCAGGTGAAGGCGACCCGAGCGTGGAATCTTCTCAACGCGCTCTTCTATAAGGCGGGCAAGGTACCATGGCGCCTATTGCCGGATCAGGCGGAATACCGGACGAGTTTCCTCGGCATTGGCTTCTATCGCGATCTCGATGGCCAACAACTTTGGACGAGTACCGCGCAGATGTTCGATGAGCGGGGCCGTGGACTTATCCTGCGCGGTGCCCGCGCACAGACAGAAACGCGGGGCCGCCATCCATACCTGACCGCAAAGGACGCTGAAGAGTTGGTCGCGCAGTCCATCACCGCCTACAAGGCGCATCACCGGCACGTGCCTGCCCGTGTGGTGGTCTTGAAGACCTCGCGCTTCCGTCCCGAGGAGGCAGAAGGAATTGATGCCGGTCTTGAGAAACTCGGCATCGAGATGTCCGACCTTGTATGGGTGCAGGAAAGTTCGCCGATCGCAATCTTCCGGGAAGGAAACTATCCGGTCCTTCGAGGGACTTTTGTCGACTTGGATGGCAAGGGCCTTCTCTACACCCGTGGCAGCGTGCCGTTCTACGGAACGTTTCCTGGCCTACGGGTGCCGCGTCCCTTGCTGCTCGTGCCGCATATGAATTCGGACAGCAAACTGCTCACGCTCGCAAGAGACATCCTCGCACTAACCAAAGTAAATTGGAACACGACGCAATTTGACCAAAAGCTTCCCGCGCCGATCAAAGCCGCACGGGAAGTGGGGCGTATTCTCAAGCACGTCGAGTTCGGAACGGCGGTCTCATCGGATTTCCGCCGTTATTCGTAAGATGTCAGCCCCAAAATTGCGGTCGCAGTGCACTTGATTGTGACAATGGCATCGCGTCCTTTGTTGTCTTGTGGCAGCGCATCCTCGCAACTCATTTCAACTCCCCCAACAGCCTGCGCACTTCCCCTAGCAACACCCGTATCTCTCTCCGTTCGGCGATCACGTCCGCGCCGAAACGGCCGTGCTTGAACCTGTTTCGGTTTCCCCGCGGCGCGCCCGAACCCTTCGCGCCGCCGTGCATGCGGCAGCGCCGCTTGCCGCGCATCGCCGGCGCGCGGCAGGCGGCTCCGTCGCGGGTCTTGGCGCCGCAGCGCGGGCTCGCCCGCATCGCACGGGTGTTGCCGGGTGAACCGTTCATGCCCGGGCGGCCGGTTCGGCGTCGAGGGGAAGAGGCTCTCGTTCGCCGACCTCGAGCGGCACGGCCATCAGCGCATCCGGCGGCCCGATCGCCGCGGTCTTGTCGCCGACGATCACGCTCGCATGCTGGGTGACGTTGCCGACGATGGCCCTGCCACCGTCCTGGACCGACAGGTTCTTGACCGTGATGCCCGCTTCGTCCTTGCTCCGGTAGCGGCTCAGCGCCTCGATCTGGGCCGGGAAGGTGCGGGCCAGCCGCGCAAACGCCCGCGCGGCGCTGTCCTGCGCGACGACGTCGTCGCCGCTCGCCAGGCGATACGCGCATCGCATCGCCATCACGTGCACCGACACCATCTGCGCCACCAGCATGGCCTCGATCGCGTCCCTGGGCTGAATGCTCCTCACCGTCGAAAGCATGAAGGCGACGCAGGTTTTGTCGGGCTTCTGCCCGCTCACGCTGGCGCGCACCAGTTGCCGCAGCAAGCCGTGCATCGCCTCGCTGTCCCCGGCCCCGAGCGCTTCGGTCATCAGCCGCGCGCCGGCTTCCGGATCCGGATGGTCGATCGAAAAGCCGCGCCGCGAAAACTTGATGCGCGGCGCCCCCGCAGTCCGGCTTCCGGTCTGCGTGGTCATCGCCGTCGCGTGGTCGCGCTTTGCTGCCGTCGTCATGTCGTCTCCTTCGTGCAGGCGCACGGGCGCGCGGGCAGGGGCCCGCGTGCCGAGGTGCAAGGTCAATCGTTCAATGAGGATTTGGCGCACAACCGCAACGCTGCGCCCGCTTCGAGCGGGTCGTGGCTGCCGGATTGCGCGATGGTGCCATATTGCACCTGATTTGCCCGACGTGTCAAGTTGAATTCGGAAAAATCGCAACATCGCGCCGCCCGGTCGATCCACTGTGCATGGGGTTGAACCTCGGATTTTGGTGGGGCTGGCCGGCGGCGGTAGCCGGTGCACGCCTCGTGCCGTGCGGTGGAATTGGCCCGGGGCGCGTGCACGGAATGCGATTGCGAAAATCGCCGCGTCGGATATTGATTTTTCAGTACGCCGACGGGGGATGCACGACATGCAACGAGCACATCGCAACCTGACGCTCATCGCGAGCGTGTCCCTTGCGCTGCTGCCGGCGCAGGTGGGCGCGCAAAAATATCCGAACCATCCGGTCAAGATTCTCGTCGGCTTCAGCGCCGGCGGTCCGGTCGACGTCGTCGCGCGAATCGTCGCCGACCGGCTCGGCAACAAGCTGGGCCAGCCCTTCGTGGTCGAGAACCGCGCCGGAGCCAACGGCATGATCGCAGCCGAGGCAGCCGCCCGCGCCGAGCCCGACGGGCACACCATGCTTGCCACCAACTCCTCGGCGATCACGCTCAATCCGACGCTGTTCAAGGACGTCCGCTACGACGTGCAGCGCGACTTTGCCCCGCTCACGACCGTGGTGTCCGCGCCGCTCGTGCTGGTGGTCAACCCCGAGAATCCCAAGACCGCGGGCATCAAGACCGTGGCGGACCTCGTCGCGGCGGCGAAGGCTGCTCCCGGCGAGCTCGCCTACGGCTCGGGCGGCAACGGCAACCTCGCCCATCTCGCCATGGAGCTGTTGAGCCAGAAGGCCGGCTTCAAGATGATCCACGTGCCCTATCGCGGCGGCTCGGCGTCGGAAGTGGGCCTCCTGGCGCAGGAGGTGCTCGCGGTGTTCGATCCGCTCTCTGCCGTGCCGCTGGTCAAGGCCGGCAAGCTGCGCGCGCTCGCGGTGTCGTCAGCGCAGCGGCTGCCGGCGCTGCCGGACGTGCCGACGGTTGTGGAGGCCGGCTATCCCGGCTTCGACATCTCGTTCTGGGTCGGCTTCCTCGTGCCGAAGGCCACGTCCGCGCCCGTCGTCGAGACCCTGCATCGCGAGATCACCGCGGCCGCGACCGATCCGACCGCGAAGGACAAGCTCGAAACCCAGGGCGTCGTCAGCGTGCTCAGCGCCGCGGACTATGCCGCCAAGATCGAGCGGGAGACCAAGGAGCTCGCCGCGGTCGTGGCCGCCGCCAACATCAAGGCGGAGTAGGCGTAGTCAGAGCCAGAGAATCTGCTTGCGGTAGTTGAGATCGGTCAGGAGCGGCGTCGCCGGTCCCTGGTGGAACACCGCGCCGCGCTCCAGCGCGAAGACGCGGTCGGCGAGCGCGAGCACGAGGTCGAGATTGTGCTCCACGATCACGATCGACATGTGCCGCCGCAACTGGTCGAACACCTTGAACAGCTCGAGCGTCACGGCGGGCGCCAGCCCCTCGAAGGGCTCGTCGAGCAGCAGGAGTCTGACGTTGCCCGACATCGCACGCGCCACGGCTACCATCTGCTGCTCGCCGCCGGAGAGATAATCGGCCGCGACGTTCATGCGCTCCTTCAGCCGCGGGAAGGTGTGCAAAATGCGCTCCTCGTCCCACACCACGCCGTTGCTGCCGTCGGTCTTGCGGGCGAGGCGTCCGAGCGCGAGGTTTTCCCGCACCGTCATGCCGGCGAACAGCCCGCGGCCCTGCGGCACGTAGCCGATGCCGCGACGCGCGATGTCGGGCGCCGGCATTTTTGCGATATCGAGGCCCCGATATTCGATCGCGCCCGAGGCCGCCGGCACGAGGCCGGCGAGCGTCCTGAGCAGCGTCGACTTGCCGGCGCCGTTGCGCCCGAGCAGAGCCACGATCTCGCCCTCGCGCACGTCGAGCGAGGCGTCGTTGAGGATGTGGCTCTTGCCGTAGAACGTGTTGACGCGGTCGAAGCGCAGCACCGGCCTGGCGTCGGCGACGGCGTCGTCGCTGCGCTGGTGTTCGACCGCGGGAATGCCCTTGCCGGTATAGATCTCCTGCACGCGCAGGTCGGCGCGCACGGCTTCCGGGCAGTCCGACATCAGCACTTCGCCCTGGTTCATCACGGTGACGACCTGCGAGAAGGCGAGCACGCGGTCGATGTCGTGCTCGACGATCAGGACCGGGATGTTGGCGGCGATGTTCTTGACGAGATTGGACACGCGCTCGCGCTCGGCGGCGGCAAGGCCCGCTAGCGGCTCGTCGAGCAGCAGCACCTGCGGCTTGGAGCCGAGTGCGATGCCGAGATCGACCAGGCGCTGCCCGCCATAGGAGAGCTCGCCGCCCTCGATCTCCTCGATGCCTTCGAGTCCGAGGAATTTGACCAGCTCGGCGGTCTCGGCGTGGATATCCTCATAGGCGTCGATGTCGCGCCAGATGTTGAAGCGCATCGGCCGGCGGGCCTGCAGCGACAGCCGCAGGTTCTCGTAGATCGACAAGCCCCGGAACAGGTTCGTGATCTGGAACGAGCGCGCCAGGCCCTGATGGCAGATCAGGTCCGACGGCACGCCGGCGATGTCGCGGCCGTTGAGGCGGATCGCGCCGCCATCCGGTGCGTAGAGGCCGGAGACCAGGTTGAACAGCGTGGTCTTGCCGGCGCCGTTCGGCCCGATCAGCGCGTGGATCTGGCCGGCGCCGACCTTGATGCCCGCATCGTGCACGGCGCGGATGCCGCCGAACTTCTTGGAGACGCCGGTCACCTCCAGCACCGTTCCTTTCAGCGCTTCCGGGCGCAGGAAGGCGGGCAGCGGCAGGCCGTCATAGATCCTGCGCCGGCTCATCGCGGCGGACTCTTCCTGGTGCGGGCGGAAACGGCGCATGATGAGCGAGCCGATGCCGACGAGCCCGCCGGGCGAATACATCACGAAGGCGACGAAGGTGATGCCGAACCAGAACAGCCAGTCCGAGGTCCAGATCGAGAGCAGCTCGCGGAACAGGGTGAAGAACAGCGCGCCGAGCGCGGGACCGAGCATGCTGCGCATGCCGCCGATCACCACCATCGCCAGCAATTCGCCCGCGAGCGGCACCGACACGGCTTCCGCCGAGACCAGATAGTTCAGAAAGCCGATCAGCGCGCCGGCAAGCCCGGTGACGACGGCTGAGATCACGAACACCGCGAGCTTGTAGCGCTCGACCGGATAGCCCTGGAACGTCGCGCGGAGCTGGTTCTCGCGGATCGCGACCAGCACGTGGCCGAACGGCGAACGCACCAGGCGCAAGAGGAAGTAGAGCACGCCAAGGCCGATGATGGCGACCACGACATAGTAGGCGAGCGCATTGTCCAGGTCGAGCGGCCCGAGATGCCCGCGCTTCAGTCCGCCGAGCCCGTCCTCGCCGCCAGTGAGGCTCGTCCAGCGGAACGCGGTGGTGTAGACGAGCGCCGCGAGCGCCAGCGTCAGCAGCGAGAAGTAGACCCCGCGCCGGCGCAGGATCAGCATGCCGATGATGGTCGAGGCCGCCGCGACGACGAAGATGGAGAGGAAGAGCGGCAGCCAGATCTGGCCGGGGAAGAAGCGGAGCTGGATCAGGCCCGCCGCATAGGCCCCGACGCCGAACCAGGTGCTGTGACCGAATGAGACGAGGCCGGTGTAGCCGATGCACAGGTTCAGCCCCATGGTCGCGATCGCGAGCCCGATGACCCAGATGCCGGTGTTCAAGGAGAGGCCGAGCGCCTTCAGCACGAAGGGCAGCGCGATCAGCGCCACCGAGGCGATCAGCAGCGGCCCGAGCCGGTCGAAGGAGGAGGCGCGTTTCATTCGAACTTCTCGATGCGTTCGCCGAGCAGGCCGCGTGGGCGCACCAGCAGCACGAGGAACATCAGGATGTAGATCGAGGCTTCGCCGGCCGCAGGCTCGAAATGGATGGCGATGCCGCGCACCACGCCGACCAGCAGCGCGGCGATGACCACGCCCCAGAAGCTGCCGAGCCCGCCGATCACCACGACGACGAAGGCGACCGTCATGATGTCGGCGCCCATCGCCGGATGCACCGTCGTGATCGGCGCGAAGAAGGCGCCGCCGAGCGCGGCCATGCCGACGCCGAGCATCACGATCGCGGTCATGTAGGGCTGCAGGCGGATGCCGAGCGCCGCCACCATGTCCGGCCGCTGGATGCCTGCGCGCACCACGCGCCCGAACGAGGTCTTGTGCAGCAGGAGCCAGACGCCGACCAGCACGGCGGCTACCACGGCCAGGATCAAGAGGCGGTAGCGCGAGAACAGGAAGTCGCCGACGAAGATCGAGCCGCGAAAGGTCTGCGGAATCTCGGCGGATACGGGCGCGGCGCCCCAGATCATGCGGATCGCCTGTTCGGCGACCATTGCGAGGCCAAAGGTCACGAGCAGGCTCAGGATCGGATCGGCGGTGTAGAAGCGGCGCAGGATGAAGCGCTCGAACAGGATGCCGAGCAGGGCGACGACGAGCGGCGACATCGCCACCGCCGCGCCGAAGCCGGTGTACTTCACGAGCTCGACGAAGACGTAGGCGCCGAGTGCGTAGAACGCGCCGTGCGCGAGGTTGACGATGCCGCCGACGGAGAAGATCAGCGAGAGGCCGAGCGCGATGAGCAGGTAATAGCCTCCGAGCACGAGGCCGTTGACCACCTGTTCCAGCAAGAACTCGAACTGCATGTTGCGTTCACCAGCTTGGCAAAAGCGGCGCCGGTCGGACCGGCGCCGCTTGAGGCCGATTGGGCTGTCGGGCCTGGCGCGATCAGGCCTTCATCTCGCAGGGGTTCTGTTCCTTGGTCGGATAGATCGACTCCAGCGGATCGTTCGCCGCCGGCACCGGATCGCCCAGCACCAGCATGTCCCACTGGTCCTTCATCTGGTCCTTCGGCTTCACCGTGAACGGATAGGCCTCCTGCACCAGCTGGTGATCCCATGTGCGGAAATAGGCCTTGCGCGCCTTGCCGATGTCGAACTGGCTCTGCTTCTCGAAATGGGCGATCAACTCGCCGCTGTCGGTCGACTTGGTGGTGTTGATCGCCTCGGCCAGGAGCTTCATCGTGACGTAGTCGATCCAGGCGTGGTTCTCCGGCGGCTTGCCGTACTTCTTGGTGAAGGCGGCGACGAAGGCCTTCGACGTCGGGTTCTCCAGCGTGTGATACCAGACCGTCGGCCATGTGCCGCCGAGATTGCCGGCGCCGGCGGCCCAGGCGTCGCCGGTGTTGAGGTTGAAGCCGACCAGCGGGTAGGGGAAGCCGAACTCGGCGTACTGCTTCACCAGATTGGTGACCTGGTTGCCGGCGAGATTGCAGCAGACCACGTCGGGCTTGGCCTGCCGCACCTTGAGGAGATAGGGGCTGAAATCGGTGACGTCGGTCGCGATCAACTCGTCGCCGATCAGGGTCGCGTCATGCGAGCCGAAGAAGGCCTTCGCCGCCTTCAGCAGGTCATGGCCGAAGATGTAGTCGGCGGTGAGCGTGAAGAACTTCTTGCCCTTCACCATGCCCTTCTGCCCAAGCGCGGTGCCGACTGCGTTGACCATCACGGTGTTGGGGATGTCGCAGTGGAAGGAATACTTGTTGCAGTTCTTGCCGCGCAGCGCGTCCGAGCGCGCCCCCGTCGAGAAGAACACCTTCTTGTTGCGCTCGGCGACCTGCATGATGGTCAGCGAGGAGGCGGAAGAGATTTCGCCGAACAGCAACACCGCGCCGTCCTGCTCGATCATACGCTGCGCCTTGGTCGAGGCGGTGGCGGGGTTGACCGAGTCTTCCGACATCAGGTCGATCTGCTTGCCCATGATGCCGCCGGACGCGTTGATCTCCTCGGCCGCCATCTTCACCCCGAGCTGGGCGTAGCTGCCGATCGCGCCGAGGAAGCCGGTCAGCGGCACGAGATGGCCGATTTTTATTCGCGCGGCCTGCGCGCTGAGGATGGTAGGCGATCCGATCGCGGATGCGCCGGCAAAGGCGGCGCCGGCCTTCAACAAAGTACGTCGGCTGTAGCGGGTCATCACTGGTCTCCTCCCGGGATACGTCGCGACGTTATCTCTGCCGTTCTCGCTTATGCGACAATGTGAGATACGTTCTTCTATTGTTGGAGGATATTTCCGGACGCAATGGGTCCTGTCAACGCCAAATGCGTCGCAGCCAAGTTCGAGTTGTTGGAAGAGACGTTAGCGGAAGACCATCAGGACGGTTTCGTCAGATCCCGTGCGCCGAATTCGGCGGACAGCCGGCCTGCGGCGGCCTGCACCAGCTTGGCGCGGCTTTGCAGCACCTGGTCGGTCATGCGCCAGATCGGGCCGGAGATGCCCATCGCGCCGATCACTTCGCCGGTGAAATTATAGACCGGCACCGCGACGCAGCGCACTTCGGCGTTGAATTCGCCGTCGTCGAAGGCGATCGCGCTGCGTCGGATCTCGGCAATATCGCGCAGCAGCACGGCGGGGTCGGTGATCGACTTCTTGGTCGACGGTTTCAGCTCGACCCGTTCGAGAAAGCGCTTCAACTGGTCGGGGCGCAATGACGCCAGCATGATCTTGCCGAGCGCGGTGCAATGCGCCGGCCGCACCACGCCGACGCGGTCGGTCAATTGAAACGCGCCGGGCCC
>NZ_JAGWUA010000262.1 GCF_028868675.1 Bradyrhizobium sp.
CCGGTCTCGCCGAAGCGGTGCACGAAGGCGAGGAGATGGCGGTGGCCCTGCTCGGCGAGTTCGCCGATCTGCGAAAAATTCAGCGAGGCGCACTCGGAGAGATCGATTCCGATCTCGTCATGGCCGTGCTCGAGCAGGTGGAAGAACACGGAACGGCGCCAGTTCCTGGCCGGATCGCCATCGGCGGTCGAGCGGTATTCGAACGTGTCGCTTTCGTTGGTCGGCCGGTCGGTCCAGCGGAAGCCGCGTCCCTCATAGATCGGATGCAGGGTGTCGATGAACACGAGCCCGCGCGACAGTTCGAGCCCTTCGGCGCGACAGCGCTCGCAGAATCCGCGCAGCAGCTCGTTCTCGGGCAGGCCGGTCAGACCCTGTCCGGTCAGCCAGTTCATCAGCTCGATGCGGGAGGTCAGTTCCATGGGCCATTATCCCGCGCCTTCGTGACCGGCGAAAGGCGAACGCCTGTGTTCAGGTCTTCGCCGGCGGGTTGTCGAGGAGATCGAGCACCTTCTCCGACGGCCGGCACAGCGCTGCGCCCTTCGGCGTCACCACGATGGGACGGTTGATCAGGATCGGATGCGCCAGCATCATGTCGATCAGCTCGTCATCGCTCCATTTGGGATCGGCAAGGCCGAGCTCGGCATAGGGCGTGCCCTTCTCGCGCAGCAGCGCGCGTACCGGAACGCCCATCGCCGTGACCAGCTCGACGAGCCGCGCGCGGCTCGGCGGCTCCTTGAGATATTCAATCACCTCGGGCTCGACGCCGCTGGCGCGGATCGTGGCGAGCGTGTTGCGCGAGGTCCCGCAGGACGGGTTGTGATAGATGGTGACGGTCACGACGACGCCCTCGGTTTCGACCGCGCTTCCCATAGCATCCCGCATCCCGCAGGTCGAATATGCCGCGCCCGGTGTTGACGCGGCCCGTTCCGGGGATGCAAAAGCCGGTGACGAGTCCGCCGTCGGCCGCAACCAGAAGCGCGAGGACATGAGCCAGCGACAGCTTTCGATCATCCTGGCGCTCGGCACCACGCAGACCCTGGCCTGGGCTTCCAGCTACTACCTGCCGGCGATTCTCGCCGACCCGATCGCGCAGGATCTCGGGGTCTCCTCCAACTGGATTTTTGGCGCCTTCTCCGCCTCGCTGGTGATCTCGGCGATGCTGGGCCCGCGCGTCGGGCGGCAGATCGACCTCGTCGGCGGACGGCAGGTGCTGTCGGCCTCCAACCTCACGCTCGCGGGCGGGCTGGTGCTACTGGGCTTCGCGCACTCGATTCCCGTCATGGTCATTGCCTGGCTCCTGCTCGGCGTCGGCATGACGCTCGGCCTCTACGATGCCGCCTTTGCCGCGCTCGGGCGCATCTACGGCACCGAGGCGCGCGGCTCGATCACCGGGATCACGCTGATGGCGGGCTTTGCCTCGACCATCGGCTGGCCGCTGACCGCCTGGGGCCTGGCCCATATCGGCTGGCGCGACACCTGCTTTGCCTGGGCCGCCGCTCACATCCTGATCGGCCTGCCGCTCAACTTCCTGGTGCTGCCGGAAGTCAAGGGCGCGAAGGCCGCCGTGGCCGAGGCGGTCAAGCCGCATATCCCGATCGACCGGACCATGACCCTGCTGGCATTCACCTTTGCCGCGGCGTGGACCGTCACCGGCGCCATGGCGGCGCACCTGCCGCGCATCCTGGAGGCAACGGGCGCCACGCCGCTGGAAGCGATCTCGGCCGGCGCCCTGGTCGGCCCGGCGCAGGTCGCGGCGCGGATTTTCGAGGCGAGCTTCCTGAGCCGCTATCACCCGCTGCTGTCGACCCGGCTCGCCTGCATCACCCATCCGATCGGCGCCGCAATCGTCGCCGTGTTCGGCGGCGCCGCGGCCAGCGTGTTCGCGCTCTTCCACGGCTCGGGCAACGGCGTGCTGACGATCGCACGGGGAACGCTGCCGCTCGCGATCTTCGGCCCGAAGGACTACGGCTACCGGCTCGGCATCATCGGCGCGCCGGCACGCATGGCGCAGGCGGTGGCGCCGCTCGCCTTCGGCCTGCTGATCGACCTCATGGGCGGCAAGGTGCTGATCGTGTCCTCGGCGCTCAGCCTCGCCGCGCTGACGGCGCTGTTCTTGATCCGCGCCGAGCGGCGGGCGGCCTGATCAAAACGGGTTTCCCGTCTCGTTCTCAGTGCAGGCTCCGCGACCTCAGTGCGGACAGGTCTCGACCTCGACGGTGACGTGGCTCAGGCCCGTCAGCCCGGCGAGCCGCCTCTTGTAGATTGCGGGCTGCTTCGGCTTGTCCGACACCAGCGAGACCAGCACGGCGCAATGGCCGGGTCCGACCCGCCAGAGGTGCAGGTCGGTGACGCGGTCGTCGCCCGCCTCAAGCCGCGCCCGGATCACCTTCTCCAGCTTCTCGTCGGCGCGGACGTCGAGCAGCACCGCGCCCGAGGCCTTGATCAGACCGAGGGCCCAGCTCGCGATCACCACGCTGCCGACCAGGCCAACCGCAGGGTCGGCCCACACCCAGCCCGAGACCATCGCCACCAGGAGGGCGGCGATCGCGAGCAGCGAGGTCGCCGCGTCCGCCATGACGTGGACATAGGCGGCGCGCAGATTGTGGTCGTGATGGTGATGGCCATGATGCCCATGATCGTGATCGTCGTCATGTGCATGGCCATGATCGTGATGGTGGCTGCCACGCAGCAGAAAGGCGCTGGCCAGGTTGACGCAAAGGCCGAGCACGGCCACCGCGATCGCCTCGCCGAACACGATCGGCACCGGCGAGAACAGCCGCAGCAGGCTCTCATAGGCGATCTGGATCGCGATCAGGGTGAGGATGATGGCGCTGGAGAAGGCGGCGAGATCGCCGAACTTGCCGGTGCCGAAGGTGAAATGCGCGTTGCCGATGTGCCGGCGCGCAAAGCGGTAGGCGAACGCCGCGATCCCGAGCGCGGCGGCATGGGTGCCCATGTGCCAGCCGTCCGCCAGGAGCGCCATCGAGCCGAACAGCGAGCCGGCCGCGATCTCGCCGACCATCATGACCAGCGTGAGGACCACCACGATCAGGGTGCGCCGCGCGTTCTCGTCGTGGCTTTCGCCGAGGAACGCATGCTGGTGCGTCCACTGTTCGATCGAGTGTGAGTGCATCGGCCGGCCTCCGGAGAGCGATTGTCGGCCGGACTATAGTCCCGGACCCCGCAACGTCCACGGCCGAAACGAGCCGATGTCCAAAACGAGCCGATTGACAGACCGGCGCAGTTTCGCTGTAATAAAATTCATGGGGATTTGAGCGATCTCCCCACGAGGCGACATGCCCAAGTATCGCGTCCCGTTCATTACGAGGACGCATCATGTCTTCCTTCGCAGAAATTTCTCCTGACAAGCTTTCACGATTGATCGGCACGGCGAACGCGCCTGCCCTGATCGACGTCCGCACCGACGAGGATTTTGCCACCGATCCGCGGCTGATTCCGGGTTCCGTCCGGCGCCGGCACGGCGACGTCTCCGACTGGGGCGGCGAGTATGCCGGCCGGCCCGCCGTCGTCTCCTGCCTGCGCGGGGCAAAACTCGCCCAGGGTAGCGCAGCCTGGCTTCGGCAGTTCGGCGCACAGGCCGAGACGCTGGAGGGCGGCTTCGAGGCCTGGAAGGCGGCCAAGCTGCCGCTGATCGACGCGACCAAGATCCCGAAACGCGACGCCAGGGGTCGCACGACCTGGGTGACGCGCGCGCGGCCGAAGGTCGACCGCATCGCCTGTCCCTGGCTGATCCGCCGCTTCGTCGATCCCGACGCCGTGTTCCTCTACGTCGCGCCGTCCGAGGTCGTCGCCGTCGGCGAGCAGTTCGGCGCTTCGCCCTTCGACATCGAGAACGTGTTCTGGAGCCATCGCGGCGAACTCTGCACCTTCGACGTGATGGTCGAGGAGTTCGGGCTTGCGACGGCGGCGATGCGTCGGCTCGCAACGCTCGTGCGCGGCGCCGACACGGGCCGGCCGGATCTGGCGCCGGAAGCGCCGGGCCTGCTTGCGGCCTCACTCGGACTGTCCAGGATATATGACGACGATCTGGAGCAGCTCGATGCCGGAATGCTGCTCTACGACGCCTTCTACCGCTGGTGCCGCGACGCCACCGGCGAGACCCACAACTGGCCGACCAACAAGGCCAGGCCGTGATGGACGGCCGTACCAACCCTGTGCGCGGAGCTGATGCCGGTCACGGCATCAGCTTCCAGGAGGCCTTTCGCGTTTGGCTACGGGTCGCCGTGCTGAGCTTCGGCGGCCCGGCCGGGCAGATCGCGGTGATGCACCGCATCCTCGTCGAGGAGAAGAACTGGATCTCGGAAGGGCGGTTCCTGCACGCGCTCAACTACTGCATGCTGCTGCCGGGCCCGGAGGCGCAGCAGCTTGCGACCTATATCGGCTGGCTGTTGCACCGAACGGCCGGCGGGCTGATGGCGGGCGGGCTGTTCATCCTGCCCGGCATCGTCGCCATCATGGGCCTGAGCTACGTCTACGCCACCTTCGGCAACGTCAGCTTCGTCGAAGCGCTGTTCTTCGGGCTGAAGGCGGCCGTGCTCGCCATCGTCGTCGAGGCGGTGGTACGCGTCGGCAAGCGCGCGCTGAAGAACCGCATCATGATCGCGCTCGCCGCGGCCGCCTTCGTCGCGATCTTCTTCTTCGCCGTCCCCTTCCCAATCATCATCGTCGCCGCCGGCCTGATCGGTTACGTCGGCGCGCGGAGCGGGCGATCGGAATTCGCTCCGGCCGCGCATGGCCACGGCAGCAACACGGCCGCAATCGACAGCATGCTCGGCGAGGCCGTGCCCGACCATGTTCGCCCCAGCACGGCGCGCGCGATCCGGGTCGGCACGAGCTGGCTCGCGCTGTGGCTGGCGCCGGTGATCGCACTGCTGATCGCCGTCGGACAGGCCAATGTGTTCAGCCAGATCGCGCTGTTCTTCAGCAAGATGGCGCTCGTGACCTTCGGCGGCGCCTATGCGGTGCTCGCCTACGTCGCCCAGCAGGCAGTCGAGCATTACCACTGGCTTGCCCCGCACGAGATGCTCGACGGCCTCGGCATGGCCGAGACCACGCCGGGGCCGCTGATCATGGTGCTGCAGTTCGTGGGCTTCATGGCCGCCTTCCGTGACGCGAGCGGGCTGCCGCCGATGCTGGCGGCGACCTTCGGCGGCCTGCTCGCGACCTGGGTCACCTTCACGCCCTGCTTCCTCTGGATCTTCCTCGGCGCCCCCCATGTCGAGCGGCTGCGCGGCAACACCGGCCTCGCCGGAGCGCTCGGCGCCATCACCGCGGCGGTCGTCGGCGTGA
>NZ_JAGWUA010000263.1 GCF_028868675.1 Bradyrhizobium sp.
TGCGGGAGGGTGCGATGTCGAGACCCGTCATTGGAATAGCGGTTGTCGCGCTGGCTTGCGTGCTGTCCACGGCCGCGCTGGCGAGAGGCGGCGGCGGTCACGGCGGTGGGCACGGCGGCGGCCATGGCGGTGGTCATGGCGGCGTCCATTTCGGTGGCGGTGGCCATCACGGCGGCGGCCACGGATTTGGCCGCATTCACGTCGGCGGCGGCCATCATGCCGGCCCGAGGTTTGCGGCCGGAGCGCGGCACGGCAGCGCGAATTTCGGCCGGATCCGGAACGCGGCCGTGCATCCCCGCGCTTTCCGCGGCGCGTTCAACCCGGCGGCGCGCGCGCAAATCGCGGCGGTCGCAGCTCTGGCGGGCTGGCACGGTGCGGCGAGCGGATGGTGGCGCCATCCGGGCGGAGGCTATGGCTGGGTCGGACCGCTGTTCTGGCCGTTCGCGTACAACGATTTCTACGACTACACCATCTGGGGCGACGGTCTCGGCTTCTGGGGCTACGGCTACCCCGACATCTATGCCGGCATTTTTGGTCCCTACGGCTATGACGGCCTGTCCGCGTACATGCCGCGGCGTGCCTCGGGACGCCGGCAGGCGAGGGGCGTTGCGCTCGATCGGCTCTGCGGGAGCGACAGGCGCGAGATCGCCGGCCTGCCGATCGATCAGATCGCGGCCGCCGTGCAGCCGACGGAGGCGCAGGGCGGAAGCCTCGATGAGCTCGGCAACGCCTCGCTTCAGGCGGCCGACATCATCCGCACCTCCTGCCCGACGCAGGCGGCGGCCACCGCGCCCGGCCGGCTCGCCGCCATGCAGCAGCGCATCGAGGCGATGACCAATGCGGTCAACCTCGTGCAGCCGGCGCTGGAAAAGTTCTACGGTTCGCTCACCGACGAGCAGAAGGCGCGCTTCAATGCGATGGCCGAGGATCAGCGCCGTGCGGCGGGTTCCAGCGGGCAGGGCGCGTCGCTGGTCCAGGACTGCGCGGCGCCGGCCGGGCTCGACTGGCCCGGTGACGAGATCGAGGCACGGCTGCATCCGAACGACACCCAGCGCGCGGCGCTCGATACGTTGCGGGACACCGGCGCGAAGGTCAGCGACGCCCTCAAGGCGGCCTGCCAGCCGAACGACGCGATGACGCCGACGGCACGGATGGAAGCGGTCCGAAAGCGCCTCGGCGTGATGCTGGACGGCGTCAAGTCGGTGCGAGTGGCGCTCGATGCGTTCTATGCCACGCTGACCGACGAGCAGAAGGCCCAGTTCGAAGCCATCGGACCGCGACGCACGTAGTGAGCGATGGAGACGGCGCGGCCGAGAATCTGAAAATTATTGGTCTGAAAATTATTGGTCGCACGGCGCAACGCCGTTCTCTATGCTGTGTCTCGCCGGAATGGGTGCAAGGCCACGTGCGGGGCGATGCGATGCGGTGGTTCGCGAGGGAAAAGCCCGGAGATATCTGGGACGAGGCCGTCCCGGGGCCGCTCGGCGACATCGAGGCGGCCGAGCGGATCCGCGGCATCTGCCAGTCGGCCACGGCCAGTGCCGAGATGGTCGGAAGCTTCGCCGCGCGCGCCGACAACGGCAGGACGTCGGTCCAGAAGCTCCACCAGCGCGAAAGCGATCGCTATGAGCGGGCGGCTCGGGCGGCGATGGAGATCGCGATGAAGATCTCCGATGACCTGATCCGCGACGACGCCGTCCGCCGGATCGTCGATCTCTGCATGAAGGCCGACGACATCAAGACGGCGCAGATCCTGTATCGTGCGATCCATGCGGGCTGGATCCGGGAGGACGTGCAGCGCGCCTTTCCCTCGCTCGGATAGTGAGCTCGATCAGCTATTGCGCCAGCGCGCGGACGGCCTCGTCCACGCTGTGGAACACCCGGTCCCTCGGCAGCACCTCGTGAAGCTCGAAGCGTTCGAACGCGCGCTGTGCACGAACCGATTCCAGCCGTGCCACCGCGATGGTGACGCCCTGCTCGCCGCAGGCCTTGAAGACCTCGAGCAGGATCTGTGCGGCGGTGAAGTCGATTTCGACCATGCCGCTCGCCTCCAGCACCAAAAGCCGCGGCCTCGACTCCTTGAGAACGTCCGCGACGTCGTTGCGAAAGTCCGGCGCATTGAGGAACGACAGCGGCGCCTGCAGCCCGACCACGGCGACGCCTGGAATGCGCTCGCCGGCGATACGCGGATGGGCCGGCCACCAGATCGTGGTGCCGGGGACGCGGTCGAACTCGATCAGCTTGGCGCGGGTCGTGCTCCAGATGCCGTGCAGCAGCGACAGCACGATGCCGAGGGCCGCGCCTTGCTGGATCGGTAGTACGATGATGAGGGCGGCGGTTGCCGGGATCAGCAGGAATTCGGCCCGTGACTGGCGGTAGATGGTGGCGATCTGCTTCACGCGGATGATCCGGAGCGCTACGAAGAGGAGGATGCCGGCGAGCGCGGCATCCGGCACGCGCTGCAGGAGCCCGGTCCCGAATGCGAGCAGCGCGAGCACGATACCGGCCGCGGCCAGTCCCGACAGTTGCGACTGGCCGCCGGTTTCCGCGACGATGCCCGTGCGCGGCGGACTGGCGTTGACCGGAAACGCACCGAACAGGCCGGCGAGCATGCTGCCGGCGCCGGCGCCGAGAAAGTCCCGGTCGACGTCGGCCGGCCGGTCGGGATCGGAGGGGAACGAGCGCGTGGTCGCGGCGGTCTGCACCATGATCACCACGGTGATCACGAAGGCGAGCGGCACGAGGCGCACCCATTGCTCGGGCGCAAGCTGCGGCCATGTCGGCATCGGCAGCGTGCCGGGCACGGTGCCGACGACCTTGACGCCCTTGCTCTCGAGGCCCGCGCCGATCACCGCGAGCGTCGCGGCGGCCAGTCCGATCAGCGCGCCGGGAATTTTTGCGCTCATCATCTCGGAGAGGAACACTACGGCCAGCACGCCGAATCCGATGCAGAGCGTATAGGGATTGGCGCGGCCGAGTTCGCCCGCGAGCACGCCGATTCGGTCGAGCGTGGGGCCGCCGGGCGCCTCCAGCCCGAGCACGCCGGGCAGTTGCGAGACCATGATGTGGACGGAGATCCCGGCGAGGAAGCCGACCATCACCGGCACCGACAGCAGATTGGCGATGCCGCCCAGGCGAAACGCGCCGCTCGCCAGCAGCATGGCGCCGACCATCAGTGCCAGCGCGATGGCGAGCCCCTGATACTGAGGCGAGCCGGCGGCCGCGATCGCGGCCAGCCCGCCGGCGAAGATCGGCGTGATGGTGGAGTCGGCGCCGCAGGACAGGAAGCGGTTGCCGCCCAGCATGGCGAAGCCGAGCGATCCCGCCATGAAGGCGAAGAAGCCGATCTGCGGCGCGAAGCCGCCGAGCCGGGCGGTTGCCATCTGCTCGGGGATGGCGATCGCCGCGAGCGTCAGGCCCGCCATCAGGTCTGCGGGCAGCAGAGCGATCCGATAGGACGCCAGCGATCTGAACAGCGGCCAGGACGTCGCGGTCCGTGCATCTTGCGCCATCGTTTCAAGCCCTCTGCAGTCCTGCCGGTGTCAGACTAGCGCATTTCCGCAGCGAGTCCGCCCGGGTGGACTGCCTGCTCAGAACAGTCCGCGGTCCCAGGGCGGCTCGGGCGCGACGCGCCTGAGGCGGTCTGCCGCGGCCGGGTTCGCCGGCAACGGCCGAGGCATGCGCGAAAAGCGCTTGACCCGGACATCTCCGGATGGTCGGAAAGGACCGTCCAGGGATGAAACGAACACAGATGCGGCTGCCCTTCTTCTACGGCTGGATCGTTGTCGCGGTGACCTTCATCACCATGGCCATCGGCGTCAACGCGCGCACCGCCTTCTCGCTGTTCTTTCCGCCGATCATCTCCGAATTCGGCTGGGAACGCGGCGTCACCGCCGGCGCCTTCTCGTTCGGCTTCGTGGTGTCGGGCTTCGTCAGTCCGTTGATCGGACGGCTGATGGACCGTGCCGGCCCGCGCGCCGTGATGGAGCTCGGCGTCGCGCTGATGGCGGGCGGAATGCTGCTGGCGCCGCTCACCAGCCAGCCCTGGCATCTCTATCTGACACTCGGCGTCATGGTCGGCGCCGGCAGCGTCTGCCTCGGCTATTCCGGCCAGTCCTTCTTCCTGCCGAACTGGTTCATCCGCAAGCGCGGCTTTGCCATCGGCATCGCCTTTGCCGGCGTCGGCATCGGGTCGGTGACCCTGCTGCCCTGGGTCCAGCACCTGATCGAGCAGACCGGCTGGCGCACCGCCTGCACCGCGATGGGGCTGATGATCCTGATCGTGCTCGCGCCGATCAACCTCCTGCTGCACAAGCGGCCCGAGGATATCGGCCTGTTGCCCGACGGCGATGCGGCTCCGTCCGCGAGCGCTGCGAAGCCGGTCTCCAACATCGTCGATCCCGTCTGGGCCGGCACCGACTGGACGCTCGCGCGCGCGCTGCGCACCGCGCGTTTCTGGTGGATATCGGTCGGCTATTTCTGCGGCCTCTACATCTGGTACGCCGTGCAGGTGCACCAGACGAAATTCCTGCTCGACGTCGGCTTCAGCCCGGGCGTCGCGGTGTGGGCGCTCGGCATCGTCAGCCTGCTCGGCATTCCCGGGCAGATCCTGCTCGGCCATGTCTCGGACCGGATCGGGCGCGAATCGGTGTGGGCGATCGCCAGCGGCGGCTTTGCGATCTGCTTCGCCGCGCTGATCGCCCTGAAGTACCAGCCGTCGCTCGTGCTCGTCTACGTCATGGTGTTCGCGCAGGGCGCGCTGGGCTACGGCCTCACCTCGATCATGGGCGCGATCGTGCTCGAGATCTTCCAGGGCAGGCAGTATGGCGGCATTTTCGGCATGATCATGCTGGCGGCGCTGGCGGGCGGCGCGGCGGGGCCCTGGCTGACCGGGCTGCTGTACGACGTGACCGGCAGCTATACGCTCGCCTTCGCCATCGCGATCGGGATGAGCATCCTGTCGGCGCTGGCGATCTGGCAGGCGGCGCCGCGCAAGGTGCGCGCGGTCGCCGGCCGGCTGCACGCGCTGCAGTCGAAGGCCGGAGCAGGTTGACTTTTCAGCCCGGGGAAATCCCGATCGCGCGCCTGAGGTCGGCGATGGCGCGCAGAAAACTATCGGCCGGCGTGGTCTCCGGATCGATCAGGCGGTGCAGGCGAAAACCGTCGTCCAGCGCCAGCACGACGGCTGCGGCCCATGCCGGATCTTGCCGACCATTCCTGCCCTCGGTCCTCACCGTGGCTTCGACGATGTCGGCGACCAGTCTGCGCCGCGCGCGCAGGCGCCTTGC
>NZ_JAGWUA010000058.1 GCF_028868675.1 Bradyrhizobium sp.
AGCGTCGTGATGGCGTTCGCCGATTTCAGGTCGCGCGCCAGCATCTCGGCGCCGGACGAACTGCGCACCGGCCCGGCCTCGACCGCGAGTAGTCGTAGCGCGGGCGCCTTGCGCGCGTAGCGCGCCGCGATCTCGAACACCGAGATGGGGCCCGCCGCATCGAGCAGCTGGAAATCCGGAAAGATCAGGACGCCGATCATGGCTCAGGCCGCCCGTGTCCGAAAATGAGGGAAATATGCCATTTCGGATGCGAGGCCATCATGGCAGGCTGACGTCGTCAAGCGGATTTTTCGCGCCGCTCATTTCGAAAGGCCCTGCCATGCCGTCACCGCTCCAGATCGGACTCCTCGTCTTCCCGCGCGTCACCCAGCTCGATCTCACCGGCCCCGTGCAGGTATTTTCCTCCCTGCCTGGCGCCCGGGTGCATCTGGTCTGGAAGCGCATCGAGCCCGTGCCGAGCGATTCCGTGCTCACGTTGACGCCGACCATCACCTTCGCCGACTGCCCGCAGCTCGACGTGATCTGCGTGCCCGGCGGCTTCGGCACCGACGAGCTGATCGACGATGAGGACGTGCTGGACTTCCTGCGCCGGCAGGGAGTGGCCGCCAAGTACATCACCTCGGTCTGCACGGGATCGCTGGTGCTGGGAGCGGCCGGGCTCCTCAGGGGTTATCGCGCCACGACCCATTGGAGCGCGATCGAGGCCCTCGCCCTGTTCGGCGCGACGCCGACGCGCACGCGGGTCTGCGTCGACCGCAACCGCATCACCGGCGGCGGCGTTACCGCGGGCATCGACTTCGCGCTCACGCTGGTGTCGATGCTGGTCGACCGCACCACCGCGGAGGCGATCCAGCTGCGGCTCGAATACGATCCGGCGCCGCCCTTCAATTCGGGCTCGCCCGAGACCGCGCCCCCCGAGGTGCTCGCGCTGATGAAGGAGCGGATCGCACCGGCACAGGCCCGCCGCATCGAGGCGGTCAAGCGCGCCGCCGCACGGCTGACCTGACGCGTGGATCATTTCGCCGCGCCCGCCGCCTCAGCCGGCTGCGGCGCGGAAGATCCGCGAGGTTATGGGAGCGGCCTGACCGCGGGCCGTCGACGCGACGCCCGCAACAGAACCAAGAGAACAAGAGAACCAAGAGAAAAAGGCCGCTCGGTTGCCCGGGCGGCCTTTCCTGTCTCACGGCAGCTGCACATACGACCGGTGCGATTTCGGAACTTCCGGACCGGGGGCCTATCTCCCGATCCTGGTCCTGCTCGGCAGCCGCTGCATATCGGGACAGTCGCGAAGCTGTTGCCCGAACCGACGCGATGGTCTCCCATCTCCGCGAGATGGGATCATTGAGCCGCATCGCTTGCGAGACGGCAACGGCAAAGCGCGGACCGTCCCCGCTGTTCCCGCTGTTCACAGCGGTCCAAGACAGCGGTCCAAGGATGCGCATGCATCCAGTTCGAGAGATTTGAAGGCAAGAGAATTGAAGGGACGTGCCGGCCGGCCGGTCAGCCCGGCGTCCAGGGCTGGTAGTCGCCGGTCGCCTGCGGCCGCTTGCCGCTCGCAAGCGTCGAGCCGGAGGGCCGGTACGCCATCGCGGTGCCGGTCGGGTTCGGCTGATGCGGCTTTTCCCATTCGCGCGGCTGGTAGTTGGCCTGCGTCGGCGGCACGTCGACCACGTGGTGCAGCCAGCCGTGCCATGACGGCGGCACGCGGCTCGCCTCCGCGATGCCGTTGTAGATCACCCAGCGCCGTTCGAAGCCGAGCGTCGGATCGATCTGCCCGCCGCGGGTGCGATAGTAGCGGTTGCCCTGCTCGTCCGTACCGACCAGCTCTCCGAACCGCCAGGTCCAGAGCTGGGTGCCGAAGGTCTGGCTGTTCCACCAGGTGAAGAGCTTGAGAAAGAACTGTTTCATGCGGCAAGGGCCCTGCTTCGTGCGGCCCTGATGCCATTGGTCGACGCAATTGTCCAGTTGCCGGATGTACTCCGCCGCCGCAATGCGGACGCGATCCATTCATGTCGGGTACATCCGCGGCATGAAAGGCTGCGACCGGCGCAAAATCGTGAGCGCGAACCAGGAACCAAGGCCTCATCACCGGGTTTGCCCCTCCGGTACAAGGAGCCGAACATGAACAGTCTCAAAGTTTTAGGCGCCGCCGCAGCGGTGGCGTTGGTTTTGCCGATGGTAACGCCCACCCCGAGCCTTGCCGGGGGCAGGGGCGGCGGCCCGGCGGGCGGCGGACACATGTCGATGGGCGGTGGCGGCGCACCGCATGCCGTCATGGGTGGCGGCGGACCCCACTTCTCCGGCGGCGGTGCGCCAATGATGCGCTCGAGCGGCGCACCGATGATGCGCTCGGCCGGCGCACCGACGTCCTTCAGCGGCGGCCGCAGCTTTGCCGCGGCGTCGCCCGGTCAGTGGCATGGCGGCGGCAACTGGCACGGCGGCAACTGGCACCACCATCGCCATGGCGGCTTCTGGCCGGGCGTCGCCGCCGGCGCCGCGATCGGAGCGCTCGGCTCCTACGCCTATTACGGCGGACCGTATTACGGCGATCCCTACTACTACGGTGACGACTACTATTATGACGACAGCCCGACCGTCGCTGTCGTTCCCGACGGCGGTGGCGACTCGGTTGCATACTGCCAGCAGCGATACCGGTCCTACGATCCGGCATCGGGCACCTATCTCGGCTATGACGGCCTGCGGCATCCCTGCCCGTAACGTGGGTTTGATCGGCGGATCAAAAGGCGTCGCCTGACGGCGGCGCCTTTTTCCTTCCTATGCACCTGATCGTGCATATGGTGACGGATCGATCCGCTAAATTGACCGCGTGCGCGATTCGCCTATATCAGCACTTGCTGTGGGGAGTTCGATCTCTGGAAGAAGTCATGCCGCGCATCCTCGTGGTTGATGACGATCCGATGGTCGGTGCGACCATCGAGGTCCTCCTCCAACGCCAAGGCTTCGACGTCACGTTGGCCGACGGCGGAGAAACGGGACTGATGGCGCTCGAGACGCAGACCTTCGACGTGATGCTGGTCGACATCTTCATGCCGCACATGCGCGGCTTCGAATCCATCCGCATCTTCCACGAGCGCGCCCCCAACGTGCCGCTGATCGCGATGTCCGGCTACGCCTTCGCCGCCTCCGCCGCGCCCTCGCCCGACTTCCTGCGCATGGCGCTGGAGCTCGGAGCGATGCGCTGCCTGCGCAAGCCCTTCACGCCGGAGGCGCTGCTCTCCGCCATCAACGAGTGCCTTGCAAGGCCCGACGAGACCGCGCCGATGAAGGACAACAAAGCACCTTGATCCGCTCGCAGCGCGTCATTCTCGGGGCGGGCCTTGCGATCCTGCTGATCATCGCCGCAGCCTCGGTCGGCCTCGACGTGAAGTCGCGCTCCGATGCCGCCTGGGTCAACCAGACCGTCGATCTCCTGAAGAAGATATCCGATCTGCGCCTGCTGCTGCGCAGCGCCGAGAGCGCGGCCCGCGGCTACGAGCTCTACAAGGCGCAGGTGTTCCGCAACGAGTTCGAGGCGACGCGGGCCGGGATCCCCCCGGCCCTGTCCGAGGTGAAGGCGGGACTGCACGACAGCCCCGCGCTCGCCGCCCTGCTCGCGCAGACCGAGCCGATGATCCGGCGCCGCATGGAGATCGCGGCCGAAGCGATCCGGCTGCGCGCTGACGACGATCAGGCCGGTATCGCAGCGCTGCAGGACCGCGCCGAAGGCCGCCGCCTGATGGAGACGGTCACCGCCAATCTCAACCGGCTGTCAGCCGAGACCAAGACGACGCTCGCCGCGCGCACGGCGAATTCGCGCCAGAGCGGCATCGTGCTGCTCGGCATCGACGTCGCCGGCGTCATGACGATCCTGCTGCTCGTCCTGCTCCTGGTGCGCGAGAGCCAGCGCACGCGGGCGCGTCTGCAGAGCTCGCTGCACGAGACCAAGACCGCCAACGAGGCGCTCGAGGCGGCGGTCGCCGAGCGCACCGAGCATCTCGTCACCGCCCATGACGAGCTGCGCCTGTCGGTCAACGTGCTGCAGAGCACCTTCCGCAGCATGGCGGAGGCCGTGCTGGTCATCGACACCACGGGCGAGGTGCTGCTGTCCAACCCGGCGGCGGAGAAGATGCTGGCGTTCCGCGTCGGCATGAACCTGACGAAGCTGCGCACGCTCGGCGCGGTGGTCGCGCGCGACGGCGTCACGCCGATCGGGCCCGAGGATCTGCCGTCGGCCCGCGTGCTGCGCGGCGAGGAATTCGATGAGCTCGAGCTCATCGTCCGCCCCGTCACGGGCAAGGCGCCGCGCCATTTCATCATCAGCGGCCGGCCGATGCGCGACGCCCAAGGCTCGATCAGCGGCGCGGTGCTGGTCTATCACGACGCCAGCGCCTGGCGCGAAACCGAGCGGCAGTTGCACCAGGCGCAAAAGCTCGACGCCATCGGCAAGCTCACCGGCGGGGTAGCGCACGATTTCAACAACATGCTGACCGTGATCTCCGGCAATACCGAGACCCTGCTCGCCGGCCTGACCGAACAACCCGAGCTGCAGCGCATGGCGCGCCTGGTGGTCGACGCGGCGGAGCGCTGCAGCGAGCTGATCCAGCACCTGCTTGCCTTCGCCCGCAGGCAGCCGCTGCATCCGCGCGACGTCGACGTCAACGCTGCGATCGCGGACATCGCAAAACTGCTGCGCCCCACCCTCGGCGAGCAAATCCAGATCGAGACGGTGTTCGAACGGGGCGCGGTCCTCTCGCACATCGACCCGTCCCGGCTCACCAACGCCGTGCTCAACATGGCGATCAACTCCCGCGACGCCATGCCGGGCGGCGGCAAGCTCCTGCTCGAGACCCAGAACGTGGTGCTGGACGAGGCCTACGCGCAGGCCAATCCGGACGTGATGCCCGGCCACTACGTGCTGCTCGCGGTCAGCGACACCGGCACCGGCATGCCGCCGTCGGTGCAGGAGCAGGTGTTCGAGCCCTTCTTCACCACCAAGGAGGTCGGCAAGGGCTCGGGGCTAGGGCTCTCGATGGTCTACGGCTTCGTCAAGCAGTCCGGGGGTCACATCAAGGTCTACAGCGAGGAAAGCTACGGCACGACCCTCAAGCTCTATCTGCCGCCGGGCGAAGGCGTGAGCGAGCCCGCCGTCACCACCGCGCCCCTGGCCGTCGGCGGCAGCGAGACCATTCTGGTGGTCGAGGACGACGCGCTGGTGCGCAACTTCGTTACCGCGCAGTTGCAGAGCCTCGGCTACAGGACGATCGCAGCCGACGATGCCCGCGCCGCGCTCGCGCTGGTCGACCGCGGCGAGCCGTTCGATCTGCTGTTCACCGACGTCGTGATGCCCGGCATGAGCGGTCGGCAGTTGGCCGACGCGGTGGCGCAGCGCCGTCCGGGGCTGAAGGTGCTCTACACCTCCGGCTACACCGACAACGCGATCGCGCACCAGGGCAAGCTCGATCCCGGCGTGCTGCTCCTGGCGAAACCCTACCGACGCAACCAGCTCGCCGACATGATCCGCCTCGCGCTGAAAGGCGAAGGCGCGATCGCCCCCTAGCCCCGCGTCGCCAGCGCCACGCCCGCCAGGGTGAATACGAGCGCGGCGATCTGCCCCGGGCCGAGCGGCTCGTGCAGCGCGATCGCGGAGGCGACGACGCCGATCACCGGCACCGCCATGGTGCCGATCGCGGCGACGGAAGCCGGCAGCCGCGCCAGCGCGGCGAACCAGCTCACATAGGCGATGCAGAACTGCACCACCGTGGAATAGACCAGCAGCCACCAGCCGACCGTGGTCACCTGCTCCAGATGCGTGGTCTCGATCGCGAGGCCTGCGATCGCGACCGGCAGGCAGCCGGTGCCGATCTGCCAGACGGCCGCCGTGATCGGGGGCAGATGGATCGGCAGTTTCTTGGACAGCACCGTGCCGAGCGCAAAGCCGACGGAGCCGCCGAGCGCCATCACGATTCCCGGCAGTTTGGCTTCGCTGGCCGAGATGCCGTTGCCGCCCATGATGGAGGCCAGCCCGGCAAAGGCCATCACCAGCGCGATGGTGCGGAGCAGCGTCGGCCGCTCGCCGAGCACCGGCCAGGCGATGATGGAGGCCCAGATCGGCATGGTGTAGGCGATCAGCGCCGCCTCGCTCGCCGGCAGCCAGAGCAGCGCCAGCCCCATCAGCACCATCCAGCCGGTGACGTTGAGGAGCCCGGCCATGACCAGGCGCGGCCAGATTCCGGGCCCGACCTTCAGGCTCTGGCCGCGGACGAGCGCGAACACGGCCAGCAGCAGCGCGCCGAGCACGCCGGTCACCCCGCGCAGGGTCAGCGGCGGCAGCTCGGAGAGCAAAAACTTCGTCACCGGCCAGTTGAAGCCCCAGCCCACCGACGTGATGGCAAGGAACATCAGGCCGGCGGGAGCGATGCCTGCGCGACCGCCCCGTCGTGTCGAATCATGCATTGGGAAGACCCGGCGAAATTGGCTGCCACCTTGGCCCGGATTCGGCGTCCGCGCCACGCAGGCTGGGGCATGCCAGCCCAACCGTTCCGTACGCTTACGTGAGTCCCGCTGACGCAATCCTCCGGCCTAAAAAAATATGCGCCTGTGAACAGCGGGAGGAAGCCTGCGCAACATCCCCGGCCGTGAATTTTTTCGGTTGGGAATCTCCGAGGACTCACTGATACTTGCTTCCAGACAGGCGCGGCTGTGGCCCCTGTTATCCCCGTCATTCCACCATATTTAGTATTTGATTCAGGAACTCGTACTAGTTCTTGACGGGCGCGGCGGAGAGTCCTAGCTTTCGAACCGTTCGGCGCGAGTGTGTTTGCGTCCCGCCGGTCACTCCCCAAAGGGTCCGCAATGACCACTCCGTCGGCCGTGAAGGGCTTTCGGGTGCAGGGCTTCGCTGCCCTGAAAAACGCGGACTCTCGGGGCGCGCGAACGGGCCGGAAAACGGGCCTGAACGAGCGTTGAGTTGGCGTGGGGCGCGTTGAACGCATGTCGCGGCATCCCTGTTGGGGCGGATGGCGGCCGACATGCCGGCGGAACGATCGGTGGCGGCATCGACCGATCGGACGCCGGGAGAAACTGGGCCGGATCCACCGGCTTGAGCTTGCGAAGACTTGAGGCCCGGGCGGCTGGGAGGATTCGCGTCGAAGACATAAATACCCGGCATCGCGCGAAAGCCGCGGTCCGGCCAGAAAAGGACGGGGCAAGACCTATGCGAATTGAGCGGCGCCACACCACCCAGGGACAGTCACCCTATGCGGAAATCGATTTCCGCCTGACCACGTCCGAGATTCGCAATCCCGACGGCTCGATCGTGTTCCGGCTCGAGAACGTCGAAATCCCTGCGTTCTGGTCGCAGGTCGCCTCCGACGTGCTGGCCCAGAAGTATTTTCGCAAAGCCGGCGTCGCGGCCAAGCTGAAGAAGGTCGAGGAGGAATCCGTCCCCTCCTTCCTGTGGCGCGCGGTGCCGGACACCGAGGCGCTTGCCACTCTGCCCGAGAAGGAGCGCTATGTCAGCGAGCTCAGCGCAAAACAGGTGTTCGATCGCCTCGCCGGCTGCTGGACCTATTGGGGCTGGAAGGGCGGCTATTTCTCCACCGACGAAGATGCGCAGGCCTTCTATGACGAGCTCCGCTACATGCTCGCCATGCAGATGGTGGCGCCGAACTCGCCGCAATGGTTCAACACCGGCCTGCATTGGGCCTACGGCATCGACGGCCCCGGCCAAGGCCATTATTACGTCGACCCCTTCACCGGCAAGCTGACCAAGTCCAAGTCCGCCTATGAGCATCCGCAGCCGCACGCCTGCTTCATCCAGGGCGTCGGCGACGACCTCGTCAACGAGGGCGGAATCATGGACCTCTGGGTACGCGAGGCCCGCCTGTTCAAGTACGGCTCCGGCACCGGTTCCAACTTCTCCCGCCTGCGCGGCGAGGGCGAAAAGCTCTCCGGCGGCGGCCGTTCGTCCGGCCTGATGAGCTTCCTCAAGATCGGCGACCGCGCCGCCGGCGCGATCAAGTCGGGCGGCACCACCCGCCGCGCGGCCAAGATGGTCGTGGTCGACATCGATCACCCCGACATCGAGACCTATATCGACTGGAAGGTGAAGGAGGAGCAGAAGGTCGCCGCCCTCGTCACCGGGTCAAAAATCAACCAGAAGCACCTCAAGGCGGTGCTGAAGGCCTGCGTCAACTGCGAAGGCTCGGGCGACGACTGCTTCGATCCCGAGAAGAACCCGGCGCTGCGCCGCGAGATCAAGCTCGCGCGCCGCAGCCTCGTGCCCGACAACTTCATCAAGCGGGTGATCCAGTTCGCGAAGCAGGGCTACAAGGACATCCAGTTCGACACCTACGACACCGACTGGGATTCGGAGGCCTATCTCACCGTCTCCGGGCAGAACTCCAACAACTCGGTGTCGCTGAAGGACGATTTCCTGCGCGCCGTGGAGACCGACGGCGACTGGAATCTGAACGCCCGCACCTCCAAGAAGGTGACGAAGACCCTGAAGGCGCGCGACCTCTGGGAGAAGATCGGCTACGCCGCCTGGGCGAGCGCCGATCCGGGCCTGCACTTCAACACCACCATGAACGACTGGCACACCTGCAAGGCGTCCGGCGACATCCGCGCGTCCAATCCGTGCTCGGAATACATGTTCCTGGACGACACGGCGTGCAACCTGGCGTCCGCCAACCTGCTGACCTTCTACAACACGACCACCAAGCACTTTGACGTCGAGTCCTACGAACATCTCTGCCGGCTCTGGACCCTCGTGCTCGAAATCTCCGTGCTGATGGCGCAGTTCCCGTCCAAGGCGATCGCCGAGCTCTCCTACGAGTTCCGCACGCTCGGCCTCGGCTACGCCAATATCGGCGGCCTGCTGATGACCATGGGCCTGCCCTATGACGGCAAGGAAGGCCGTGCGCTGTGCGGCGCGCTGACCGCGATCATGACCGGCGTCTCCTACAAGACCTCGGCGGAGATGGCGGCCGAGCTCGGCACCTTCCCCGGCTACAAGAAGAACGCCCAGCACATGCTGCGCGTGATCCGCAACCACCGCCGCGCCGCGCATGGCGAGGCCACGGGCTATGAGGCGCTCTCGGTCGCTCCGGTGCCGCTCGACCAGGTCTCCTGCCCGCAAGCGGACCTCGTCACGCACGCCCAGGCCGCCTGGGACCAAGCGCTGGCGCTCGGCGAGAAGCACGGCTATCGCAACGCGCAAGTGACGGTGATCGCGCCGACCGGCACGATCGGCCTCGTGATGGATTGCGACACCACCGGCATCGAGCCGGACTTCGCGCTGGTGAAGTTCAAGAAGCTCGCCGGCGGCGGCTACTTCAAGATCATCAACCGCGCCGTGCCCGAGGCGCTGCGCGCGCTCGGCTATCGCGAAAGCGAGATCGCCGAGATCGAGGCCTACGCGGTCGGCCACGGCTCGCTGGCGAACGCGCCGGGCATCAACGTCTCCACGCTGAAGGCCAAGGGTTTCACCGACGAAGCCATCGCCAAGGTCGAGAAGGCGCTGCCCACCGCCTTCGACATCAAGTTCGCCTTCAACAAGTGGACCTTTGGCGAAGACTTCATCCGCGACCAGCTCGGCATTGACGCCGAGGCCATCGCCGTCCCCGGCTTCGACCTGCTGCAGGCCATCGGCTTCACCAGGCGCGAGATCGAGGCGGCCAACGTCCACATCTGCGGCGCGATGACGGTCGAGGGAGCTCCACACCTCAAGGCAGAACACTATGCGGTGTTCGACTGCGCCAACCCCTGCGGCAAGATCGGCAAGCGCTATCTGTCGGTCGAGAGCCACATCCGCATGATGGCGGCTGCCCAGCCGTTCATCTCGGGTGCGATCTCGAAGACCATCAACATGCCGAACGACGCGACGGTCGAGGATTGCAAGTCCGCCTACATGCTGTCCTGGAAGCTCGCGCTGAAGGCCAACGCGCTCTACCGCGACGGCTCGAAACTGTCGCAGCCGCTGAACTCGCAGCTCATCCGCGACGAGGACGACGAGGACGATGCGGTCGAGCAGCTCTTCGAGAAGCCGATGGCCGCGCGCGCCGCGCAGGTGTCCGAGAAGGTCGTGGAAAAGCTCGTCGAGCGAATCGTGGTGATGCGCGAGCGCGAGCGCATGCCCGACCGCCGCAAGGGCTATACCCAGAAGGCGGTGGTCGGCGGCCACAAGGTGTACCTGCGCACCGGCGAGTACGACGACGGCCGGATCGGCGAGATCTTCATCGACATGCACAAGGAAGGCGCGGCACTGCGCTCCTTCATCAACAATTTTGCCATCGCCGTCTCGCTCGGCCTGCAATACGGCGTGCCCCTGGAGGAGTATGTCGACGCCTTCACCTTCACCCGGTTCGAGCCGGCGGGCCCGGTGCAGGGCAACGACAGCATCAAGTACGCGACCTCGATCCTCGACTACGTCTTCCGCGAGCTCGCGGTCTCCTATCTCAGCCGCTTCGACCTCGCGCATGTCGATCCGAGCGAAACGGGTTTCGACGCACTCGGCAAGGGCGTCGAGGAAGGCAAGGAGCCCGAGGACGAGCGCGACCATCACGCCGCAAAGCTGGTCTCGCGCGGGCTCACCCGCTCCCGCACCGACAACCTCGTCGTGATGCGCGGCGGCTCGATGCCCCAGGGCGAAGGTAGCAGCGGCAAGGTCACCGCGATGCATGGCGCCACCGCCCGCGCGGGCGATGCCGTCGAAGGCGCGGTTGCCTTGAAGCAGGAAGCGCAGCACGACCTCTCGCCGACCGAGAAGCTGGAGCAGCTCCAGTGGAGCAAGTCGGGCTCCGCCTTCTCCGCCCCCACCAAGGCCGAGCGCCGCGCCGAGGCCAAGGCCAAGGGCTACGAAGGCGAGATGTGCTCGGAGTGCGGGAATTTCACGCTGGTGCGAAACGGCACCTGTATGAAGTGCGATACGTGCGGCAGCACGACGGGATGTTCGTGAGGCGGTAGACAACAGTCACGAGGAACGTCATTCCGCCCGGGCTTGTCCCGGGCACCCATGAGGGGCGGCCGATGAGGCCGTCCTTTTTGTTTGCTGCCAATTCCTCGACACCGCGATCCCTGTCGTGCCATTCGCGTGCGCGACCGGTCTTGCGGGTAGCGAGCGTAGCCCGGATGGAGCGCAGCGTAATCCGGGGCTTCTCAACCCGCGGCACGACCCGGATTTCGCTTCGCTCCATCCGGGCTACGCGCTTGCGGTACTACTTCTTCTCCAACGAGGGGCAGCCGCCTGAGCCGCCGTATATCCATGTCAAAGGCGGCGGCTGCGACGCCAAGATTTGGCTCGAGCCCGGGATATCGATCGCCGACAGTTTCGGCTTCAATTCCCGGGAACTTTCGAATATCCTGCGTGTCGTCGAGGAAAATCGCGACCTTCTCTTGAAAGCCTGGCATGACCATTTCGGCAACCAGCGTCCGCTTTGACGATCACACGATGTGGGTCGAACTGTCCGACGGCCGGACGCTCGGCGTGCCGCTCGCGTGGTTTCCGCGATTGCTGCATGCGACCGCAGCCCAACGCGAGCAGGTCGAACTGAGCCGCGTCGGGCTGCATTGGGAGGCGCTCGACGAGGACATCTCCATCGCCGGCCTCCTTGCCGGACGCGGCGACGTCACGCGATCTACCGAGACGGCGGCATAGGTCTGCGGATAGCCAATAGCCCGTAGGATGAGTGGAGCAAGCGTAGCCCGGATGGAGCGCAGCGCAATCCGGGAGCTTCTTCCCGTGGCTGCCCCGGATTTCGCTGCGCTCCATCCGGGCTACACGCTACATGCCCCCTCACCTCTGCCTCTGCGCGAGCCAAAACCCGCACAGCACCGTGACGAGGCCCGCCGCCTGCAAGGCGGTCGGCGGCTCGCCGATGAGGAGCCAGCCGACGAGCAGCGTCAGCGCGGGCACGCAGGCCGGGAAGACGGCGGCGCGGGCGACGCCGAGGCGCGTCACCGAGACGGCGTAGAGATAGAGCGCCGCGGGGCCGGCCAAGATGCCTTGCGCCAGCGCCTGGACCGCGTTCTCGCTCACGCCGATCGCGGCGATGCGCCCCGGCCCGCCGGTCGCGGCATAGAGCGGCAGCAGCAGGAGCGACAGCACGTTGATGACGGAAGCGGCTGATAGCGCCGAGACGCGCCAGCGGCGAAGCGCCGCGCCGAAGCCCGCGAACATCGTGCCTGTCAGCACGAAGATCAGGTCGCCATGCACGCCGTCGAGCCCGATATGGCCGATCGATTCCGCGCCGATCACACAGAGGCCGCCGACGATGACGACGGCGCCGACCACGCGCGAGGCGGAGATGCGCTCCTTCAGCACCAGGGCTGCGAGCAAAATCCCGCCGAGCGTGGCGCAGGAGGGCTGGATCACGCTGCCGTGGCCGAGCGGCACGAACAGGAAGCCGGAATAGGAGATCAGCGACATCACGGGACCGCCGAGCACCATCAGCGCGAGTCCCCTGCCCCAGCCGATGCCGCAGAGATCGGAGATGCCGGCGCGAACGACCAGCGGCAGGAACGCCACGCCCGACCAGACGTAGCGATGCACCAGCAGGTCGACCGGCGTGAAGCCGGCCTTGAGCCCGTGCCGCGTGGCGACGAAGCCGAGCGCCCAGAACAGCGCCGCCGTGATGCCGCAGACGACCCCGACGAGCGCCGGCGCCGCATCCGCCTTGTGCGTGAGACTCTTGCGCGCGCTCGTCCGCTGGTCCATGGCGCGAGGCTTACGTCGCAGCACAGGGCCCGACAACCCACGCCACCGCAGGGCAGGCAGGCAGGCGCAAGGCGTAAGCCGTATCCGCATTCGTCCCCATCGATCGCCATTCGGCGAAGGCGATGGGTTTCGCGAAGGGCTCCACCCATCCTGCAAATTGCGGCGACCGGACGGCCGCATCTTCCCCTTGCAATCTCCGTCCCCGCCCCTACGGTGCGCCGCAAGTCCGAGCGGAGAACGAAGCCAGCGATGACCGACGCCATAAGATGCCCGAAGTGCAATTCCGAGCACGCCTATCAGGACCGCGATCTCTGGGTCTGTCCGGAATGCGCCCATGAGTGGAGCGCTGCGGCAGATAGCGCCGCGGAGGCGCCAGAACCAGCGGGCGTGCGCGATGCCAACGGCAATGTGCTCGCTGACGGCGACAGCGTCATCGTCGTCAAGGACCTCAAGGTCAAGGGCTCGTCCTCCGTCGTCAAGGGCGGCACCAAGGTCAGGGGTATCCGCCTGCAGGATGCCACCGACGGGCACAACATCGCCTGCAGGATCGACGGCATCGGCGCGATGAATTTGAAATCGGAGTTCGTGCGCAAGGCGTGAGGGCGCGCTTCTTCCTTCTCCCCTTGCGAGAGAAGGTGGCGCGCACGACGCGTGCGCCGGATGAGGGCTCTGCGTCCGCATCCCGCAAGGGGAGAGGGTGATCCCGCGCGAAATGCCGCAGCCCCATTCGCCGCGATCGTTGCTCCCGCGCAATCTTCCCGCCCGCCCCACCTCCTATCTGTCGCGACAATGTCACGACACATCTGGAGGCATTTCGGAACCATGTTCATCAGCAAGACAATTCTGCCCGCCGTCGTCGCACTGGGTCTGGGGCTCGCGCTAGCACCAGCGGCCGCGGCTGAAACCCATTCGCATCACGGCGCGTCTGCGACCGCAAAGCTCACGCTCGACCATGGCAAGAAGTGGCAGACCGACGCGGCCCTGCGCCGCGGCATGGGCGAGATCCGCAGCGCCATGGCGCAGTCGCTGGAGCCGATCCACAAGGGCGCGTTCACGCCGGCGCAATACGACGCGCTGGCGATGCGCATTCAGGGCCAGCTCGACGACGTCGTCAGGAACTGCAAGCTGCCCGAGGCGGCCGACCAGCAGCTCCATGTCGTGCTCGAGCAGATCATCGACGGCGTCGCCGGCATGAAGGCGGCAACCGCGCGCGACAAGGGCGCGGTGAAGATCGTGCAGGCGCTCGGCCAGTACGGCAAGTATTTCGATCATGCCGGCTGGCAGCCGCTGCAGCATTAGAGGGCGCGCAAGGGCGAATACTACCAACTACGCACTGAACGAGACTTCTGCGCATCGAAGCCACCCTCTCCCAAAAGTACCTAACAGGAGAGGATGGCGAGTGCGGGATCAGCTTCCCGGATCGATATCAATCGCACACCCGGCGGCGAACGGTGACGTCCTCGCCGAAGCGATTGGTGCGGTGGTCGATGATGACCCGGCAGTTGCGGTCCCGGTCATACTCGTAGTAGCGGTGCCGCTCCGGGCCGACATAGACGCCGCCCGGGCCAACGCCAAACTCGACGGCTTGCGCCGTGCTTGCCGCTCCCGCGACCAGCGTCATGGCCGCGGCGAGCACCAGAATGCTTCGCTTCATCATGGCACCTCCAGGTTTTCGTTCCATGTGTCCGTTCGTGCCCATGTGACCAACCGGCTCGATGGCGATTGGTTTCCGGTTTTTCCCACGAGGAGTTCCCGTGCGCCGCGCGTTCCGCATCCGACTCCGTTTCGTTCTCACGAAACGAATCGGGCGCGCAAGAACCGCGCGCCATCGATTCCTAATGTTTGGTTTCGGACGCGCGAGGCAGAAACAGCGCGTTGATCTCGATCTGCGCCTCGTATTGCCTGGCCTTCTCGAGCAGCGCATCGCGCAGCGCGCCATCGGGCAGAAGCTGCGCCTGCCGGCGCGCCTCGCGCGCGCACTCAATCAACCGCTCGTCGAACGATTGATCGCGTCCCGTCTGGTGTCGCGCCTGTGCCATGACGGGTAACGCGGCAGCAAACGCCCCCGTTCCGGAACCGTCGCGCCGATTCCTCGTTCAACAATGACGTGAGGGAGGAACTTATCGTAAGCGGGGTAGTCCGGATGGAGCGCAGCGCAATCCGGGATTTGTCTCCGCGACACTCGTCCCCGGATTGCGCTGCGCTCCCATCCGGGTTACCGGCTACGCCTGCGCGCCGGCCACGTCACGAGGCACATCTCCTCGGCGCCCGCCTCTTGCGTCCGCAGCAGCACGGCGAACACCGCATCGACCGCTTCGCGCACCGCCGCCTCCACCGCCGCGCCCTTCGCGAGCTTCGCCGCGATCAGACCTGTCAGCAGATCGCCGGTCCCGCAGGGACGGATCGGCAGTCGCGGCGTGGCGAAGCGCGCGAGCGTATCGTTGGCGCAAACGATCGTCTCCACCTGCCCGGCCGGCGTATCGGCGAGCGTGCAGCCCGTGGCGATGATGCCGCGCACGCCCGGCGCCGCGATCGCGCGGCTTGCAGCGCGCAGGTGAGACGCGTCCTGCACCTTCACGCCCGACAGCAGCTCGAGCTCGAACTGGTTCGGCGTGACGAACGTCGCCGCCGGCACCAGCCGCCTTCGCATCGTCTCCACGATACCGTCGGCGACATAGGCCTTGCCGTCGTCCCCGAGCACGGGATCGCAGAGATAGACGAGCCGAGGATTCCTCTGCTTCGCGCGGGCGACGAAATCGGCGACGACGTCCGCGTTGGCTGCCGAGCCGAGATAACCGGTGAGCAGCACCGCCGCCCGTTCGAGCAGACCGCGCTCCTCGACGCCGACGATCAGATCGGCCAACAGCTCCGCTTCCAGCACGCGGCCGCGCAGCGTCGGATAGCGCGGATGGTTGGAGAGGAGCGTCGTCGGCACCGCGGCGACGCTCACGCCTTCCGCCTGCATCGGAAAGACGGCGGCCGAGTTGCCGACATGGCCGTGGACCACCTGGCTTTGAATGGAGATGACGAGCATCGGCGAGAGTCCGTCGGAAGCGACCACCTGCCCTACGCAGAGGCGATGGGCTTCGCAAGCGGGATGGGGTGGCGGGCCAGAAAGAGACGATGGAGGTAATATAATAAGGACACCCGCTCTCCATCCAACTGTGCATGGGGTTGAATCGCAGGTTTTGGTTTTGAGGCCGCGGTGGCGGCCCGCGGCCAAACGGATATGCTCACCGCGCGAGTGAACGCGCAGGGCCGCCATGAACGGAAACCGCAGCTACGGCGTCAGGGTCGAGGGCGCGAAATACGGCGTCGGCTTCGGCTCGGCGCTCGCAATCGCGATCTCCTACTCCGCCAACCATTCGATCCTGTGGGCGATCATCCACGGCATCCTGGGCTGGCTCTATGTGATCTATTTCGCGCTGTTCCGCCAGTAGCCGGGGCGCGGCACGGTGGCCAGGCCGCGACTGCAAAATCTCACCACATGAGCGCCCAACAAGCGACAAGGCGCAACCGCGGTTTCAGCGCAAAAACAGAGGAAGTCTTGCGCGTGATCGATGTTGGGGAGCCATGATGTTGAGTGTGGACGAGAACAAGCCGGCGGGAAAATCGGGCCGGCGCAAAAACAAGAAAAAGGCCGAACAGCAAGCCAAGGCCATCGCGCAGCAGGCGAGCCGGACGGCCCCGTTGCCGGATGCCGAGAGCAGCGGTGAGATCAACCTGCCCGTCGTTGCCGCCGAGGTCCCGGCCGTCGAGCCCGCTCCGCGCCTGCCGCAACGCGCGGCCGAGCCGGTCGGCCTGCAGACCATCGCAAACGCCTATGGCAGTTTCGCGAAAAACGCGATCGAGCGGAGCTGGACGTTCCTCGGCCAACTCGCGACCGCCCGCTCGCCCGTCGAGGCTTTTGCAATCCAGATGGCCTTCGCGAAGGAGGCTGCCGAAACCTTCGCCGCCGGAACGCGGATGATCGGAGAGCTTCACGGCGAACTGGCAAGGCAGCGGGTGCTGCATCTCGAAGACATCGTGGCCCGCATCACCCGCGCCGCCTCCGAGCCGCGCGCCGTACGTCATTAGCTAGCTAGCGTCCGGGTATCGGGGCCGGCGGACGCGGAGCCGAGCGGGGTGAGGCGCCGGCGCGCGACGCCGGCTTGCCGGCAGCGCGCTTCGCGCCGCCCGATCCGGCGTCGACGGAGGCCAGATAGGACGCGAGCGTCCAGGCCGATTCAGAACCGCTGGAATAGTGCTCCCTCAGGAACAGGTACAGCGTGAAGCTGAAGCGACCTTTCGCGAGCCCGCGCGGGCTGCGGTGACAACTCGTGCAGCCATCCGCAAACAGCTTTGCCGGCGATTTGCCCTGATCGAGATTTTGCGCGACCGCAGCCGCGCCCGTCAGCGCGGCCAGCGCACCGAAAACGAGCAGTCCGGCGAGCGCGCCGCGCCCGCGTGAAACCGGCAATCCCACCTTGCGCCCCCTACTCCCGAAAACCGCCGGTCAGGCGGCCGCGAGCCGATCGAATTCGGCCGACGTATAGGACTTGCCGTCCTTGTCCGTGATGACGACCTGCCAGCCTTCGCTCGCCCACACCCGCGCCTTCGCCGCGATCAGCAGGCGGCTCTCGCGCGCAAACCTGTACTTCTCATTGTCGCGTTCCGCGATCATTTGATAGGCCAAAACGCATCCCCTCGCATCGAGTCCGCCCCCGCCTCGACTTGATAGCGGGGCTTTGGCGGCAGTTCGCCGAGACCATGGCAATTTGGTGCCGATCCCCGGCGACGCGTCGCCTGCAACGAAAGAGCCCGGCACGCGGCCGGGCTTTCGTGTGTCAGTGTTCATGACGGCCGGGGCCGCCTCCGCCGGGCTGGCCGCCGCCGACATGAGGCGCCGGCGCGGCATTGACGTGCGGGGCGCCGCCGCCATGCGGCATCGAAGGCGCAGCCGCGCGCGGCGCCGGCATCTGCGCATGTGCATTCATCGGCGCGCCATGGCTGACGTTCGGCTGTGCGAGATGCGGCATCGGCGCGCGCGCCGACGGCGCTGCCGAAACGCGCGGCGCTTCGGGGCGATGCGCCATCCGCGGCGGTGTGGCAGCGTGCGTCACCGGGCGCTCGATATTATGCGCCGCGGTGCGGCCCTGCTGATGCGCCATGGGCGCCTGACCGGCGGCCGCGCGGCCTTGCAGCTCGCGCCCGCCGTGGACTCGCGCTGCGCCACGCTCCTGCGGCGCCCGTTCCGTCGCGCCGACATGGGCCCGGTCGGCGGTGACGGCGCTCTCGCGCACGGCGGCACGGCCGATGCGCGCTGCCCTGGGATCCACCACCAGGCGTGTGGCATCGCGCTGATGCGAACGCCAGTAACCCGCCCAATGGGCGCGGTGGCGATACCAGGGCCGGCCGGCATAGAAGTTGGACCAGTAGGAATCGATGACGAAGGACGCAACGGGGACGTCGACCTCATCGACATAGTCGGGCAGATAGACGTAGCGGTCGCGATAGAGATATTCGAGATATTGCGCCGATACCCAGCCGCGGTCGTCGGACCAGCTCACGTCGCACCAGGCGTGGCCACGCAGGCAGCCGTGGATGTTGACGTGCCCGCCGGCGGGAATGCGGTCGACCATCGGAAAGCCGGGCCCGGGGCCTGCGCGCAAGCCGACGGATGCGGTGACCATGCCGGGCGCCGCCCACGCGGCTCCCGGCGCAAGCAGCAATGCTGCAACCAATACGCCTTTGAGTTTCATGGCGATATCCTCCTCTCAGCGGAACGCGCGGCGGAAACGAACGTTCCGCGCGACGACGCCGATCATCCGAAAGGCGGACGCCGCGGCGCGCAAGGCGCGAGCGGCGGGTTCAACATTCATCCGCTGTTCATCGATGCCACGCGATTGACCGATCCATATCGAGCGGAGCGCGCCGCGAGGGGCGACGGAACTGGCATCCACCTCAGTTCGCCGGCAGCATGAAGCCGCCGAAGTACGCGGCGAGCTCCTCGAAGCCATCGAGCGGCAGGACGTGGCCGACATATTGATCCGGCCGCACCACGACCATGCAACCCGCGCCGCGATCGATGCCGCGCATGTCGAAGACGTCCTGGCCCGACTTGAGATCGGGGCAGTAGATTTTCTCGAAATCTTGCAGTCCGTAGCAGCCCTTCCGCGGCAAGAGCAGTTTGGGCATCGCTCCGATGTCGAGCGCGCGATGGGCCTGCTGGAACACCGCGCAAAACTCGATCACGGAGTCGATGTCCGCTCCCGCCGGCGTATGGCGCCGCAGCGGAGACTTGCGCGCCTCGTCGAGGAAATTGCAGAGCTTGCGGATCGCCGAATCCTCCGCGGCCGGATCCTCGGCGTTCGCAAAGGCGAAGACGCGGAAGCGGCCGTCGGCCTTGACGATGTGGCCGAGATGAACGGGCTTTGCGTCCGCCAGCCGAATGACCGGCGCCGAATGGAAGCGCTTGCCGAGCACAAAACCCGTCGCGAGCCGCTGATGATTTGCCGCGCCGATCAGCAGCCCAGGACGATAGTGCGTCGCCGTGCCCGCGGTGTAGCGGCCGTGGCGGACGAAGTAGTCTTTCGTCCTGACGGGATCGCCGCCGCCGCTCTTCTCCGAGGCGATCAGGCTCGACCATTCGCGATCGAAATCGATCAGCTCCTTGGCGATCGCCTGGCGTTCGGCGGAATAGGTGTCCAGCAGATGCAGCGCGGCGCGCTTGCGCAGGACCGCGGCGAGCTTCCAGCCGAGATTGAAGGTGTCCTGCATCGACACGTTCATGCCTTGCCCGGCCTTGGGGCTGTGGGTATGGCAGGCGTCTCCGGCGATGAACACCCGCGGCAGGCGCTTTCCCATCTCGGTCTCGCTCACGTCGTCGAACTTGTCGCAGACGCGTTGGCCGATCTCGTAGATCGACCACCAGGGAACTTCCTTCACGTCGAGTTTGTAGGGCGCAAAGATCCGCTGCGCCTTGGCGATGAGGTCGTCGAGCGTCAGGTTGCGATTGGCGACGCGCTCACCGACGTCGAGCCTGGTGAGCTCGACATAGAGCCGGACGAGGTAGCCGCCCTCGCGCGGGATCACCAGCGCGCTGCCGTCGGAATCCGACTGGATCAGCGATTTGCAGCGGATGTCGGGAAAGTCTGTGACGAGCAGGACGTCCATCACGCCCCAGGCGTGGTTGGCGGAATCGCCGTGCAGCTCGCGGCCGATCGACTTGCGCACGGTGCTGCGCGCGCCGTCGCAGCCGACCACGAAGCGCGCCCTGACGGTCTCGACCCTGCCCTGATCCGGCGCATCCACCTGCTGGAAGCTGACGGTGACGGCATGGTCAGCGATACCGGCCGCGCCGTCGATTTTCAGGTCGAGCAGGTGCCGCGAATAATATGGCTCGAGCTTCGCTGCCGAGCGGCGCATGGTGTCGAGGAAGAAATCGTGCACGCGCGCCTGGTTGAGCACGACGTGCGGGAATTCGGACAGGCCGTCCTCGACATCCTGCACCCAGCCACTGCGGACGATCTGCGACGGCCGGCGGTCGTCGGGCTTCCAGAACGTGGTCTCGTTGATCCAGCAGGCTTCCTTGAGCAGGCGCTCGGCGAAGCCATAGGCGTGGAACATCTCGATCGTGCGGCAGGCAATGCCGTCGGCCTGGCCGAGCGAGATGCGGCCGGGCTTCTGCTCGACGATGCAGGTCTTGATGTCGGGGAACTGGGAGAGCTGGGTGGCGAGGTTGAGTCCCGCCGGTCCGCAGCCCACGATCAGGACGTCGACCTCGCGCGGCAGGGGGCCCGACGCGCCGGGTGGCGCCGCCCGCTCCGCGGGATCGGCGATCTCGGGGTCTCCGGCCTCAAATCCATTGAGATGAAACTGCATGCGACGTCCCTCCCCGACGTGAGCCCGCGGCATTCGGCCATGACGCCGCCGGCAACGAGCTCAGCCGGGCGCCGCTGCGCAACGCGACGGCGTAGGAAACCGTAGAACGCGTAGCCCGGATGGAGCGCAGCGCAATCCGGGTCTCGGGCGGTAAGCACTGATCCCGGATTTCGCTTTCGCGCCATCCAGGCTACGGTTCCTACGCGCCCGTCACGTCTTCAGTTTCAGCCTGCCCATGAAGTCGCGCTTGCCGATCGGCGCGCCCTTGTGACGGAGGATGTCGTAGGCGGTGGTCGCGTGGAAGAAGAAGTTCGGCAGCGAGAACGACATCAGGAAACCCTCGGCCGTGAAGGGGAGCGAGCGCTCGCCGAGCTTGAAGACGACGTCGCGGCCGATCAGCGCGTCGACTGCCTCCGGCGTCCATTTCGACAACTCGTCGCGGGCGTCGGCAACCAGGGCCTGCAGACCCGCAAAATCCTCGCCCTTCGGCGCTGGCGGGACGAACACGCCGTTCTTCGCGGCATCCATCGCGCCACGCGAATGATGCGCGAGCGAAACGACCTGGAATCGGAACGGCAGCATGTCGTTGGCGAGTCGCGTCTCGACCACCTCGGCCGGATCGATGCCTTTCTCGCGGAAATGGGCCAGGCTCTTGTCGAGGAAGCCGCCGGCCGCACCGAGGATCTGCAGATAGTTGGCGACCGTTGCGTCGTAGAGCGAAAAAGCCATGTCCTCCCCCGTTTTCGTCGTTGTTGCCCGCGTGTTCTACAGTTCCCGCAAATCCGCGCCGATTGCAAGCAGCCGCCGCCAGCCGCCCGGACGAAACCTGGAACTAACTTTCTCCGCCTACCATCGCCCGTGAATTCCGCGCTTAACGCGCGATTAACTTTGCCGTTGGGGGCTCCTGGATGTTGAGGTTCGCGATTCCTGCCGCAGCCATGCTGGCTCTGGTTGCGCCCGCGCACGCCGGCGGACATGGCGGCTCTTCCGAGCCGCCACCGCCCAAGCCGGAGGCACAGCCGTCGCCGGCACGGGTGGTCATGACCAAGCACGGGTCGAAGCTCGTCGACCCCCAGGGCATGACACTCTATTATTATGAGCGCGACACCAGCGGCAAGACGTCGAGTTGCGACGGCAAGTGCACCGAGAGTTGGCCCCCGCTCGCGGCCCCCAAGGATGCCCAGCCGGTCGGCGACTTCACCGTGATCACCCGCAGCGACGGCAGCAAGATGTGGGCCTATCGCTATCGCCCGCTCTATACCTCGATCGCCGACAAGGCGCCGGGCGACGTCAACGGCACGGCCACGACCCTGCAGTGGCACGTCGTCAAGCCGGAGCAGTGAAGCCGGCGGGCCATCAGCCCCGCCGCGCACCGCTTGCATCGAATTGCGCGGTCCGTCCCGGCGGCAGCACCACCACCATCGAGCCGGGCTTCACCCGGTCGTAGAGATCGATCACGTCCTCGTTGCGCATGCGGATACAGCCCGAGGAAATCGCCTGTCCGATGTATTCCGGCTGATTTGTGCCGTGGATGCGATAGAGCGTGTCCTTGTCGCCGGCATAGAGGTAGAGCGCCCGCGCTCCCAGCGGATTGGCGGGACCGCCGAGAACGCGCGAGGGATAGGGTCCGAGCCGCGCCTGGATCTCCGGCGTCGGAATCCAGTCCGGCCATTCCGCCATCCGGCCGATCCGCGCCACGCCGGAAAACGCCATCGCCTCCTCGCCGACGGCTACGCCATAGCGGATCGCCTTGCCGTCCGGCAGCACGTAGTAGAGGTAGCGTGCATCGGTATCGACAAGGATCGTGCCGGGCTGCTCCTTACGCGCATAGTCGACGATGTGCCGGAGATATTGCTCCGGCACGTTCGCCTGCGCATAAGGCGGGTGCGCGAGCAGCTGGCGATCGCGCGCCGTCATGGCGGCATCGGATGACGGCGCAAGCGTCGCCTGCATGCAGCCGCCGAGCGGAAGCAACGCGATCAGCATCGCGAGAATGGATCTTGGCACAGCCTGCCCCGGCAAGAGACAATATCAGTCACGCCCCCAGCCCAGACAGCTGCTGCCCAAATCGTGCAGAAAAGATGGCGAAGCCTCCGGAATTCCGACACTTGTGCGAGATTCGGGGTTCCATGAAGGCGCGCGATCAAGGCAAGCCTCACACTCTCCTTCCCTTCGCCTTGCTTTGGTCAAACCGGACTGGAGTCGTGCGAGCCGGGTGGAGCTGGGGCCTTGATCAATCGACCGCGCGAATGCGGGCTCCATATGGGATGAAGGAGCTTTCATGCTCGCCACGCTCAACGACAAGCCAAACGATCCGCACGACGTGATCGAGATCTCGCCCGACATCGTGCGCGCCTGGCGCGGCGACAGGGAGGCGCCGACTCTCGCGCCGGAGATCACGCCGCCGCGCACGGAGCCAACCGTCGAGCCCGCAGCGGATGGCGCCAGCGCCGCACCGTCCGTCGACATGGCGGTTCGGGCTGCGCTGAGCGACTATCAGGCCTCCCGCAGGCGCTCGTCGATCGGCAAATGGCTCCGCGGCGCCTTGTTCGGCACGCTGTTCGCAGCCGGCAGCGCCGCCGCAGCCATCGGCTGGGAGGCGCACGGCGAAGCCGTGACGCAGATGGTTGCGGCATGGGTGCCGGCGCTCGGGGCGACCGCGGTCGCGCCGCCGCAGACCAACACGGATCAACCGGCATCGGCCACGCCCCGGGCCGAGGCGACGGATCAGGCTGCCACGCAATCGACGCCGCCCGCTCAGCCGGCGGATACCACCGCCTCGGCGGCCACCGCAACAACTGCGGCGGCTCCGCCGGACACCAGCGAGGCGCTGCAGTCCATGGCGCGCGATCTTGCCGCCATGGGTCAGCAGATCGAGCAGCTCAAGGCGAGCATCGCCGAACTGAAGGCCGGACAGGAGCAGATGGCGCGCGAAATGCCCAAGCCATCACCGGCGAAGCCCGCCGAGCCGCGTGCAAAGCTGTCGGCGCGGCCTCCAGCACCGCCCGCGCGCAAGCCGAAGCCGATCGCTGCGCCGGTCTATGCGCCAACGCCGATCGCGCCACCGCCGCAAACGATCGCGGTTCCGCCGCCGACTACCCCGCCGCGGCAGACCGCCGACGACGATGGACCCGTGGTGCGCCCGCCGATGCCGGTCC
>NZ_JAGWUA010000059.1 GCF_028868675.1 Bradyrhizobium sp.
CAGAACATCCCGAGCTATGACCTGTTCCTGATCGGGCTCGGGCCGGTCGTGCTCGGCGTCCTCTGGCTCCTGTTCCAGCGCACGCGCTGGGGCGTGCTGGTGCGGGCTGCAACGCAGGACCGCGACATGGTCGCAGCGCTCGGCGTCAATCAGAAATGGCTGTTCACATCGGTGTTTGCGGTCGGCGTATTCCTCGCAGCGCTGGGCGGCGCGCTGCAGATTCCGCGCGACGCCGTGCATCACGCCATGGACCTTCACATCATCGTCGAGGTCTTCGTGGTCGTGGTGATCGGCGGGCTCGGCAGCATCGTCGGCGCCTTCGTCGCGGCGGTGCTGGTCTCCGAGCTCAACGCCTTCGGCATCCTGATCTTTCCGAAGATTTCGATCATCCTGGTGTTCCTGGTGATGGCGGTGGTGCTGATCGTGCGGCCCTGGGGCCTGTTCGGCCGGCCGGAGGCGCCGGCGCGGCGCACGCCGGGGCTGACCGTCAACCCCTGGCGTCCGCTGAATTCGGGCGAGCGGCTGGCCGCGCTTGCGGCGCTTGCCGTCGCGGCGGCGCTGCCGTTGTTCGCCGGCGCCTATGCGCTGACCGTCGGTTCGGAAATCGCGATCTTCGTCATCTTCGCCGTCAGCCTGCACTTCCTGATGTCGGTCGGCGGGCTCGCCTCCTTCGGCCATGCCGCCTATTTCGGCCTCGGCGCCTATGGCATCGCATTCCTCGCCAAGATGGCGGGGCTGCCGATGATCCTCTGCCTGCTGCTCGGGCCGCTGCTGGGTTGCCTCGGCGCGGCCGTGTTCGGCTTCTTCGCGGTGCAGCTCTCCGGCGTCTATTTCGCGATGCTGACGCTCGCCTTTGCGCAGATCGTCTGGTCGATTGCGTTCCAGTGGGTCAGCGTCACCGGCGGCGACAACGGCCTGTTGGGCCTCTGGCCGGAAAAATGGGCGGCGAGCCCGTCGCATTTCTACTGGCTTGCGCTCGGCGTCGCCGCCCTGGTGACGATCGCGCTCCTCATCGCCGTGTTCTCGCCGTTCGGCTATGCGCTGCGTGCCACCCGCGACTCCCTGCTGCGCAGCGAAGCGATCGGCATTGACGCCAAGCGCATGCAGTGGACGGCCTTCGTCATAGCCGGCACGGCTGCCGGCATCGGCGGCGCACTGTTCGCCTATCTCAAGGGCAGCGTCTTCCCGGACAATCTCGGCATCTCGCTCTCGGTCGATGCGCTCGTCATGGTGCTGCTCGGCGGTGTCGAGACGGTGTCCGGCGCAGTGATCGGCGCAATCGTCTACAAGGCGCTCACCATCTGGCTGGTGAGCCAGACCGACCTGTCAAAGCTCGTGCTCGGCGGCTTCATCGTGCTGATCGTGGTGGTGTTCCCGAAAGGCATCGTCGGCATGCTGGAGATGCTCACGCAGCGCCGCCGCAGCGCGCCGCCGCCCGGCTCGAGCCTGCTTGCCAAGCCGATCGAGTCCGCCGAATGACCGCAGCACCCCCACTTCTCGCGGTCGAGGGCCTGACCAAGTCCTATGGCGGCATTCACGCGGTGCGCGGCGTCTCGTTCGAGCTGCGCGCCGGCGAGATCCTTGCGCTGATCGGCCCCAACGGCGCCGGAAAAAGCACCTGCTTCGACATGCTCAACGGCCAGAACCGGCCGGATTCCGGCCACGTCCGTCTGCTCGGCGAGGACACCACCGGCAAGAAGCCGCGCGAGGTCTGGCGCCTCGGCGTCGGGCGCACCTTCCAGATCACGGCGACGTTCGCCACCATGACCGTGCGCGAGAACGTCCAGGTCGCGCTGGTCTCGCATGCGCATCAGTTGTTCAACCTCTGGAGCTCGGCGCCGAAATTCGCGCGCGACGCCGCCGGCGGGCTTCTGGAGCTGGTCGGGATGGGCGGCTACGCGGACCGCCCCTGCGGCGAGCTCGCCTATGGCGATCTCAAGCGGCTGGAGCTCGCGGTCGCGCTCGCCAACCAGCCAAGTCTCCTGCTGATGGACGAGCCGACCGCCGGCATGGCGCCGCGCGAACGCGTCGACCTGATGCGGCTCACCGCACGCATCGCGCGGGAAAAATCCATCGGCGTGCTCTTCACCGAGCACGACATGGACGTGGTGTTCGAGCATGCCGACCGCATCCTCGTGCTCAATCGCGGCTCGCTGATCGCGGAAGGCTCGCCGCAGGAGGTGCGCGGCAATCCGCAGGTGCAGGCGGTCTATCTCGGCGAGGGCCTCGTCTACGACGCCCGCCATCGCGAGGGGGCTGCGCCATGAAGCTGACCGTGCAGGACCTCAACAGCTTCTACGGGCCGGCGCACATCCTGTTCGACATCGCGCTCGAGGTGGGCGAGGGCGAGGTGGTGGCGCTCCTGGGGCGCAATGGCGCGGGCAAGTCGACCACGTTCCGCTCCATCGTCGGCCTCGTCGCGCAGCGGTCGGGCCGCATCCTGTTCGAAGGCAGGGACGTCTCGGCGCGGCCGACGCACGAGATCGTGCGCAGCGGCCTCGGCTATGTGCCGGAGGAGCGGCGCATCTTCACCGATCTGACCGTCGAGGAGAATCTCGAGGTCGGCCGCCAGCCGAAGCGGGCGAATGCGCCGTACTGGACGCGCGAAAAACTGTTCGCATTGTTTCCGAACCTGAGCGAGATGCGCAACCGTCCGGGCGGGCGGATGAGCGGCGGCGAACAGCAGATGCTGACGATCGCGCGCACGCTGATGGGCAATCCGTCGCTGGTGCTCTTGGACGAGCCGTCCGAAGGATTGTCGCCGAAGATCGTCGAGCAGATGGTCGACGCCATCCGGACGATGAAGCGGGAGGGTGTCAGCATCGTCGTGTCCGAGCAGAATCTGCATTTCGCGCGGCTGATCTCAGATCGCGCCTATATCATCGAGCGCGGACGAATCTGCTTCGGCGGCACGATGGCGGAGCTCGATGCGCGTCCGGACATCCGCGACGCGCATCTGTCGTTGTGAGGAGGGGCGGGGGCGATGGCGAGGGGCACCGCGGTCAAGAAGGGCATCAAGCCGGCAAAGCCGTCCTACGTGCTCGACGAGCAGATCGGCTTCATCCTGCGCCAGGTCTGGCAGCGCCACGCCGCGATCTTCGCCCGCGAGATCGGCACCAATTTGACGCCGACGCAATGGGCGGCGCTGTCGAAGCTCGCCGAGACCGGGCCGTGCTCGCAGAACCAGCTCGGCCGCCTGACCGCGATGGACGTCGCGACCATCAAGGGCGTCATCGACCGGCTCTCCGCGCGCGGGCTGACCGAGACGAGCTCCGATCCCGAGGACGGGCGGCGCCTGCTGGTCAGCCTCACCCGCGCCGGTCAGCAGCTCGCGGACAAGGTCGCGCCGAACGCGCTCGCCATCACCCGCGAGACTCTCGCGCCGCTGGATGCGAAGGAGCGCGAGACGCTGCTCGCGCTGTTGAACAAGTTGCGGTGAGGCGCGATGCCACAGGGTGGGCAAAGGTGCGAAGCGCCGTGCCACCGTTGGCGGGCCCAAGGGGGCAGAAGCGGTGGGCAGGCTTCGCCCACCCTACGGTACCGAACAAGTTGAGGGTGACTTCGGCTCTCGCACCGTCACCCTGAGGTGCTCGCGGAACGCGAGCCTCGAAGGGCGACGGCCCGGCTGCATCTCGGCCGTTCATCCTTCGAGGCTCGCCTTGCGGTGCACTTGCCCCGCAAGGCTCGCGCCTCAGGATGACGGATCGGGCATTTGCGCCAGCGCCTACTTCCCCATCACCTCCGGAACCCTGCCCGCCGGCGGCGTGTTGCGGCTCCTCTGGGTGCGGACGATGCCGTCGATGACGGTCATGCCGACGCCGGGGAGGTCGCCGATCTGCACGCTGTCCAAAATGTTCTTGCCGGGCGAATGCTGCGCCTTGTCCATCAGCACGAAATCCGCCGCGCGCCCGACCTCGATCAGGCCGCAATCGAGCTCTCGCATCCGCGCGGTGTTGCCGGTGGCAAGGCAGAAGGCGATCTCGGCCGGCAGGTCGCCGAGCGAGGACAGCATCGAGACCATCCGCAGGATACCGAGCGGCTGCACGCCGGAGCCGGCCGGCGCGTCGGTGCCGAGGATGACGCGGTGCAGATCGCCCATCTCGCGCGCGGTGCGCAGCGTGTAGAGCGCCGAGCGTTCGTTGCCGTTGTGCACGAGCTCCAGCCCGCGCTTGCAGCCCTCGCAGATGCAGCGGATCTGGTCGTCGGGCAGCGCGGTGTGGCCGCCATTGATGTGGCCGACCACGTCGGTGTCGGCTTCCAGCACGACGTCCTTGTCGATCAGGCCGGAGCCGGGAATCGAGGGGCCGCCGGTGTGGATGGTGCTCTGGATGCCGTACTTCCGCGCCCAGCCGACCATCTTCCGCGCGGTGGGGCCGTCCTTGACGCCGCCGAGGCCGACCTCGCCGAGCAGCTTGACGCCGGCGGCCGCCATCTCCTTGAAATCCTCTTCGACCATCTCGCATTCGATCACGGGCGCGCCGGCGTGCACCTTCACCCCGCCCGGGCGGAGCGTCCAGAATGCGCGTTGGGCGAACACGGCCATCGCCTTCAGCCCGACCACGTCGCGGGGGCGGCCGGGCATGTGCACCTCGCCGGCCGAAATCATGGTGGTGACGCCGCCATGGAGGTAGCTGTCGATCCAGTTGATCTGGTTCTGCCGCGGCGTCCAGTCGCCGGCGACGGGATGGACGTGGCTGTCGATCAGGCCCGGGGCGAGCGTGGTGCCGTTGGCGTCGACGATGGTGGTGGCGCCCTCGGTGTCGACGTCCTTGAGGCGGCCGATCGCGCTGATCCTGCCGTTCTCGGCGACGATGGTGTCGGCATCGAGGATCGGCTTCTCCAGGGCGCCGGACAAGAGCAGGCCGATGTTGCGGATCACCAGCCTGGTCGGGCCGGTCGCCTGGGGTGCGTCATGCGCCATGGAGGGGTTCCTTGTCCTGAGACTGCAACGCTCTCGATCTTGGGCCAGCCTTGACCGCGGGATCAAGCCGGATTATTCATTTGTATACGAATGATCGTGTACGAATGAATTATACCGATATCGGCCCGGCCGGCCAGAGGGTGCGATGAGCAATTTCAACCAGGAAAGCGTTTTGAGCGTCCACCACTGGACCGACACGCTGTTCTCCTTCACCACCACCCGCAGCCCGACCTTCCGCTTCCGCAGCGGCGAGTTCACCATGATCGGGCTCAAGATCGGCGAGAAGCCGCTGTTGCGGGCCTACAGCGTCGCCAGCGCCAATTACGAGGACACGCTCGAGTTCTTCTCGATCAAGGTGCCGGACGGCCCGCTGACCTCGCGCCTGCAGCACCTCAAGGAAGGCGACGAGATCATCGTCAGCCGCAAGGCCACCGGCACGCTGGTGATCGACAATCTGGAGGAGGGCCGCAACCTCTATCTGGTCGGCACCGGCACCGGGCTTGCGCCGTTCCTGAGCGTGATCAGGGATCCCGAGACCTATGAGCGCTTCGAGAAGGTGGTGCTGCTGCACGGCTGTCGCCGCGTCGCCGAGCTCGCCTATGGCGAGATGATCGCGGAGAAGCTGCCGAACGACGAACTGCTCGGCGACTGCATCCGCAACCAGCTGATCTACTATCCGACGGTCACCCGCGACCCCTTCCGCAATCGCGGCCGGATCACCGACCTCATCACCTCGGGCAAGCTGTTCGCCGACATCGGCCTGTCGCCGCTGGAGGCAGCTCACGACCGCGTCATGATCTGCGGCAGCCCGGCCCTGGTCGCCGATACCCGCATGCTCCTGGCCGGGCGCGGCTTCGTCGAGGGCAACCACGGCGAACCCGCTCAATTCGTTGTCGAAAAGGCGTTTGCGGAGCGCTGAACGCGCGGCCGCCCCTGACCGCTCCGCCACTGTGCATGGGGTTGAACCGCGAGTTTTGATTTGGGGGGACGCAAACGGCACTCTTTTGCCGCGGTGCGGCCGTTGCCCCGGCGATTCGCCCGACGTTACACTGTCGGGGCCGAATCAGCGGAGTTCCCTCATGGTTGCGGACAGCGACAGCAACATCGCCTGGCACCGGGTCCAGTTGAAGAAGAATCGCGCCGAGTTGAAGGCGCTGGAGACGGCGCGCTTCACGATGGGCGAGATCGCCTCCTCGAAGCGGGACGGACAGACCCAGAAGGCGATTGCCGACCTGCAGCGCAAGATCGCCGAGTCCGAGCGCTGTATCAGCAACTACGAGAAGCGCACGCGGCGGCCGCTTGCAACGGACCTGCGAAGCCTCAGCAGCGCAAGCTGGGGCGACTGGGACTCGCATGCGGCGCGACAGCGCAAGGCCGGCCCGCGTTCGCCGGATCGAACCTAGCCAGCCACAGCGAAACCGTCTTGCACGAGTAGCCGGGCTGAGAACCTATGCCGCCGCGCCGAGGGTCGTGCCGCGCGTGCTGCGCCGGCGCAGCTTGCGACGAGCCCAGATCAGCACGCCCGTCGACAACAGCGTGAGCAGCGCGATCGACGTGACGACGTTGAGCGAGGAGGCGACCAGCGCCGACCAGTTGCCCTCGTGAATGCGCAGGGCGGCGCAAACTTCGAAAGCGCGTCTGTCTATTCCGCGCGGATGTTGGCGGCCTTCAGCACCGGCTCCCATTTCGTCGCCTCGGCGTGCATGTAGGCGTCGAAATCCTTCGACGATGAGCCGACCGGCGTGGCGCCGATCTTGGCGAGCGTCGCGGCCACCGTCGGATCGGCGAGCGCCGCTTTCAGATCGGTCTCGAGCCTGGCCACGATCTCGGGCGGCATGCGCGCCGGTCCCAAAAATCCCCACCACACCGAGACGTCGTAGCCGGCAACCCCGGACTCCGCGACGGTCGGCACGTCGGGCAACGCCTTGGAGCGCTGCGCCGACGTCACCGCGAGCGCCTTCACCGCGCCGCCGTCGAGCTGGCCGATCGCCTCGGCGAGCGGGTTGATGCTGAGCGGAATCTCGCCCGCGATCACGGCGGTGAGCGCCGGCGCGCCGCCCTTGTAGGGAATGGCGACGATCTTCACGCCGGCCATGTGGTTCAACAGCGCGCCGGCGAGATGGGCCGAGGTGCCGTTGCCCGACATGCCGTAGGAGAGCTTTTCCGGCTCCTTCTTCGCCGCGGCCAACAGCTCGCCGAGGTCCTTGTACGGACTCTCTTTGGGCACGACGATCGCGAGCGGCGACGAAGCCACCTCGGTGATGGCGGTGAAGTCCTTGAACGTGTCGTAGGGCACGCTCGGATAGATGAACTGATTGAGCGGATGGCCGCTCGCGACCAGGATCAGCGTGTAGCCGTCGGGCTGGGCCTGCGTCAGCGCCTGCGAAGCGACGATGCCGCCGGCGCCGGGACGGTTCTCGATCACGGGTTGCTGGCCCCAAGTCTTTGCCAGCGCCGCGCCCATGGTGCGCGCCAGCACGTCGACGGCGCCGCCGGCCGCATAGGGCACCAGGATGTGCACCGGCTTGCTCGGAAAGGTCTCGGCCTGCGCCAAGGTGCTCGCCAGCAGCAAGCCGGCCCCGACCATGAGGCGACCGATCGTCCTGTTCAAACCCGGCATGTCCTGCGTTCCTCCACGTTCCCTTGCACGCAATCTTGCAGCGCTGCGGTCGCCGTCGCTCTTGTTGACGGCACCTTATCTCTTGTACGATAGTACAAATCTCATGGCATGCAAGTAGACCAGGATGGCAGGCCGCACGGGTGACGCGTCGCCGGCGCTTCGCCCTGCGATTCGACAATGGTTCGGAGGATGATGGTGATGTCCGGTGATCCCAGGCGATGGCGGATAGGGCTGGTCGGCTACGGCGAGGTCGGCCGGATCCTGGCCGAGGACCTGCGCAAGCAGGACATCGAGGTCGCAGCCTACGACATCAAGCTCGACGGCGACCGCGCCGCGCCCTTGCGCGAGCATGCCGCCCGGTTTGGCGTCGCGCTGGCTGCCTCCCACGCCGAACTCACGGCGAAGGCCGACTTCGTCGTCTCTGCCGTCACCGCGAGCCAGGCCGTGCCGGTGGCGCAGGCGTGTGCGGCCGCCATCAACCAGGGCACCTGGTTTCTCGATTTCAACTCGGCCTCTCCGGGCGCCAAGCAACGCGCCGCCGCGCTGATTGATGGCGCAGGCGGGCGCTATGTCGAGGGCGCGGTGATGACTTCGGTGCCGCCGTACCGGATCAAGGTGCCGCTTCTGCTCGGCGGCAAGGGCGCGGCCGAGCTCGCGCCGCTGCTCAACGCGATCGGCTTTGCAGCCAAGGTCGCCAGCGACACGCTCGGCGTCTCCTCGGCGGTCAAGATGTGCCGCAGCATCATGATCAAGGGCCTCGAAGCCATGGTGATCGAAAGCTTCACCACCGCGCGGGCTTATGGCGTTGAGGATGCGGTACTCGCCTCTCTCAAGGAGACCTTTCCGGGCATCGATTGGGAGAAGCAGGGCGCCTATTTCTTCCAGCGCGTGATCGAGCACGGCCGCCGCCGCGCGGAGGAGGTGCGGGAGGTCGCCGAGACCGTGCGCGAGGCCGGGCTGACGCCGTGGTCCGCGCAAGGCACGGCCGAGCGCCAGGCCTGGGTCGCCGACCTCGCCGACGAGGGCGTGTTCGGCAAGAAGGGTACGGAAGGATTTGCCCGCAGCGCCGACTGGCGCATCGAGGCTGACCGGATGCTCGCGAGAATCGAGCGCGAGACATAACCGGGGGCGCGACCGATCGTCATGCGCCCCCGGTGTTGCGCCGCTCGGGCCGCCGGCAGGCTCGGTTCACCGTGCGGTTGCTTCTCCCTATCGCAGGGCTTCGAGTTTGGCGTTCTTGCCGTCGACGACCTTGAACACCACATATCGCGGCTGCATCTGGCCGTTCGGAAGGAACTGGGCGTCGCCGAAGACGGTGCCCTTGATGGTCTTGCCGCGGATCGCTTCGGCAACGGTCTTGCGGTCCAGCGACTTGGTGGACTCAACCGCCTGTGCCCAGACCTGCACCGCGGCCGCGCCGAGGGCTGCGCTCTTGTCGGGATCAACCCCGTAGGCCTTCTTGTAGGCGGCAACAAATGCGGTGCTTTCGGGCATCGTCGTGAAGGGCGGCAGGTCGGGAAAGAAGATATCTGCGGAGACGATGCCGTTGTTGGCATCGCCGGCCACCTTGAAGACCGTGGTCAGCATGATGCCGACCGCGCCCACGAAGGCGGACTTGATGTCGGCCTGGCGGTACTGCTCGACCATCGCGGGAAGGCCGGACGAGTTCGAGGCATTGGTGACGATGATCGCATCGGGATTCGCGCCCTTCAGGTTGGTGAGTTGGACGCGGAAGTCGGTATCCTTGAATGCGAACTTCTCGGTCATGACGACTTCACCGGAGAAGTTCAGATTCTTGAATTCGGCCTCGACAGCCGACTGGAAGCCGTTTCCGTACACGTCGTTCTGCGTCAGGAAGGCAACCTTCTTCGCCTTGAGCGTTTCGACGATGTATTTGGCGATCACGGCCGCATCGAAGCCGTTCGAACTGTTGATGCGGACGGCGTAGGGATTGCTCTGTCCGTTGAGGATCAGGTCCGACTTCGAAACCGCGGTGATGTCCATGATGCCGGCGCGGGCGAGGATCGGTTGCATGGCCAGGGTGACCGGCGAATTCCAGCCCTCGATGACGACATCGGCTTTCTCCGCGATCATCTCGTTGGCGCGGCTGACGCCCACTGCGGGCGTGCTCTCATCGTCCTTGGAGACCACCGTCAGCTTGCGCCCGAGCAGTCCGCCCTTGTCGTTGATCTGCTGCACCATGAGCTTGACGGCGTTGGTCACGGTCTGTCCATCCGGACCGGCACCGCCGCTCAAGGGAAAAATGGTGCCCACCTTGATGTCCTGGGCCATTGCCGGCGCGGTCAGGCCCAGCAGCATGGCGAAGGCCAGTTTGGTCGTCCTGTTCATGACGTTCTCCCTCTTCTTTCTCTTGGCTCACTCTTGGCTCAGCGCTTGCTGAATCGACGATATAATCCGACGAGTCCGGTCGGCCAGAAGATCAGGACCAGCGCCAGCACCGATCCAAGCACGATCTTGTTCCAATCGCCGCCGAGCGAGAACAGGTTCTGCTGCGCGACGAGCAGGGCCGTGCCGACCAAGGGGCCAATCAGCACGCGGCGGCCGACCAGCACCACGGCGGTCAGCATCATGACCAGGAAGTAGGATTCGAACATATCCGGCCCGACATAGGCACGCTGATAGGCGTAGAGCCAGCCGGCGAGCCCGGTGATCGGCGCAGAAATCACGAATACGGCCAGTCTGACCCTGCGCGGATCGACGCCGAGGCTGGCGGCGAGCGCGGGATTCATCTGCGCCATCAGGGCGACGGTGCCGAGCCGGGAATACCGAAAGCGCGCGATCAGCCCGAGCGTCAGCAGCAGCAGCACGAAGGACACCGGCCACAGATCCTCCTGCGTGGCGGCGGAGAAACTCGTCGCGACGAGCGGCAGCGTCAGCGGAGGGATGCCGACGATTCCGTCGGAGCCGCCGATGGCATCCCAGTTGAAGGCGATCTCGTAGGCGACGACCGCCGCGGCATAGGTCACCAGCGAGAACACGAACTCCCGCGTTCGCAAGGTCACGGCACCGAGGAAGGCCGCCGCGGCGAGGCAGAGCGCGATGGTCGCAAGCGCCGTGCTCCAGCCATCGAGTCCGTATTTGGTCGACAGGTTTGCGGCTGCGTAGCCGCCGATCGCCCAGAACAGGGTGTGGCCGAGACTGACCTCGCCGAGATAGGACAGTACGACGTCGACGCCATAGCACATGACCGCGAAGATAGCGATCGTGGTCAGGGTCGAGTAGGCGACCGACGTGCCGCCCAGCAGACGCGGCAGGAAAAAGCCCAGGACGATGAACGCGCCGATCGAAGCCGCCCGCAGCAGCGGCATCGGGGTTGGGGACCGGGATTCGATCACGGTCATTTCGTTGCCAATCCCGCCGGACGGATTACCAGCAACGCCAGGAGGAGAGCGAAAGCCGCAGCCGTCGTGTAGGCCTGCGCCACGAAGGCGCCGAAGAAGGCAGTGAACAGTCCAAGTCCGAGACCTGCCGCCAGCGCGCCGCCGATCGATCCGATGCCGCCGAGCACGACCACGACGAAGGTCATGATCACCTCGTTGAAGCCCATGCTGGTCAGGATCGGAGAACGCGGCGCGACCAGGGCTGCGCCGAGCGCGACGGCGGAGCATTCGAAGACGAAGACCAGGAGGTAGACGATTCGTGCGTTGATGCCGAAAAGCTCGGCAAGCTTGGGATCTTCCGCGACCGCGCGGATCACGGAGCCGTATCGGGTGCGCTGGGTGAACAGCCACACCGCAGCGTAGAGCGCGATCGTCACGATCAAGACGAGCACATCCTGCCAGGTGAACCAGAGCGGGCCGAGATCCACCTTGGCGCGAGACAGCGTGCCGGGCAGGGTTTGCGGATTGCCTCCGAAGATCAGGGCGCTGCCGCCCTGCAGCACGTAGCCGATGCCGAGGGTGACGATCATCAGGCTGGTCAGGTTCTGCGTCATCACGAGACGCATCATCGCGCTTTGCATCAAGAGACCGAGGGCCGACAGCACTGCGACGGCAGCCGCAATCGCGAGCGGGTAAGGCAACCCAGCCTTGGAGGTGGCGAACCAGGTTACGAATGCGCCGAGCATGTAGAGCTGGCCGTGCGCGAAGTTCACGAGACGCGCGACGCCGAGCAGGATGGTCCAGCCGAGGGCGATGCAGGCATAGCCGGAGCCGAGCACGATGCCGTTGACGATCTGCTGCGCGACGTTCACGCCCGGCCTCCGTCCGCGATCGTGCCGAGATAGGCTTCGATGATGCGGTGATCGGCGGCCATGACGTCGGCCGGCCCCTCGTCGACGATGCGGCCGCGTTCGAGGAGGTAGAGGTGATCGACGACCTTCAGCGCGGCCTTTACGTTCTGCTCGACCAGCAGGACGGGAAGCCCTCGATCGACCAGCAGGCGGATGCGGGACAACAGGTCGGCGATCAGCCGCGGAGCCAGCCCGGCCGAGGGCTCATCGAGCATCAGCACGGACGGGCCCGCGCGCAGCGCCCGTCCGATCGCCAGCATCTGCCGCTCGCCGCCCGACAGCGACGCTCCCTTGTGCGAGCGCCGTTCCGCCAGGCGAGGGAAGAATTCGAAGATTTCGGCGATGCCAAAGGTGTGACGGCCGGCATTGTCGGACGGCGGCCGTACCAGCGCCAGGTTCTCGTCGACCGTGAGCTCGGCGAAGATGTTCTTGCCTTCGGGCACGAGCGTGAGTCCCTGCGCCACCCGTTCATGGGCGGCAAGCTTCTCGATGCGCCGTTCCTTCAGCTTGACGGCGCCGGTCACGACGGGGCGGCCGCGCGACCAGCCCGCGAGGGCATTGACCAGCGTCGTCTTGCCCGCGCCATTGGCGCCGACGAGGCCGACCATCTTGCCGGCGGGCACGGCGATGTTGACGCCGGAGAGCGCGACGTTGCCGGCATAGCGGACGGAGAGTTCTTCGCTTTGCAGGACGCCGCTCATTCGTCCCGTCCCAGATAGGCCTCGCGCACGCGCGGATCGCGCTGAATTTCGCTCGGCGTTCCCGTCGCCAGCATCGCGCCCTGATCGATCATGACGATGCGGTCCGCGATCGACATGATGAGATCCATGTGATGCTCGATGACGACCAGAGCGAGATCGCGCCTGCGCAGCTCGATCAGGACGTCGGCCAGCTTCTTCATGTCGCCGCCGCTCAGGCCAGCGGCCGGCTCATCGAGCAGGAGCACCTTGGCGCCGGTGCCGTAGGCCAGCGCCACAGAAAGGAGTCGCTGCACACCATAGGGAATATCACCCGGCAACTCGTCGTGATAGCGCGCGGGCACGCCGACGAAATCGAGCAGTTGCGTCGCCGCCGCCTCCGCGCTGCGGCGCGTCGTCATCTCACGCCAGGGCGTGAAGATCGACGCGGCGAGATGAGTCGAGAAATCGCGGAAGATGGCGGAGACCGCGTTTTGCAAGACGGTCAGCTCGCCGAAGAAGGAATTTTGCTGGAAGGTCCGGCGCAGCCCACGATCGGCCAGCTCGAAAGTCCTGAGATCCGATACGTCGCCGCCCTCGAGAAAGGTGCGGCCACGATGGTTCACCGTGTTCGTCACGGCGGCGAAGCAAGTACTCTTGCCTGCGCCGTTCGGTCCGATGATCCCCAGGATTTCATCCGCATGAACCGTCCAGCCGACGTCGCGAAGCGCGATCAGCGCGCCGTACTGCACCGTCAGGTTCTCAGCGCGCAGGAGCTCGCGCCGATCGCCAATCGAGTCTCCGGAACTTGCCACCCGGCCTTCCATCCCTTGTTGCGTCGGTTGTCGCCCGATCTTCTTGGTGCGGCAGCCTCCATCGCATTTGATGTGTGGTCAAGTGCGCAACGGCAAGCGGCTTGCATGCGCAGAGTATTTTTCGGCCAGCGGAAAAACGTTGCGTCGACCGGGGCGTTGGCGACCCCGCTCAGGCATTAGAATATTTCTTGAGCTCCAGCCGCGCGATCTGGTTGCGATGGACTTCGTCCGGGCCGTCGGCGAGACGGAGCAGGCGCGCGGTGGCATAGGCCTGCGTCAGGCCGAAATCGTTCGACGTGCCGCCGCCGCCATGGGCCTGGATCGCCCAATCGATGATCTGGCAGGCCATGTTGGGCACGGCGACCTTGATCATCGCGATTTCGGTCCTCGCGACCTTGTTGCCGACGGTGTCCATCGCCTGCGCCGCGTTGAGCGTCAGGAGCCGCGCCTGCTCGATCATGATGCGGGCTTCCGCGATGCGCTCTTGTGTCACGGTTTGCTCCGAGACCGGCTTGCCGAAGGCGACCCGGCTGCGCACGCGCCGGCACATCTTCTCCAGCGTCCGCTCGGCAAGCCCGATCAGGCGCATGCAATGGTGGATGCGGCCCGGGCCGAGCCGGCCCTGCGCGATCTCGAAGCCGCGGCCTTCGCCGAGCAGCATGTTCTCCCTGGGCACGCGCACGTTGGTGAAGATCACCTCGGAGGCGCGGTCGGGCACGCCGTAGAAGCCGAACACGGGCAGGGGACGCTTGACCTCGATGCCCGGGCTGTCCATGGGCACGAGGATCATGGATTGCTGCTTGTGGCGGTCGGGATTGTCCGGATCGCTCTTGCCCATGAAGATGCAGATCTTGCAGCGCGGGTCGGTGGCGTTGGTGGTGTACCATTTCCGGCCGTTGATCACGTAGGAGTCGCCGTCGCGCACGATCGAGCTTTCGATGTTGGTTGCATCCGACGAGGCCACCGCGGGCTCGGTCATGGCGAAGCAGGAGCGGATTTCGCCGGCCAGCAGCGGCTTCAGCCAGCGTTCCTTGTCCTTCTCGGTGCCGTAGCGCTCGAGCACCTCCATGTTGCCGGTGTCGGGCGCCGAGCAGTTGAACACCTCCGGCGCGAGATGGGAGCGGCCCATCACCTCGCAGAGCGGCGCATATTCGAGATTGCTCAGCCCGGCGCCGTGCCTGCTGTCGGGCAGGAACAGATTCCAGAGCCCCTCGGCGCGCGCCAGCGGCTTCAGCTCCTCGACGACGGGATAGACCTTCCAGGGGCCGAGTTCTTCCGCCTCGCGATAGAACCGCTCTTCGTTCGGGTAGATGTGGCGGTCCATGAAGTTTTCGAGCCGCCGCTTCAGCTCGACGACCTTTGACGACATCGGATAGAGCATCGAGGCCTCCTGCTGGATCGTCGACCTATCCCGCGCGATAGCCCTTGAACTTGTCGCGCAAGGCCGATTTCAGCACCTTGCCGGTGCCGGTCATCGGGAATTCGTCCAGAAATTCGACGGCATCGGGCATCCACCAGCTCGCCACGCGCGGGCGCATGTGGTCGAGCAGCGTCTTGGCGTCGACTGTCGCACCCTTCTTGCGCACCACCAGAAGCAGCGGGCGCTCCTGCCATTTCTCATGCGCGATGGCGATCACGGCGGCCTGCAGCACGTCGGGGTGGGACAGCGCAACGTCCTCGAGCTGGATCGAGGAGATCCATTCGCCGCCGGACTTGATGACGTCCTTGGAGCGATCGGTCAGCGTCACGTGCCCCTGCGGGTCGATCACCGCCATGTCGCCGGTAATCAGCCAGCCGTCGCGGTCGAGGCCCTCGTCGAGCTTCATGTAGCCCGACGAGACCCACGGCCCCCTGGCGCGGAGATGGCCGACGGTCTTGCCGTCGCGCGGCAATTCGTTGCCGGCGTCGTCGACGATGCGCAAGCTCGTGCCGAAGCAGGCGCGCCCCGATACCATGCGGCGATCGAACCTCTCCTTCTCGCTGAGGTTTTCGGAGCCGGGCCGCATGCTCGGCATCGAGCATCCCAGCGCCTCCGTCATGCCCCAGGCCTGGATGTAGTCGATGTCGTACTCGCGCTTGAGCTTCTCGACCATGGCGCGCGGCGGCGCCGAGCCGGACGACAGCGTCGAGCGCAGCGTGGAGAATTTCTTGCCGAAGCGGCCGAGCCAGTCGAGCAGGATCAGCCAGAAGCTCGGCACGCCCGCGGAGATCGTCACCTTCTCGCCTTCGAGCAGCTCGTAGAGCTTGTCCGGCTCGTAGTTGCGGCCGGGCAGCACCAGCTTGGAGCCGGTAAAGGGCGCGGTGAACGGCATGTTCCAGCCGTTGCCGTGGAACAGCGGCGCCATCGGCATCATCACCTCGCGCACGCCCTCCATGTGACCGGGCAGGAAGTCGAGGCTCGAACAGGTCATGGTCTGCAGCAGCGCGGCACGATGCGAGTAGACGACGCCTTTCGGATTGCCTGTCGTGCCCGAGGTGTAACAGATGGTGGAGGCGGATTTTTCGTCGAACAGCGGCCAGGCGAAGCCGGCATCGTTCTCCTTCGCCAGCAGCTCCTCGTAGCAATGCACGTTGGCGAGCTTGGTCTCGGGCATCCGCTCGCGCGCGGACATCACGACATAAGCTTCGACGGTCTTGAGCTGCGGCGCGATCGCCTCGACCAGCGGTAGCGTGCCGCGGTCGATGAAGAGGAGCCGGTCCTCGGCGTGATTGATGATGTAGACGAGCTGTTCGGGGAACAGGCGCGGGTTGATGGTGTGCAGCACGTAGCCCATGCCGGGGGCCGCGTAGAACATCTCGAAATGGCGATGCGTATTCCAGGCGAGCGTGCCGACGCGGTCGCTTTCGCGCATGCCGAGCCGCTTCAGCGCAAGCGCCATGCGCTTGATGCGCGGATGCGCCTCCGCATAGGTATAACGGTGGATGTCGCCTTCGATCTCGCGCGCGACGATCTCGGCCTCGCCGTGATAGTCGGCGGCATACTGGATCAGGCCGCTGATCAGAAGCGGCATATCCATCATCAGTCCCTGCATCGGTCCCCTCCGGACGCCACGTTCGCGCGGCGATATTTGACCCAAATATTCTGACTCATGGCAAATTAGCTCAGGCGCGGGCGTCGACAATTGCGCGCACAAGCTATTCCCTGCTCGGCCGGGATGGCTAATCGACCTCGAGGTAGTCAGCTTCGGGCAACGCCGGAAACGGCGCGGTCGGCAGCGTCTGGTACCAGAACGCAACGGACGCCACGTCGTCCTGTAGCGGCAGGTATTTTGGCTCCTTCACGCCGGAGCGCCAGCCGAGCGCCTGCATCGTCACGCGCAGATCGCTCCGGAAGCGCACGGGATCGGGAATGTGCCAGCGGTACATGCCGAAGCGTTGCTGCGATTTGTAGACGCCGTCCGGCCGGATCACCTGTGGCAGGCCGGCATAGGGCGTGGTGAATTCCTGGTAGCGCGACGGCGGTCCGTCGCTGCGGCCGGGATTGGCGAGGCTCCAGGGCACGCGCGGATCGAAATTGTAGGCGCCGCAGAAATAGTCCTCGGTGCCGGTGCCGCAGATCGTCGGGAATTCACCGTCGCCGTCGAGGAAGAACTTGATCTCGCCTTCGCCCCACCAGCCGTTGCTGTTCGTGCCCCAGGCCATGTAGGTGCCGACATAGTGGCCCTGGCCTTTCACGCCGTCGAGGATGGTGTGAACCTCCTTGTACGGCACCGGGTTGGTGCGGCGGAACTGGGCGTGGAAATAGGCGCAGTCCTCGCCCACCTCGGTCAGCGCGTAGTTGATCTGGTAGTAGACCGTCTGCGTCTCCTCGCTGCGGTTCTCCAGCGTGAAGCGTGCGCGCTTGCGGAACGGCATTTCCCAGTAACAGTTGAAGGCGCGGCCGGGATTGACGCAGACCGCGAGCGAGGAGACCTGCGCAAATTCCTCCCAGCCGCAGGCGAAGAAATCGCCGACCGGGCATTCGATGCTGGGCTGCGCCTGGTCGTCCCAGTAGACGCGCAGGATCGAGTGGCGCAGCCGGCCGCGCGCGAGCGTCATCCAGATCTGCTGGATCGCGCCCTGGCCCTCGATGTCGGCGAGCGTGAATGTCGCGCCCGGCTCGATCGTCACATAGGGCGAGATCTTCCAGCCCGGGCCCAGGCCGCGCGCCTGGCGCGCCGCCGGACCGTCCACGGCCATGCCGCCCTTGCCCTTCTGCCCCGAAAAATTCTCCGGGCTGATCGACCGCGACTGCGCGTTCGACAGGCGTGACAGATTGCCGAGATTCATGCCCAGTCCTGAAAAGGTCATCTTGTCCTCGCAAGCGATCGGCGGGTTGGCATCCGTTCTAGCGTGTGCGAATCTACCAAAAGATGAAGAGGATCGAACGGTAAGGACCGCAAAATGACCGGGCGCAGGGCACTTGCAGGGATGGTCGGCGCCGTGGGGCTGCTTGTGTCTTTCATGCCGGTGGCCGATGCCGCCCAATGCGGCAGCTCGCCGGCCGGCTTCGAAGGCTGGAAACGGGAGTTCAACGAGGAGGCCCGCGGCAAGGGCATCGGGCCGACCGCGATTTCCGCCCTGATGAGGGCCAACTATGCCAGCGCCACCATCGCCGCCGACCGCAGCCAGCACAGCTTCTCGCTGTCGCTCGACCAGTTCCTCGCCAGGCGCGGCGCGACCACGATCGTTGCGCGCGGGCGGGGGCTGAAGCAATCGCAGGCCGCCATGTTCGCCTCGATCCAGCAGCGCTATGGCGTGCCGCCGGGACCGCTGATCGCGATCTGGGGCATGGAGACGGGTTTTGGCAGCCAGCGCGGCAATCAGAACATGCTGTCGTCGATCGCGACCCTGGCCTATGACTGCCGCCGGCCGGAATTCTTCACCGACCAGCTTTATGCCGCGCTCAAGCTGATCGATCGCGGCAGCCTGTCGGGCGCGACGCGCGGCTCCATGCATGGCGAGGTCGGCCAGACCCAGTTCATGCCGAAGAACATTTTGGCCTACGGCACCGGCAATCTCGACGTTGCGGCCAATGCGCTCGCGTCGACGGCGAATTTCCTCAGGGCGCATGGCTGGCGCGCCGGCGCGGGCTACCAGCCGGGCGAGCCGAATTTCGCGGCGATCGAAGCCTGGAATGCGGCCGGCGTGTACCAGAAGGCGATCGCGCTGATGGGGCGCCAGATCGACGGCGAGAGCGGCGGCCGCTAGGGGGAGCGCCTCGGCGGCTAGGGCAGGAAGCCAGCGGGGTCGGCGAGCTTCTTCGGCAGATAGTCCTTGATGACGTAGTTGAGGCCCCATTTCGCCAGCGCCTGCTGCTCGGCGCGGACCCCCATGGCAAGCTGCTGCCTGATCGCGGCGACCCAGGCGGGATTCGCCTTGATGAAGGGATCGTTCTCGAGCGCATCCTCCGCGCGCTTGATGTCGGTCGGCGAGAGCGGGTGGGTGGCATCCTCGAGGCCGAAGTCGAGGATGTCCTGCGGCGTGACGCCGAGGAAGCGCGCCTGCGGCACGCAGAGGAAGCGGTTGACGTGGGCCGCATTGCCGGAGCCGACCTTCAGCGTGCGATAGATGTTGGTGAAGCCGTAGGGGTCGCAATCGACGAAGCAATAGACCGGCAACTCGTGCTGGTCCGACAGGAGGCGGACGAAGCGCCGCGTGGCGCGCGTCGGCACGCCGCCCATCTCGACGATGATGCATTGCGCCGCGTCCCAGAAGCGGTGCTTGTTCAGGCGCTGGAACATGCCGCCGGTCTCGATGGCGAGGATGAAGCGGGCATCCGTCCGGAACGAGAGATGCTCGACCGAATGCGGAATGCCGTAGGCGCCGCTGCCGAGCCGCGCACAATCGATCTCGATCGCCTCGCCGGCATCGGACGCACGGTCGATCACGGTCAGCCGTCCCGCAACGGAGCCGCCGTGAGCCTCCGGATAGAACCGCAATTGCTCGCGCGACAGCCCTTCGACCGAGGCGGTCGCCTCGATGTCGTCCATGATGGCGTCCGACTCGGCCTGCTCGTCGAAACGGCAATCGCCCCAGTTCTTGCTGATGTAGTAGACTTCGCGCTTGGTGGCGAAGTCGTCGTGCACGACCATGCCGCGCGACAGCGCCATCATGCGCAGCGTCTGCGCGAAGGAGCGCGCGGTGGTCATGGTCAGCGTGCGCAGCTTGCTGGCGCCGCCGAGCTCGAAATAGCCCTTTGCCTCGTCATAGGTGACGTTGTCGAGGCTGCGGACCGGCAGCCTGATCTCCGGCAGGCGGCCGGCCGCGATGCTGGCGCGGACGGCGCGCGCGATCGAATCGATCAGCGCGATGGTCTTGCGGTCGAGCTCGCTAGGTGCGTTCCCGGGAACGATCTGCGTCATGGGCGGAGCCCTGTCTGGTGCGGGAGCGGTGCAGCGTGTCGTCGAGCTTCTTCAGCGTGGCGTCCCGCTCGCCGTCGCTGAGGAAGAGGATGTCCTGCAGGGCGAGGCCGATCTGCGGCAGGTATTTTTCGATGTGGACGCGCCGGTCGTATTCCTCGTGCAGCCGGGCCTCGTGGTGCAGATATTGCGCGAGCCTGCGGGCCGATTGCTGCAGGCCGAGCCTGATCTCCTTCAGGATCTCCGGATACGGCTCGACCGCCTCCTTGGATTCGGAGGTGTAGGGCACCCAGACGGACGCGACATGGACGAGGATCGCCATCGGCGCGATCGGCAGGGCGCCCTTCGGCTGGTGCAGGCCGTAGCCGCGCCAGTTGGTCTGCATGACGGCTCTTGTGATCGCGCAGCTGGCCTGCTGGTAGAGCAGGGGGACGCGGTTGGCGAAGCGCAGCAGGCGCACCGGCTCGTCCTTCTGCGCGACCAGCGAGTCCGTGTCCTCCGGCGCCTGCTTGCGCATGCGGCCCCTGGCGTCGACCTCGACATCGCCGCCGCCGGGGCGCGCATAAGCGAGCGCGACCTCGACCAGGAACGGGTTGCCGCGATAGGCCGCCGCCGGCCGCGTGACGACCGTGAAGAAATCCGCCTTGAGCTCCTTACGCAGGCCCGCAAGAAGCTGCTCCTCGCCGATTGGGACGATGCAGTCGGTCCGCGGCGCCTGGATGCGCGTCTTCTGGATCGCCCTGTGCAGCGCGGCCGCCTGGGCGTGCGCGATGTGCCTGGGATGCGAGCGCTCGCTCAGTTTCCGGTCGGCGTGCTTGCGCGCCGCCTCGATGATGGCAAGCGCGGTCTTCCTGCCGACGCAGGAGAATTCGTCGGCCAGGAAGCGCAGCAGGGTGCGGCTTTCGGTGCCGTTCAGCATCTGGATCAGCCGTCCCAGCTCGATGCCGTAGGGGTGCGGCTTGATCTCGGCCGGCCGCAGGGGAAGCGTCCTGGTGGTGCGCTCGAAGCGGATGACTTCACTCTTGGGATTTCGATAGGTGATCGCCAGATGCGGATTGGCGATCGCGGTCTGCTTCAGATAGCTCTCCACCGAGTGCGGGCCGGTCTGATGGTGTCCCTCCATCTCCATCTCGACGCGCGTGCCGTGGGGACGGTCCCACCTCAACTGCTTCTTGCGATGGATGTCGGGGCGATTCCTGGCCGTATCGATCGCGACATGCATCTCGGAGGCGAGCTTGTCGCCCTTGACGCGGCTGATGATGTGCAGCGGCTTGCCCAAGGTGAGCTGCCCGTACATGCCGGCCGCCGAGATCCCCATGCCCTGCTGGCCGCGCGATTGCGACAGCTTGTGGAATTTCGAGCCGTACAGCAGCTTGCCGAAGATCTTCGCGATCTGGTCCTCGACGATGCCGGGACCATTGTCCTCGACGACCACGCGCGACCTGCCGCCGCGGTCGCTCACCTCCACCGTGATGTCGGGGAGAATGCCGGCCTCCTCGCAGGCGTCGAGCGCGTTGTCGACGGCCTCCTTGACCGCGGTGACGAGCGCTTTCGCAGGCGTGTCGAAGCCGAGCAGATGGCGGTTCTTGAGAAAGAATTCGGAGATCGAGATCTCGCGCTGCCGGTGCGCCATCTCGATCGCGGACAGAGGTGGTGGAGATCGCCGCTCGGACAGGGAAGTGCTCCGGCTTCGCGCTGCGGAATGGGCTATTGATAGCCAGACCGAGCCGCCGGCAATTGACGGGGATCAAGATCGCCGGGCAAGCCGGTTCGCGGCCGCCATCCGGGATCGAGCCAGGGGTGGCGGAGCCGTCAGAAATGCGTCGTGCGATACGCGTCCAGCGCGTGGGCCGCGAACACGCCGATGCTGCAGAGCGCCAGAATGGCAGAGAGGAACTCGATCATGGCCGTGCTTCCCTGGAAGCCATCGCGGCGAGATGCCGGCAGCGGGCGTGATCCCAGATCAGGTCGAGAAGGAATTGCATGGTGGCCGTCCCTGTATGCTTTTGCGAAAGGGTAGGCCCGGCCCTGTTTCAAGAGTTTTTCGTGCCCTTTGGAATCGGGTTTCGTCGGAACCTTGCCTGCCGACGCCGGTCTCCCGCGCTTTTCGCAGGAATTGCGTTGCATTTGCAGGGGGCGCTTGCCGCGCCGCATGATCGACGGGCCCTTGCGACTGTGTAACATTGCCGCTGGCGGTGCAGAAATTTCCAAATCACGATCTTGGAGACCCGACATGGCGACGAGCGAGCTGAAACTGGTCGGCTGGGGCTACGAAGGCGACGAGATTACGGACGTCGAACGGCACATGGTGACGTCGCGGATGCGCGAACGATTCGGCGGAGAGTTCGAGGTCCGCAAGGCGCCCGGTGCGGATGCGGTCGACCTGCGCGCGCCACGGATTTCGGTTCCCGCCGCGCTTTCCGCTTTCGCCACGAGCTCCAAGCGCGACCGCCTGCTGCATACTTATGGAAAATCCTATCCCGACTACGCGCGCCAGTTTCTGGGCGACTATCGCAACGCGCCCGACATCGTTGCCTACGTCCGCTCCGAAGCTGACATTGCCGCCGTCTACGACTTCGCGGCAGGCAGCAATGTCGCAGTGATTCCGTTCGGTGGAGGCACCTCCGTTTGCGGTGGAGTCGAGCCGGTGGTCGGCAGTGCCTTCAACGGCACCATCAGCCTCGACCTGACGCGGCTCGACAATATCCTGGAGGTCGACAAGACCAGCCGGGCGGCGCGCATCCAGGGCGGCATCCGCGTTCCGGCCATGGAGGATCAACTGAAGTCCCATGGCCTGACGATGCGGCATTTCCCGCAGAGCATGGAGCTTGCGACTCTCGGCGGCATGATCGCGACCCGATCGGGCGGTCATTTTGCGACGCTCTATACCCACATCGACGATCTCGTTGAGAGCCTGAGGACGATAACGCCGGCAGGAGTGATCGAGAGCCGCCGTCTTCCCGGCTCCGGCGCAGGCCCGAGCCCCGACCGGTTGATGATCGGTTCGGAGGGGTCGCTCGGGATCATCACCGAGGCGTGGATGCGCCTGCAGGCGCGGCCGAAATACCGGGCGGGGACGGCCGTCCTGTTCGACGACGTCTACAAGGCGGCCGAGGCGGTGAGGGTGATCTCGCAGGCATGGCTCTTCCCCGCCAATGTCCGGCTGCTGGATTCGCGCGAGGCCTTCAACAACGGGTTCGGCGATGGCCGACAATCCGTCGTGGTGCTCGCCTTCGAGAACGCCGATCACCCCGTCGACGCCTGGATGGACCGCGCGCTCGCGATCGCGAAGGAATTGGGCGGCAGCTTCGACCGCGATGTCGCCAAGAGTGGCAGCGGACACCGCGCCGGCGCAGCCGAAGCCTGGCGCAACGCCTTCATCCGGATGCCGCACTACAAGAAGACGGTCGTGGAGATGGGGATCATCACCGATACCTTCGAGACCGCCATCACCTGGGAGCGCTTCCCTGAATTCTACAAGGCGATTCTCTCGGCGACCGAGGACGCCTGTCTCGCCGCGACCGGCCAGAAGGGCAGCGTGTCCTGCCGTTTCACCCACTGCTATCCGGATGGGCCGGCGCCTTACTTCTCGTTCCAGGCCAAGGGGAGACACGGTGCGCTTGCCGAGCAGTGGCTGGAGATCAAGAGTCGCGCGCTTGACGCCGTGATCGCCCATGGCGGCACGGTCACGCATCATCACGCCGTCGGACGCGACCATATGCCGTGGTACCGTCGTCAGCGGCCGGAGCTTTTCGCCTCCGCGCTGCAGGGCGCCAAGGATCGCCTCGATCCGAAGGGAATCCTGAATCCCGGCGTGCTCCTGGCGGCGCGGTCGTGAGCCGGGGCACGACGCGTTAGCCGCGGAGCCGCGCCGATCGAGGCAAGCAGAACGCCCGCACGGAAGCCGGCGGCGAACGCTGGCGATCGCGACTGCAACTGCCGACCAACGAATTTGCCTCGCGCCCAAAACCGCC
>NZ_JAGWUA010000264.1 GCF_028868675.1 Bradyrhizobium sp.
AGGGACGCTGACGCGTCCCCCATTTTATTGGCCGCCTAAAGGCGGCCTTAGCGCCACATGTTCATTTGGTCGAGCCGGGTATCCTCGGCCTCCTGCTTGCGGATGTATTCCCTGATCACCGCTTCGTCTCGACCGACGGTCGAGACGAAGTATCCCCGAGCCCAGAAGTGCTGCCCTACGAAGTTGCGCTTCCTCTCGCCATAGACACGCGCCAGGTGGATAGCGCTCTTGCCTTTGATGTACCCGATCACTTGCGACACCGCATACTTGGGTGGGATCGAAATCATCATATGAACATGATCCGGCATCAAATGCCCCTCTTCGACCCTGCACTCCTTCTGCATCGCCAATCTGCGGAACACCTCCCCGAGATGCTGCCTCAACTCCCCGTACAGCGTCTTCCTGCGGCACTTGGGAATGAAGACCACGTGATATTTGCACTCCCATTTGCTGTGGCTTAGGCTCTCGTAATCGTCCATCGCGAAACTCCTTCTCGTGTGCGTGGTGGCTCACGAGTCGCGAGTTTCGTCGATGGACGACCGCCTGAAATGTCAAACTTCTGCTGCCTCCCCGGCAGAGCCGGGGGGCCTCCCTTGTTAGGCTAGGACATCACCGACGAGCAGCAGCTCGCCTTTGCGCTCAATTTCGGCCAGAGGGAAAACAGGCACGGCGGCACCGTCACCAGAAAGGAGGACTACCGCCTCGCCTCCGGACTGAACGACGTCTCGAATCTCGGCAAGGACGGCAAGCCGCTGGCGAAGGACGATCGCACCCATCTGTTCAATCTCGGCAACTGCCTGTGGCATTCCGACAGCTCGTTCCGCGCGATCCCGGCAAAATTCTCGCTGCTGTCGGCGCGCGTGGTGAACTCGAAGGGCGGCAACACCGAGTTCGCCGACATGCGCGCGGCCTATGACGCGCTCGACGACGAAACCAAGGCGGAGATCGAGAATCTCGTCTGCGAGCACTCGCTGATGTATTCGCGCGGCTCGCTCGGCTTCACCGACTACACCGACGAGGAGAAGGCGATGTTCAGGCCGGTGCTGCAGCGGCTGGTGCGCATGCACCCGGTGCATCGGCGCAAGTCGCTGTACCTCTCCTCCCATGCCGGCAAGATCGTCGGCATGAGCGTGCCCGAGGGACGGCTCTTGCTGCGCGACCTCACCGAGCACGCGACGCAACCGGAGTTCGTCTACGTCCACAAATGGAAACTGCACGACCTCGTGATGTGGGACAACCGCCAGACCGTGCACCGCGTCCGCCGCTACGACCAGTCGCAGCCCCGCGACATGCGCCGCGCCACCGTCGCCGGCACCGAACCGACGGTGCAGCAGCTGGCGGCGGAGTAGGCTGCTGTCGTCCCGGGGCGCGCGAAGCGCGAGCCCGGGATCCATAACCACAGGCAGATGTGGTTACGGAGACTCGGAGTTACGGCTTGTCAGAACAACGATGGCCTGTGGTTATGGGCCCCCGCCTTCGCGGGGGCGACACGGAGAGCGCTCAGGCGTGCCCGGCCTCGTTCGACAGCATGCCGGGATCGATGCCGATCTTGTGGAGCGCGCGGGCGTATTTCTCATCGACGTCGTCACCGAAGATGAGGTCCGCGTCCGCGTCGCAATGCAGCCAGCCGTTACCCTGGATCTCGGTCTCGAGCTGACCCGGCGCCCAGCCGGCATAGCCGAGCGCGAGGATGGCGTGCCTGGGACCCTTGCCGTTGGCGATCGCCTTCAGGATGTCCACGGTCGCGGTGAGGCAGACGCCGTCGTCGATCTTGAGGGTGGCGTTTTCGATGAAGAAATCGCTGGAATGCAGCACGAAGCCGCGGCCGGTATCAACCGGCCCACCGCGCAGCACCTTCATGCTCTCGGCGTTCTCGGGCAGCTTGATCTGCTCGCCCTTCTTGATGATACCGAGTTGCATCAGCAGTTCGGGGAAGTCGATGCTGCCGGCCGGATGGTTGACGATGATGCCCATCGCACCTTCCGCCGAATGCGCGCACAGATAGATCACCGAGCGCTCGAACCGCGGATCGCCCATCACGGGCATCGCGATCAGCAGCCTGCCGTCGAGATAGCCGGCCGAATTCTGCACGGGGCCGCCGGCCGGCTGGGTGCTGTCGCCAGTCCGTTTGCCTTCGGGAGCCATGATGAAGCACTCCGGTTTCGATTCCCATCCTGATGTCGGGGTCGGCGGCTGTCAAATCAAGGCTTGCAAACGAGGCTTGCAAATCAAGACTTGCAAACGAGGCTTGCAAATCAAGACTTGCCCGCGCCGGATTCCGATGCATCCATCACAAGCAATTCAATGGTTTGCGTTCGACCGACCCTGTAAAGACGCTGCATGCTCACCACGGTTCCCAGGCGCGCCGCGTTCGGCGTTGCCGCCACCCTCCTCGCTTGCGCGCTGTCGATCGAGGCTCGCGCCGATGACGCCTCGCCGTGGCAGCGCGACAGCCATTCCGCCGTGCGCCTGCTCGCGGGCTCGCGCAGCGGTCCGGTCCTGCTCGGCGGTCTCGCCTTCCAGCTCGAACGCGGCTGGAAGACCTACTGGCGCACGCCCGGCGATTCCGGCGTTCCGCCGCGGTTCGACTTCTCGAAGTCCGAAAACATCGAGGCCGTGACGGTACTGTGGCCGGCGCCGCTGAAATTCGACGACGGCGCAGGCGGCCATTCGATCGGCTATCACGACCAGATCGTGCTGCCGCTGCGCATCGTCGCCAAGAGCGCCGACAAGCCGGTGATCCTGCGCGCCGAGATCAGCTACGCGGTCTGCGAAAAGCTCTGCGTCCCGGTCGAGGCCAGCGCGGAACTCGGCTTCAACAGCGTCGCCTCGACCGAAGACGGCGCGCTGTTCGCCGCGCTCGACACCGTGCCGAAACCCGCCAATATCGGCGACCCCAATCCGTTGACGATCCGCGACGTCAAGCGCGACGGGCCAACCAAGGTCACGGTCGACGTGATCGCGCCCGACGCGCGGGAGGTCAATCTATTCGTGGAGGGGCCGACGCCCGACTGGGCGTTGCCGATTCCCGCTCCCGTGCCGCACGGGCCGCCCGGCGTGAAGCGCTTCGCCTTCGAACTCGACGGGTTGCCGCCCGGCGCCAAGCCGGACGGCGCCGCGCTGAAATTCACGCTGGTGGGGCCGGAACGCTCATACGAGTTCAATACCAATCTGGACTGACCATCGGCGCCCTGGCGAAGGCCTCATCCAACAAAATCTTAACGAATGGTTGCTACGTCGAAAGTTGCGCATGGATGGCGCGCAGGGGAACATTCGACGTGGCCGTGATGGACGCTCAACCCGCAAACGCCGAGCCAACCGGCCTCGCCGCGCGGCTGCGTGCGAAGCTGGCCGGTCTCGTGGGCGGAACCAGCGAGGCGTCACTGACGCGACGGCTCGCCGGCACCGTCTTCATCATCCGCGTGATCAGCGCAGCGCTTGCCTATCTGTCGCAGATCCTGCTCGCGCGCTGGATGGGCACCTCCGACTATGGCGTCTATGTCTATGTCTGGACCTGGGTGCTGCTGCTCGGCAGCATGATGGATTTCGGCATCTCGGCCTCGGCGCAGAAGATCATTCCGGAATACCGCACCAATGGCGAGCAGGCGCTGCTGCGCGGCTTTCTCTCCGGCAGCCGCTGGCTGACCTTCGCCGTGTCCGCGCTGGTCTCGCTCGCTCTCGCCGGCATCGTGAAGCTGCTATCGCCCTGGATCGATCCGGCCGAACGGCTGCCGCTCTATGTCGGCTGCATGACGCTGCCGGCCTTCGTCGTCGCCAACACGCAGGACGGCATCGCCCGCTCGCACGACTGGATGCAGCTCGGCCTGATGCCGCAGTTCATCATCCGCCAGGCGCTGATCATCGGCATCACGGCATCCGCCTTCGTGCTCGGCTTCCACCTCGGCGCTACCGCGGCGATGGTTGCGAGCGCGGCTGCCGTGTGGATCGCGATGACCGGCCAGATGCTGGTGCTGAACCGCAAGCTATCCGGCCACATCGAGCCGGGACCGAGGGCCTATGACGTCCGCGGCTGGCTGGCGGTCTCGCTGCCGATCCTCCTGGTCGAGAGCTTCTATCTGCTGTTGTCCTATACCGACGTGCTGGTGCTGCAGCAGTTCCGCCCATCCGACGAGGTCGGCGTCTATTTCGCGGTGGTCAAGACGCTCGCGCTGGTCTCCTTCATCCACTACGCGATGTCGGCGACGACGGCGCATCGCTTTGCCGAATACAACGCGCTCGGCGACAAGGCGCGCCTGTCGGCCTATGTCGCGGACGCCATCAACTGGACGTTCTGGCCGTCGCTTGCCGCGACCGCCATGCTGCTCGCCTTCGGCAAGCCTCTGCTGTGGCTGTTCGGCCCGCAATTCATGGTCGGCTACGACATCATGTTCATCGCCGCCATCGGGCTCGTGGTGCGCGCGGCGATCGGTCCGGTGGAGCGGCTTCTCAACATGCTCGGCCACCAGAAGGTCTGCGCGCTCGCCTATGCGCTGGCTTTTGCCATGAACGTCGTGCTCTGCGTCGTGCTGGTGCCGCGCTTGGGCGGTCACGGCGCGGCCGCCGCGACCTCGATCTCGCTGACCTTCGAGACGGTGCTGCTGTTCTGGATCGTGCGGCGCCGGCTCGGGCTGCACGTGCTGGCGTTCGGACGTTAGACGCCCTCGCGGACGATGTCCGTAGCGGACGATTGGAAACCAGCCAGACGCCTGATATAGTGCAGGCCATGGCACCAACGGATCTGCGAACCCTCCTGGAGCGAGCTCAGACTTGGCCCGAAGAGGCCCAGCAGGAGCTGACTGCGATTGCTGCCGAGATCGAGAGCGAGCTTCGCGGCGGCGAATATCCGGCGACCGCGGAGGAGCTGCGGATCATCGACGCCGCCATCGCCTCTGTCGATCTCGGTGAAGTCGCGACCGATGCTGATGTCGCAGCCGCGTTCGCGAAATTCCGCCGCGGATGAAGCTCGTCTATTCCCGACGAGCGCTCGCCGATCTTGCCGACATCGCAAACTAGGTAAGTATCCCCCGGCAAAGCCGGGGGCTTTAGGAATTGGGCTGCTCAAAGCAGCTGTAAGGGACGCTGACGCGTCCCCCATTTTATTGGCCGCCTAAAGGCGGCCTTAGCGCCACATGTTCATTTGGTCGAGCCGGGTATCCTCGGCCTCCTGCTTGCGGATGTATTCCCTGATCACCGCTTCGTCTCGACCGACGG
>NZ_JAGWUA010000265.1 GCF_028868675.1 Bradyrhizobium sp.
GACATGCCGTTCAAGGACGACGAGTTCGACTTCGTGTTCGAGACCAGCCTGTGTCACGTCGCCGAAAAGCAGGTCGCGCGCGCGGTGCGCGAACTCAACCGCGTCGTGAAGACCGGGCTGGTGTTCGGCTCGGTAACCTCCGACATGGCGCCGGCGCTGATCGACCGCTACGACCTGCTGCGCGGGGTCAAGAAGCTCGGCACCTGGTGGGAGTGGTCGGAATTGTTCTTCGGCAACGGCTTCGACCTGTCGATGCACCGCAGTGACTGCACCGACGCGCTCTGGGCGGCGACGCTGGCGGCCAACAAGGGGCCGGGCCAGTGGTACGCCGACGCCGACAGCCTGCGCTACTCCTTCTTCGACAAGGTCGAGGACGACGACTAGCGGCGTTGGCCGGTCGACCCAATTGTTTTGCCGAATTCATTTCGATCGCATAGAATCGCCGGTATAGCGGTTTGCGCTATTCGCTCGATCTTTCTGCGGTCATGCCGGCCGTACAGCATCGGTTGGTTTCATGGCGCAAAGGCCTTCCTCGTCGGACAAACAGAAGCCCGCGACTGCGGAAGCGGTGGCCGTGCTTGACGATGAGCTCGGGTCCGCAGCCAGGCCGGAGGCGGAAGAGGAGGACGACGAGGAAGAGGAGGCTGAGCTCCTCGAGATCGAGGACGACGATGAGGACGAGGACCTCGTCGTCTTCACCGCCCGCGAAGCCGCCGGCGCGCTTTCAACCATCCTCGGCTTCGTCCGGCCCTATCTCGGCAGCTACAAGCGAATGCTGACATTCGTGGCGTTCGGCGTGCTCGTCGAGACGCTCTTCAACGTCATCATGCCGCTCAGCCTGAAGTTCCTGATCGACGACGCGCTCGGCGAGGAGGATTTTCAGGCGCTGTACAAGATTCTCGGCGCGCTCGCGGTCGCCGGCATCTTCACCTCGATCGTCGCGGTCTGGTACGAGCGCTGGGATGCGCGGCTCGCGGCATCGATCATCTCCGACGTGCGCAAGCGGCTGTTCGAGCACGTCCAGGACCTGCCGGCGGCCTATTTCGGCCGCACCAGGCGCGGCGAGATCCTGTCGCGCTTCTCCGTCGACCTTTCGGCGTTCGAGGGCTCGGTCAAGACCTTCGCCAACAGCGCGGCGTTGCCGTTCCTCGAGCTGATCGCCGGCATCATCCTGATGCTGTTTCTGAACTGGCAGCTCGCGGTGGTTGCGCTGCTGGTGTTCCCGATCACGCTGATCGGGCCGCGCATCCTGACCCCGAAGGCGGTGCAGGCGAACTACGAGCAGAAGCAGAACGAATCGACGCTGCTCGGCATGGTGCAGGAAAACGTCGCGGCGCAGGCGGTGATCAAGGCGTTCAGCCTGCAGCGCAAGATGTTCGGCTTCTTCACCTTCCGCAACGACGAGACGCGCAAGAGGATCGCCTCGGCGGCCTTCCTGTCGACCATGGTGGAGCGGACGGTGACGATCTCGGTGCTGCTGCTGCACCTCGTGGTGCTGGCGATCGGCGCCTACCTGGCCACCAAGGGCCAGATCACGATCGGCACCTTCGTCACCTTCGAGAGCGCGTTCTGGGAGGTCTCCTACAACATCGCGCACGTGATGCACTTCATCCCGGTGTCGATCTCCTCGGCGGCCGCCATCCGCCACATCCAGGAGCTCCTGGACGAGCCGACGCGCGGTGCCGACCGCCCCGGCGCGCCGGACCTGCCGCGGATCACCCACGACATCACCTTCGACCGCGTCACCTTCCAGTATGAAGGCAGCCTGACGCCGGTGCTGGACAATCTCAGCCTCAAGCTCGACGTCGGCAAGAGCATCGCGATCGTCGGTCCCTCGGGCTCGGGCAAGAGCACGCTGCTCAACCTGATCCTGAGGCTTTACGTGCCGGACGAGGGGCGCATCACCATCGACGGCGTCGACGTCCGCAAGGTGACGCTGGACTCGCTGCGCCGGAGCATGGCGGTGGTGTTCCAGGAGAACATGCTGTTCAACATGTCGATCCGCGAGAACATCCGGCTCGGCAAGGAGGGCGCCACCGACGAGGAGGTGGAGGAGGCGGCGAAGAAGGCCGAGATCCACCGCTACATCATGGGTCTGCCGCAGAAATACGACACCCCTGTCGGCGAGCGCGGCGATACGCTGTCGGGCGGCCAGCGCCAGCGCATCGCGATCGCGCGCGCAATCATCCGCAATCCGTCGGTGCTGCTGTTGGACGAGGCGACCTCGGCGCTGGACCAGACCACGGAAGCCGCGATCAACCGCACGCTGCTGAAGATCGCCAAGGGCCGCACCATGATCTGGTCGACCCACCGGCTGACATCCGTGGTCGAGATGGACGAGATCATCGTGATCTCGGGCGGCCGTGCCATCGAGCGCGGCTCGCACGCCGAGCTGCTGGCCAGGAACGGCGTCTATCGCAAGCTGTGGAACGACCAGCTCCACCAGCCGCACGGCGCCGCCCGCCAGGCCGACGACGAAGACAATGATGAGGAAGACGACGAGGAGTGAGCGGGCGGGGGCGTGTCCCGAGCTGGCGCAATGGGTGCCGGCTGACCCGCGACGTCAGGTTCTCCTGACCCGCCGGCCGTGGCCGAACTTCGGAGCGACAGTTGTCTGCGACCTCGCGCCGGCGTACTTCTCGGGCGCCGAACCCGCCAGCGGACGTCGGAACGCGAAAGAAAGTCTTAATTTCAATTATAAAAGTATATTTTGCCCGGATAAAAACTGGCGGACAGGCTCACGAAAACCCGTCTGCGTGGAGTCCGGCGAAGGGGCCGAACAGCCAATTCTGCAGGCGAAAGAAGCGCTTCTTCTGCCGTGGTTTCGCCTTGACTTGACCGATTCTCACTTATAGAAAGCGCCTCACTTAACGACAGGCGGTGAGCGTCGCCAACGTCGGAACGGAACACCCGCTTGGTCCTCTTGGGCCGTCGAAGCGGGCACCACCCTCGACGAATGCCGCTCAAACGCTGTCGATCATAGCTAGGCAATGCCAGGACGATTTTAGTTCTCTTGAGCACGTCCTCTTGAGATCGAACTCGGATGCATGACCTCGGTGCGCGGCCGGCGGCTGAATCGCTGATCGGTCAAAGACTGCGGTCCTCTGTGGCGTCGAAGCGCTTTCCGCTCAGCGATGGAGCGGTTGGCGCAATTTCGCTTTGCGCGGCTCGTTTTCGCGTACGGCGGCCCCGTCGGGCGGGTAGTCCGGAGAAGAATTTGCGGGGCCTTTGCGGGTCTCGCGGCAAGATAAAGGGTGAAGGCCAGGATGCCGACGATCAACCAGCTGATCGCACAACCGCGGGAAGTGCAGAAGTCGCGCAAGAAGGTGCCGGCGCTGCAGCAGTCGCCGCAGAAGCGCGGCGTGTGCACGCGCGTCTACACCACGACGCCGAAGAAGCCGAACTCGGCACTGCGCAAGGTCGCCAAGGTGCGCCTCACCAACGGCTTCGAGGTGATCGGCTACATCCCGGGTGAGGGCCATAACCTCCAGGAGCACTCGGTGGTCATGATCCGCGGCGGCCGCGTCAAGGACCTGCCCGGCGTGCGCTACCACATCCTCCGCGGCGTGCTGGATACCCAGGGCGTCAAGAACCGTAAGCAGCGCCGTTCGAAGTACGGCGCAAAGCGTCCGAAGTAAGCGGGAACCTCTTCCATGTCTCGTCGCCATTCTGCGGAAAAGCGTGAAGTCCTGCCCGATCCGAAGTTCGGGAACATCGTCGTCACGAAATTCATGAACTCGGTGATGTACGCCGGCAAGAAGTCGGTCGCCGAAGGCATCGTCTACGGCGCATTCGGCATCATCGAAGCCAAGACCAAGCAGAACCCGCTCGGCGTGTTCGAGCAGGCGCTCGAGAACGTCATGCCCACGATCGAGGTGCGTTCCCGCCGCGTCGGCGGCGCGACCTACCAGGTCCCGGTCGAGGTTCGCTCGGTCCGCCGGCAGGCTCTGGGGATCCGCTGGCTGATCGCGGCTGCGCGCGAGCGCAACGAGAAGACGATGACCGAGCGGCTCTCGGCGGAGCTCTTGGACGCATCGAACAACCGGGGGAACGCCGTCAAGAAGCGTGAAGACGTGCACCGGATGGCCGAAGCCAACCGCGCCTTCTCGCACTATCGCTGGTAACGGCGACACACACGGACTCGCAAGGAACGACCCCATGCCCCGCCAACATGCCATCGAGGACTACCGCAACTTCGGTATCATGGCGCATATCGACGCCGGCAAGACCACCACGACCGAGCGCATCCTCTATTACACCGGCAAGAGCCACAAGATCGGCGAAGTGCACGAAGGTGCCGCGACGATGGACTGGATGGAGCAGGAGCAGGAGCGTGGCATCACGATCACCTCGGCTGCGACCACCGCGTTCTGGAACGGCAAGCGCCTGAACATCATCGACACCCCCGGCCACGTCGACTTCACCATCGAGGTCGAGCGCAGCCTGCGCGTGCTCGACGGCGCCGTCTGCGTGCTCGACTCGAACCAGGGCGTCGAGCCCCAGACCGAGACGGTCTGGCGCCAGGGCGACAAGTACAGGGTTCCGCGCATCGTCTTCGCCAACAAGATGGACAAGATCGGCGCCGACTTCTTCAAGTGCCTGTCCGACATCGTCGACCGCCTCGGCGCCAAGCCCGTCGCGATCCAGCTTCCGATCGGCGCCGAGAGCAACTTCAAGGGCCTCGTCGACCTCGTGAAGATGAAGGGCGTCATCTGGAACGATGAGGCGCTCGGCGCCAAGTTCGACTATGTCGACATTCCCGAGGATCTCGTCGACCAGGCCAAGGAATACCGCGAGAAGATGGTGGAAGCCGCCGTCGAGCTCGATGACGACGCCATGGCCGCCTATCTCGACGGCAAGGAGCCGGACGAGGCGACGCTGAAGCGGCTGATCCGCAAGGCGGTGCTGACCGGCGCCTTCTATCCCGTGCTGTGCGGTTCGGCCTTCAAGAACAAGGGCGTGCAGCCGCTGCTCGACGCCGTGGTCGACTACCTGCCGTCGCCGCTCGATGTGCCCGCGATCAAGGGCACCGACGACAAGGGCAACGAGGTCGTGCGCAAGGCGGACGACAAGGAGCCGCTCGCGCTGCTCGCGTTCAAGATCATGGACGATCCCTTCGTCGGCACCATCACCTTCTGCCGAATCTATTCGGGCGTCCTTGCCTCCGGCACCGGCGTCGTGAACTCGACGCGCGAGAAGAAGGAGCG
>NZ_JAGWUA010000266.1 GCF_028868675.1 Bradyrhizobium sp.
GTTATATTTTATCATGCATTAATCCCACCTAAATCATCATCCGGCAGCCAACTACCAGCGATTTTGGCAATAGTGGGCAATTTCCCATTAATGATGGGCTGTTGAGTTGGAGCTCTTTGTTTTATCTTACGGTCTCGCAATCAAAACGCGCCGACGCCGACAATTGGAGTGAGAGTGGTGCCATGACTGAACTGACGACGCCTGCCCAGCTCAACGGGCAAGACGGGCACCTTGCGTTGAAGCGTCCGGCGATCTCCTTCGAGTTCTTTCCGCCCAAGACCGAGGAGATGGAGCGGAGCCTGTGGGAGACCATCAACCGCCTGGCGCCGCTCGAGCCCAAATTCGTCTCGGTGACCTACGGCGCCGGCGGCTCGACCCGCGAGCGCACCCACGCCACCATCGCGCGCATCCTGAAGGAGACGGCGCTGCAGCCGGCCGCGCACCTGACCTGTGTCGGCGCCTCGCGGGGCGAGATCGACGAGATCGTCGACCGCTATCACGAGGTCGGCGTCCGCCACATCGTCGCCTTGCGCGGCGATCCGCCCGGCGGCATCGGTACGCCCTATTTCACCCACAAGGACGGCTACCAGAGCACGGCCGAGCTCGTCGCCGGCATCAAGAAGCGCCACGCCGACATCGAGATCTCGGTCTCGGCCTATCCGGAGAAGCACCCGGAGGCGCGCGACTTCGACGCCGACATCGACACGCTGAAGGCCAAGGTCGATGCGGGCGCGACGCGCGCCATCACCCAGGTGTTCTTCGACAACGACCTCTATTTCCGCTATCTCGACCGCGTGCGTGCCAGCGGCATCGCGATCCCGATCGTGCCTGGCATCATGCCGATGCACCATTTCAGGCAGGCGCGGAATTTCGTCACCCGGGCCGGCACCACCGTGCCGGACTGGTTCGCGCAGCGGTTCGAGGGCCTCGACGACGACGCCGAGACCCGCAAGCTGGTCGCCGCCAGCGTCGCCGCCGGCCAGGTGCACAAGCTCGCCAAGCATGGCGTCGACACCTTCCATTTCTACACCATGAACCGCGCCGACCTCGTGTTCGCGATCTGCCACCTGCTCGGCATTCGCGGCAAGCACGTACAGAAAGCCGCCTGACCCAGATGACCATATCCGTTTCTCCCAAGCGCACTGCGCTGCTCGAAGCCGCCCGCGACCGCATCCTGGTGCTGGACGGCGCCATGGGCACGATGATCCAGGCGCTGCAGTTCGACGAGGCCGCCTTCCGCGGCGAGCGCTACAAGGATTTTCACCGCGACCTGCGCGGCAACAATGATTTGTTGATCCTGACCCAGCCGCAGGCGATCGAGGACATCCACGCTGCGTACCTGCGCGCCGGCGCCGACATCGTCGCCACCAACACATTTTCCACGACGTCGATCGCACAGGCCGACTACGACCTCTCCGGCATCGCCTACGAGATGGCCCGCGAGGGGGCACGGCTGGCCCGCAACGCCGCCGAACGCGTGAGCCGCGAGGACGGCAGGCCGCGCTTCGTCGCGGGCGCGATCGGTCCCACCAACCGCACCGCCTCGATCTCGCCCGACGTCGCCAATCCCGGCTATCGCGCCGTGACCTTCGACGATCTGCGCGCGTCCTACGGCGAGCAGATCAAGGGGCTGCTCGACGGCGGCGTCGACGTGCTGCTGGTCGAGACCATCTTCGACACGCTGAACGCCAAGGCGGCGCTCTATGCGATCGCCGAGATTTCCGAGGAGCGCGGCATCGACGTGCCCGTGATGGTCTCGGGCACCATCACCGACAAGTCCGGCCGCCTGCTCTCCGGCCAGATGCCGGAGGCATTCTGGAACTCGGTGCGGCATGCAAGGCCCGTCACCATCGGTTTCAACTGCGCGCTCGGCGCGGAAGACCTGCGCGCCCACATCGCCGACATCGGCCGCGTCGCCGACACGCTCGTATGCGCCTATCCCAATGCCGGCCTGCCCAACGAGTTCGGCCAGTACGACGAAAGCCCGGACTACATGGCACGGCTGATCGGCGAATTCGCGGCCGACGGTCTCGTCAACGTCGTCGGCGGCTGCTGCGGCACCACGCCGGAGCACATCGCCGCGATCGCCGCCGCCGTCGCCCCGCACAAGCCGCGCGTCATGCCTGCAATCGAGCCGCGGCTGCGGCTCTCCGGACTGGAACCGTTCGCGCTGACCGACGCGATCCCCTTCGTCAACGTCGGCGAGCGCACCAACGTCACGGGATCGGCGCGCTTCCGCAAGCTGATCACCGCCGGCGACTACGCCGCCGGCCTTCAGGTCGCGCGCGACCAGGTCGAGAACGGCGCCCAGATCATCGACGTCAACATGGACGAGGGTCTGCTCGACTCGGAAGCCGCGATGCGGACCTTCCTCAACCTCGTCGCCGCCGAGCCCGACATCGCCCGCGTCCCCGTGATGGTCGACTCCTCGAAATTCTCGGTGATCGAGGCCGGCCTGAAATGCGTGCAGGGCAAGCCGGTCGTCAACTCGATCTCGCTGAAGGAAGGCGAGCAAAAATTCATCCACGAGGCGAAGATCGCGCGCCGCCACGGCGCCGCCGTGGTGGTGATGGCGTTCGACGAGACCGGACAGGCCGACACCTTCGCGCGCAAGACCGCGATCTGCAAGCGCGCCTACGATATCCTGGTCGACAGGATCGGCTTTCCGCCGGAAGACATCATCTTCGATCCCAACATCTTCGCGATCGCGACGGGCATCGAGGAGCACAACAATTACGGCGTCGACTTCATCGAGGCGACGCGCTGGATCCGCAAGGACCTGCCGGGCGCGCACGTCTCGGGCGGCGTCTCGAACCTGTCGTTCTCGTTCCGCGGCAACGAGCCGGTACGCGAGGCCATGCACTCGGTGTTCCTGTATCACGCCATTCACGCCGGCATGGACATGGGCATCGTCAATGCCGGCCAGATGATCGTCTATGACGACATCGATCCCGAGCTGCGCCAGGTGTGCGAGGACGTCGTGCTCAACCGCGACCCCGGCGCGTCGGAACGACTGCTGGCGCTGGCGGAAAAATTCCGCGACAAGAAGACCGAGACCAAGGAGGCCGATCTCGCCTGGCGCGAGTGGCCGGTCGAGAAGCGGCTGAGCCACGCGCTGGTGCACGGCATCACCGAGTTCATCGAAGAGGACACGGAAGAAGCCCGCAAGGCAGCCTCGCGTCCGCTCGACGTCATCGAGGGCCCGCTGATGGCCGGCATGAACGTGGTCGGCGATCTCTTCGGCGACGGCAAGATGTTCCTGCCGCAGGTGGTGAAATCCGCGCGCGTCATGAAGCAGGCGGTCGCCTGGCTGATGCCGTTCATGGAGGAGGAGAAAGCCCGCAATCTCGCCAACGGCATCACCGGCGACAGCAACTCTTCCGCCGGCAAGATCGTGCTCGCCACCGTGAAGGGCGACGTCCACGATATCGGCAAGAACATCGTCGGCATCGTGCTCCAGTGCAACAACTTCGAGGTCATCGACCTCGGCGTCATGGTGCCGGCAGCCAAAATCGTCGAGACCGTGAAGGCCGAGAAGGCCGACATCGTCGGCCTGTCCGGACTGATCACACCCTCGCTCGACGAGATGGCGTTCTTCGCCGGCGAATTGCAGCGCGAAGGCTTGAGGCTGCCGCTCCTGATCGGCGGCGCCACCACGAGCCGCGTGCATACCGCCGTGAAGATCGATCCGAACTACCGGGCAGGCCCGGTGGTCCATGTCAACGACGCGAGCCGCGCCGTCGGCGTCGCCTCCACGCTGCTGTCGCCCGACAAGCGCGAGGCCTATGCCGCCGACCTGCGCGCGGAGTATGCGAAGATCTCCGAGGCTCACCTTCGCGCGCAGGCCGACAAGAAGCGCCTGAAGCTGCCTGACGCCCGCGCCAATCGCGTACCGGTCGACTTCACTGCCAAGCCACCGGTAAAGCCGACCTTCCTCGGCACGCGTAGCTTCGACGATTACGACCTCGCCGAGCTCGTCGACTGCATCGACTGGACGCCGTTCTTCCAGACCTGGGAGCTGTCGGGCCGTTTCCCGGCCATTCTCGATGATCCCAAGATCGGCGAGGTCGCGCGCTCGCTCTACGACGATGCGCGCAAGATGCTCGACAGGATCGTCGAGGGGAAATGGTTCCGGGCGCGCGCCACCATCGGCTTCTGGCCGGCGAATGCGGAAGGCGACGACATCGCGCTCTACGCCGACGAGAGCCGGACGAAGAAGATCGCGACGCTGCACACGCTGCGCCAGCAGCTCGAGAAGCGCGAGGGCCGCTTCAACGCCGCGCTGTCCGACTTCATCGCGCCCGCTTCGAGCGGCGTGCCCGACTATATCGGCGGCTTCGTGGTCACCGCGGGGATCGGCGAGGACGCGGTCGCCGACCGCTTCAAGAACGCCAATGACGACTATTCCTCGATCCTGTGCAAGGCGCTGGCCGATCGGCTCGCGGAGGCCTTCGCCGAGCGCATGCATGCCCGCGTGCGCCGCGAGTTCTGGGCCTATGCGCCGGACGAGGCGCTCTCCAGTGCCGATCTGATCCTGGAGAAGTACCAGGGCATCCGCCCGGCGCCCGGCTATCCCGCGCAGCCCGACCACACCGAGAAGAAGACGCTGTTCGAGCTGCTCGATGGGGAGCGGACAGCCGGCGTGACGCTGACCGAGAGCTTTGCGATGTGGCCGGGCAGCAGCGTGTCCGGGCTCTATTTCAGCAACGCCGAGAGCTTCTATTTCGGCGTCGGCAAGATCGAGCGCGACCAGGTGGAGGACTATGCCGCGCGCAAGGGCATGACGATGACCGAGGTCGAACGCTGGCTGGCGCCGATCCTCAACTACATCCCGGCGCGAGAGGGACAGAAGAACGCACCCGCGGCGGCCTTCGCCGCCACGCCCGCCAACGACACGACCGCAGGGGATCTCGCCTCGCATCCCCCCGGCTGCACCTGCGCAGCGCACCTGGCCTGGCAGAAGAAGCGGGTGGGCGCGGGGTAGGCCGCACCCCTCCGAGCTGTAGCCCATATGGAGGGCAGCGGAATACGGGACGCCCGACATCCCGGATTTCGCTTCGCTGCATCCGGGCTACAGAGACTCGAACCAAAATCGGCGGAACAACCCCATGCACAGTGGGGCGCAAGCCCTTTGACAGGATTTTTTGCCCGTCGGGCAAGACGGCGCACCGGGTCGCAGGCGCCGCTGCGACCCTCCC
>NZ_JAGWUA010000060.1 GCF_028868675.1 Bradyrhizobium sp.
GCAGATCGAACGCGGAGCGGCTGATCGCCTTCAGCACGTCGGCGGTCGCGGTCTGCTGCTGCAGGGATTCGGTGAGCTCGCGGGTCTTGGCCTCGACCTGTTCGAACAGGTGCGCGTTCTCGATCGCGATGACGGCCTGGTCGGCGAAGGTCTGCAGCAATTGCACGTGGTGATCGATGAACGAACCGGCCTCGATCCGCGTGACGCTGATCAGGCCAATCGGCACACCGCTGCTCATCAGCGGCGCGAACAGCATGCTGCGGAAGCCGCGCGCTCTCGCGATCTCCTTGATCCCCGTATCCGGCAGCGTTGCGATGTCGGCGACCTGGATCGGCTTGCCTCCCTGCGCCAGCGCAAACGGCTCGAACCGCTCGACCGGGCTCGGGAATCCGGCCTTCAGCAGTTCGTCGGCCCCCGGACTCGTCGGGGTGAAGGCCGCCAGATGCGCGATGCCGTCGACGAAACGGAACACCGCCGTCGAAAACCCGCCGATCAGCCGCTTGGAGCTCGTCGCGATCGCGTCGAACACCGGCTGCACGTCGGACGGCGAACTCGCGATCACTTTCAAGATCTCCGACGTCGCAGTTTGCCGCTCCAGTGCCTCCTGCGTCTCCTTGAAAAGCCGCGTATTCTCGATCGCGATGAGCGCCTGGTCGCGGAAGGCTTCCGCGAGTGCGATCTCGGTTTCGCCGAACATGCCGGGCCGGGACCCGGCGAGGCCAAGCACGCCGATACATTCTCCGTCCCGCAGCAGAGGCAGGTAGACGGCCGATTGGTAGCCCAGTTGCTCCTGGATACGCCGCTCGAATTCGGGAAGCTCGATCCGCGACCAATCCGACAGATGCAGGGTCGTCCTGCCGACGATCGCGCGCGAGGGAAAGTTTGCGCTGGGGTCGATCGGCGCATGCCGGGGATTGATGACGGTCATCAGGCCTTCTTCGCGCGTGCACCTGGCAACACTCCAGAAGTACTTGCCGTCGCAACGCTGGATGAAGGCCGTCTCGCAGCCGACGAGCCGCACCACAGTCTGCACGATGGCGTCGAACACCGGCTGCACGTCCGTCGGTGACCGGCTGATGACGCGCAGGATGTCGGCGGTCGCGGTCTGCCGCGCCAGGGCGTCCTTGGTCTCATTGAATAGCCGCGTGTTCTCGATCGCAATCACGGCCTGATCGGCGAAGGTTCGAACGAGCTCAATCTCCCGATCCGCGAATGGTTCGACATGATCGCGCGCGAGGGCAAAGGCCCCGACCAATTCGCCATCTCGAAGAAGCGGAACGCCCAGCATGGAATGCAGATTTCCCAGCCGGGCATCGTCCTTGGGCCCGTAGTGTGGATCGTTCCAGGCGTCCGCGATTTGGACAGGTCGCGCCTCCAGCGCCACCCGACCGACCAGCGTGTCGGGACCCGGGCTGATGACGCCCCTCTGCTCGATCGCCCGATATGCTTCCCGCATGTTCCCGCACGTGGCCGCGGAGCGGTAGACCTCGCCTTGCCGCCGGTAGATCTGAGCCTGGTCGGCCCGGCACAGTTTCGCCGCAACCTCTATCAACGTCTGGAGCACCGAGGAGAGATCGAATGCCGAGCGGCTGATGATCTGAAGCACGTCGGCCGTCGCGGTCTGCCGCTCCAGCGCGTCCCTGGTCTCGTTGAACAGGCGCGCGTTCTCGATGGCGATCGCCGCCTGGTCGGCAAAGCTCTGCAGCAGCGCCAGCTCCTCGTCCGAGAAGGGTTCGAGGCGGTCGCGATGAACGATCAGGGAGCCGATTGCCGTTCCCTTGCTGCGCAGCGGCGTGCCGCACATGGTGCGCGTGCCGGCGGCGCGGGCATGCGGCAGGCCGGGAAAGTCGGCGACGTCGGGAGCGGGATGATCGAGGTCCGGAACGTCGATCTGCTGGTTTCGTCCGACCACCGCCCCGGGCAGGTTGCGGCCGCCGACCTTGAGGTCGGCGAGCGGCACGGCTGCGCGGATGCGCTGGGCGCTGGCGCCGTAGCGGTAGGCCTTGCCCCATTCGCCGTTCTCGGCGAGCTGGATCGAGACGCTGGAGGCGCCGAACAGGCGGGCGGTGGTCTCGGCGATCTGCTGCAAGGCTTGCTCGGCCTCGCCGGTCGTGCCGGCGATGGTCGCGAGAATCTCCGCGCTCGCCTTCTGGCGTTCGCGCGAGGAGGCGAGTTCGCGCGCGAGACGCCCGTTGTCGGCGGCGCCGGCCTGCAATCGCTGCTCGAGCTCGGCAATCCGGTCCTTGAGCTCGGCCACCACGTCCTGCGGAAGCGCGGTCATCCAAAAATCCATTTTGCCCGGCGGCCTGACGGTGCCGGGCGCAAATCCTTGTCGCGATCCCTATTATTCCACCGCGAGCCCGTCCGGGCCAGCGATAACCTTGCGGATTTCGCTCGTTAACCCGGTCTCATGTCCCCGGGCGGGACACCTCGGTCTCCTTGCCGGTGATGAACTCCAGCAGCACCGGCACGCCTTCCCTGGTCTTCTGGATGCCGCGCTTGATGTCGGGCACGCGGTAGGTCAGCGATGCGGCGCGGCATGACGGCGCACGCCGATACAATTTCCGTGCCGTCGGGCAAATCACGCTGTCAAGCCTCCGTGTGAAAAAATTCGAGTTATCGGAATTTTGACTTGACGCCACTGTGCATGGGGTTGTTCCTCATGTTTTGGCGGGCGTCTCGCGCCCCGGACGCACCGCAGCACAATAAGCACGTTCGCGCGCGTCGTCGACGCGCTTTTGGCGCCGCACCACGTCCGGGACACGCGAGCGGTTATGATCCGCTACTCGCCTTCCTGCAGCGCCCGGCGCAGCCTGCGGATGATGACGCCGCGGGCGCGGTCGTCGGCGGCGGCGGCGATGCGGTCGTTGATGTCGAGCATCAATTCCGACATCTCGTTGTGCCAGTCGAGACGGGTGACGGCCTCCGGCGCGAGCCGGCGGCGATGGTCGACGTCGAGCACGCGCGGTGCGGGTGCGGAGAGGTCGAAGACGTCGTCCAGCACCGGCTGATAGACCTTCGCGGCCGGAATGATGCGCTCGGCGACGCGCTCTGCGAGCCCGGCGATCGCCTCCTCCTCGCCGTGCACCAGGAACAGGCCGCGCGCGATCGGCCGGCGCGCGGCGATCCAGCGCGCAATGCCGGCGCCGTCGGCGTGGCCCGAATATTCGTCGATCATGCGAATGCGGGCCGCGACCCGGATCTCCTCGCCCTGGATGCGCACCGCCTTGGCGCCGTTCTGCAGGAAGCGGCCGAGCGTGCCGTTGGCCTGGTAGCCAGCGAGCAGCACGGTGGCGTGCTCGTTCCACAGCCAGCGCTTCAGGTGATGACGGATGCGGCCGGCGTCGCACATGCCGGAGGCAGCGATGACGATGTGGAAGCCGGCGAGGCGCATGATCGCCTTGCTCTCGTCTACCGTCTCGGTGAACTTCAGGTGCGGCGAGTTGAGCAGGCGGTTGACGTCGACGGCGGGATCGAGGCTTGCGGCGTGCCGGCGAAACACCTCGGTGGCATGGATCGCGAGCGGGGAGTCCAGGAAGATCGGCGCGGCCGGCACCTCGCCGCGCTCCATCAGATCGACGAGGTCGACGATCAGCTCCTGGGTACGCTCGACGGCGAAGGCGGGGATGAGCAGCGCGCCGCGGGCGGCCGCCGCTTCGCGCACCTCGGCGGCGAGATGCTGCCGGCGCAGCTCGGGCGTCGTGACTTCGCGGACGCGGTCGCCATAGGTGGATTCGCAGATGACGTAGTCGAGGTCGGACGGCGCTTGCGGATCGGGCTGCAGCAGCTTTGCCTCGGGCCCGACGTCGCCGGAGACCAGCACGCGCAACGGGCGTTGCGCGCCCCTGTCGCTGAACTCGAGCTCGATCGAGGCGGAGCCGAGCAGATGCCCGGCGTTCCAGTAGCGTGCGCGCACGCCCGGGATCGGTTCGACCCAGCTCTCATAATCGACCGGATGGAACGACTGCATGCAGGCGATGGCGTCGGCCTGGGTATAGATCGGGGTGACCTCGCGCCGCCCCCGCGCCGCATTGCGGCGGTTGAGTTGGGCGACCTCGGCCTCCTGGATGTTGCCGGCATCGGGCAGCATGTAGGAGCAGAGGTCGATCGTGCCGCGGGTCGCGAGGATCCGGCCGTCAAATCCCTCGCGCACCAGCTTCGGCAACAGGCCGCTGTGGTCGATATGGGCATGCGTCAGCAGCGCCGCGTCGATATCGGCGGGGCGGAACGGAAAGGCGCCGTAGTTGAGCTCCTTCAGCGTCTTCTGTCCCTGGAACAGGCCGCAATCGACCAGCACGCGGCCGGTCGCGGTCTGGAACAGATAGCTGGCGCCGGTCACCGTGTGGGCGGCGCCGCAGAATCGGACGGTCACGCTCATGTCGTTGTCTCCGGCGGGTGGGTCGTGCCGAGTTCGCGGCGCAGCGCGGTAGCAAGGATGTCGTCGAGCGCGATCGCATTGGTCGGATGCGGCACGCTGTCGGTCGATCGCACCGAGCGGATGCCGGCCTGCGCGAACGCGGCGGTCATCTCGGGAGGAAACAGTGCATGCGTCACGATCGCGTCGATGGTCGTCGTGCCGAGCGCCTGCAATGCCGTGGCCGCCACCGTCAGCGTCCCGCCCGAGGAGACGATGTCGTCGACCAGCAGCGCCGGCCGGCCCGCGAGCAGGCCCGCATCGGCAAAGGCGATGTCCACGGAGCGGTCGCCATGACGCGTCTTGCGCGCCACCGTGTGGTGCAACCGAAGCCGGGTGGCGAGATCGCTGACCCACGGCTCGGATTCCACGTCGGGACCGATCACGACCGTCTCCGGATCGCAGCCGATCCTCGCCAGCGCCTGGGCGATGGCCGGCATGGCCGACAGGTTCTCGGCTTCGATGCCGGGAAACACGGACGCGATCTCCGCCGTGCGATGCAGATGCGCATCGACCGTGACGATGCGGTCGACGATGCCCGCGAGCAGCCGCCCCACCGCGTGCTGGCTGACGGCTTCGCCGGGATGAAACGCGGCGTCCTGGCGCATGTAGCAGAGATAGGGCGCCACCAGCACAAGGCGCTTCGCACCGTTGCGTCGCAGGGCTTCCGCCGCGAACAGGAGCGCGATCAGCTTCTCGTTCGGCTGATTGAGGGAAGCGTAGAGGATCGTGGTGTCCGCCGCCGGGCCGACCGTGACGCGCAGCTCGCCGTCGGGAAAACGATGCAGCGCGATGGTCTCGCAGCCAAGCCCAAGCCTTGCCGCCAGCCGCCTCGCGCAATCCTGACCTGACGGCAGGCTCTGGATGGCGACGGCGCTCACGAGACGGTCTTGCCCTGCAGGACCTCATGGCCGTTGACGATATAGCCGGTGTCGGCGCTGCAGGCGCCCGCGGCCAGATCGTGCTCCGGCTGGTCGAAGGTGTAGACGCGGTAGAGCGGCTCGCCCTGCTCGACGCGGTCGCCAATCTTCTTGAACAGCTTGATGCCGGCGCCCTTGTCGAGCGGTGCGCCCGCGGTGCGTGCCAGGCGATTCAGCCGCAGGCAGTCGATCGCGGTGACGACGCCGTCGCGCCCCGCCTTGACGTCGAAGGCGAGGTTACCGAGGTCCGTGCAGCATTTCGACGGCCCCTGGGCGTCGATGATCTTCTGCATCTGCCGCAGCGCCGCGCCGCTTTCGAGCAACTCGCGCGCCCGCGCATAACCGGTGCCGCCGCGCAGCTTCGGGTCGTAGTCGAGAAGATGCGCGGCGAGCCGCAGCGATTTTTCGCGCAAGTCGCGCGGCGCGGCCGGATCGTTGGACAGGACCGCCATCACGTCGTTGGCCTCGAGCACCGGGCCGATGCCGTTGCCGATCGGCTGGCGGCCGTCGGTGGTGATGACCTCGATCGAGCGGCCGAAACGGTCTCCGACGAACTCGAACAGCTTCCTGAGCCGCATCGCCTCGGTGGCGGTGGTGATCTTGGAGGTCGGCCCGACCGGAATGTCGATCAGGAGATGCGTCGATCCCGCCGCGATCTTCTTCGACATGATGGAGGCGACCATCTGCTCGCGGGTGTCGAGGCTGAGCGGGCGCTCGACCGAGATCAGGATGTCGTCGGCCGGCGACAGGTTCACATGCCCGCCCCAGATCAGGCAGCCGTTGCAGGCCGCGACGATCGTCTTCATCTCCTCGACGCCGACATTGACGCGGGCGAGCACTTCCATCGTGTCGGCCGTGCCGGCCGGGGAGGTGATGGCGCGGGAGGAGGTTTTCGGGATCGGCAGGCCGTGCGCCGCCACGATCGGCACCACGATCATCGAGGTGCGGTTTCCCGGGATGCCGCCGATGCAGTGCTTGTCGACCACGACCGGGTCCGGCCACACCAGCTGCGTTCCGGCCTGTGCCATCGCGCCGGTGAGCGCCAGCAGCTCGTCGCTGGTGATGAAGCTCGCCGAGCCGATCAGGAAGGCGGCGATCTCCATGTCGGAGTAGCGGTAGTGGGCGAGATCGTTGATCACGGCGCCGATCTCGGCCTTGCTCAGCGTCTGCCCGCGGATCTTTGCGCGCACCGCCTCCAGGCTTTCGGGCGAGGATGCCGGCGTCACGGTGACGAGGCTGCCGACGGGCTCGGCGAAGCGGTGGAACGCCGGCTCGGAGAGGCCGATCTCGTCGGGGGAGACCAGCGCATCGTCGTCGGTGATGAGCAGCGTCGCCAGCAGCACCTTGGAGTCGCAGACGAGTTCGACGCGGCTGAAGCCGCGAAAGATCTCCGGGCGCAGTGCCTTGGACTCCCGGGAGATGACGATGACGTTTTCGCGTCCGGTATCGAGATGGACGCGGCGGATCTTGAGTTGCGGGCGTGAGCGATCGGAGTTCATGGGCCGGGCCGGCGGGATTCAGCTTGGAATCAATAGTCGCCGCAGCCTAACTAAACCCTTTTGACCCAGATCATGCAATGCGCGAGGCCGGTGGAAGGCTCATGGCCGGCGTGGTTCCGGTATGGTGCGGTCCCGGCCGCCGGCGTTCAGTGCCCGCAGCATGGCAATGCGGGCAAACATCAGCCAGCCGCCGCCGGTCTCCGCCGCATGGATCAGGTTCTCGATCGCGACCTGCCAGCGCGCCTCGCGCTGCTCGTCCTCGGGCAGGGCCATGACGTAGTCGGCGGCCTGCTGCAACGTGCGCAGCTTGCGCCCGTTGCACAAGGGGATCGGATCGTCGAACGGCGCCGACCAGGGCACGTCAGGCCGGGCGAGGCGCAGGGTGGGACATCACGACAGCGCTTCGCCCGCTCTCGATCATCCGGCCTTCTTGGCCCGGGCCGGCGCGCGCACCGGCTTCTCGGCCTTCTTCGGCGCGTCCTTGGCGGCGGCTTCGCGGCCGCCCTTGCCGGCGATCGGCAGCAGCATCTCGCGCTGGCCGTCGACGCGCTTCTTCGCCTTCTTGCCCCCGGTCTTTGCAACCGGACCCTTGGCGAGGGGAGCGGCGCCCTTCTCGCTGGCGAGGCTCTTCTTCAGCGCGTCCATCAGGTTGATGACGTTGCCGCCGGTCTTCGGCGCGGCCTTGGCCGCCAGCGGCACGCCCGCGCGCTTCTTGTTGATGAGGTCGATCAGCGCGGTCTCGTAGTGATCCTCGAACAGCTCCGGTTCGAACGCGCCGGATTTCTTCTCGACGATGTGCTTTGCGAGGTCGAGCATGTCCTTGGTGAGCTTCACGCTCTGGATGTCGTCGAAATATTCCTTCTCGCTGCGCACCTCGTAGGGGTAGCGCAGGAGCGTGCCCATCAGGCCGTTGTCGAGCGGCTCGAGCGCGATGATGTGCTCGCGGTTGGTCAGCACCACGCGGCCGATCGCGACCTTGTTCATGCTGCGGATGGTCTCGCGGATCACCGCATAGGCGTCGTGGCCGACCTTGCCGTCGGGGACGAGGTAATAGGGCCGGATCAGGTAGCGGCCGTCGATGTCCGCCTTCGGCACGAATTCGTCGATCTCGATCGTGTGGGTGGATTCCAGCGCGATGTCGCCGAGCTCGTCCTTGGTGACCTCGATGTAGGTGTCGGCGTCGACCTTGTAGCCCTTGACGATGTCGTCGGAGGAGACCTCGTCGCCGGACTCGGCGTCGACCTTGAGGTACTTGATGCGGTGGCCAGTCTTGCGATTGATCTGGTTGAAGGAGACCTTCTCGGTGTCCGACGTGGCCGGATAGAGCGCGACCGGGCAGGTCACGAGCGAGAGGCGCAAAAAACCCTTCCAATTGGCACGGGGGGCCATGGGTTACTCCAAACGCAACAGGGACAGCGCACAAGAATACCACCGGTGCACCCCGAATCATAGCAAAGGGCTCGGTGGAATCTTGCAACGACGTTAACCAGCGGGCATCGGGCGGGACAGGCCCGGAACATCGTGGGCGATCCGGCGTTGCCTTGGTGACGACACGAGGGGAGATCGCGGCAGTTGGACGCGACGAGCCGAGAATTGAGGGCGCCATGGCAACCACGCGAGAGCAACGTCAGATCGTCGAAACTTCGACCCAAGCACGCCAGGGCGAGCCCGGACCCTCGGTGGCCGCACTGCTGACCGTCTCGACCGGGCTTGCGATCCTGATCCTCGGCGTCATCTGGTTCGTGTTCTTCAAGACCTGAACAAGGCAGCGGCGCGAGACCCTTCCGGTCCGGCCCGAGCTTCCGACTCACCTGATTTGGCGGCACATTGCCACCAGCAGCGGCGGCATCGCCGGACGGGGCGACGCGCCGCGTCGGTTCGCGCATGAATAAAAAGTAACATTCCCGGGTTCCCGGCGTTCATATTCAGTTCACGCCGGGCGGCATCATCATGGCAGAAGAGACCGTGCAGCCGATTCAGACGATACTTGTTCGGACAATTCCTGGAGAGACGCGTGCGCCTGCTCGTTGTTGAGGACGACCCCGATCTCAATCGCCAGCTCACCAAGGCGCTGACCGATGCCGGCTACGTCGTCGACCGCGCCTTTGACGGCGAGGAGGGCCACTATCTCGGTGACAACGAGCCCTACGACGCCGTGGTGCTCGACATCGGGTTGCCGAAGAAGGACGGCATCTCGGTGCTGGAGGCGTGGCGGCGCAACGGTCGCACCATGCCGGTGCTGATCCTCACCGCGCGTGACCGCTGGAGCGACAAGGTCCAGGGTTTCGATGCCGGCGCCGACGACTACGTCGCAAAGCCCTTCCATCTCGAGGAGGTGCTGGCACGCATCCGCGCGCTGCTGCGCCGTTCGACCGGCCACGCCCAGAGCGAATTGACCTGCGGGCCGGTGACGCTCGACACCCGAACCAACAAGGTCACCGTCTCGGGCAATCCCATCAAGATGACCTCCCATGAGTATCGGCTGCTGCAATATCTGATGCACCATGCCGGCCGGGTGGTGTCCCGCACCGAGCTGGTCGAGCATCTCTACGACCAGGATTTCGATCGCGACTCCAACACCATCGAGGTCTTCGTCGGCCGCATCCGCAAGAAGCTCGACGTCGACATCATTCAGACCGTGCGCGGACTGGGCTATCTCCTGACCCCGCCGGCCGCGCCCGGTGCTTGAAGAAACTGGGGCTTGACCGGGTGACGGGACGGGGGTCTTGGTCGTCCATGACCGTCTCTGACGACCCGCTCCGCGCAGCCTTCCGGGACCGCCCCGATGCGCGCTAGCTCGCTTGCGACCCGCCTGTTCCTGTCGGCGACCGCATGGCTGGTGGTGATCCTGGCGATCACCGGCGTCGTGCTGTCGTCGGTGTACAAGAACGCCACCGAGCGCGCCTTCGACCGCCGCCTCAACCTCTATCTGCGCACGCTGATCGCCGAGGTCGCCACCCCCGACGAGCCGCCAGACCATCAGTTCCAGTCGCTCGGCGAGCCGCTGTTCGAGCTGCCGCTGTCCGGCTGGTACTGGCAGATCGCGCGCACCGATACCGAGAAGCCCGAGGTCCGTTCGTCGCGCTCGCTGTGGGACAAGAAGCTGCCGAAGCTGGAAGAGCAGGGCACCGAACTCACCGCCGCCGGCATCCGGATCGCCTATGTCGACGGGCCCGAGGGGCAGACCCTGCGGATGGTGGAGCGGCCGGTCGATCTCGGCGCCGACGGCAAGTATCTGGTCAGCGTCGCCGGCGACGCCAGCGAGATCTTCGACGAGACCCGCAGCTTCGACTACTATCTCGGCGGCACCTTCACCGCGCTCGGCGTCGTGCTGCTGCTCACCACCGTCTTCCAGGTCCGTTTCGGCCTTGCGCCGCTGAAGCGCATTTCCGAGGCGATCGCCGACATCCGCTCCGGGCGCGCGGAGCGGCTGGAGGGTGAATTCCCGGTCGAAATCGCGCCATTGGCGCGCGAGACGAATGCCCTGATCGACGCCAACCGCGAGATCGTCGAGCGCGCGCGCACCCATGTCGGCAATCTCGCCCATGCCATCAAGACGCCGCTCTCCGTCATCGTCAACGAGGCCGGCGCGCATGCGGCGGATCCGTTCGCCTCGAAGGTCATGGAGCAGGCCGAAGTGATGCGCGATCAGGTCGCCCATCATCTGGAGCGGGCGCGCATCGCCGCGCGGGTGTCCATCGTCGGGACGGTGACGGAGGTCGCGCCGGCGATCGAGGCGCTGCGGCGGACGATGGAGAAGATCCATCGCGATCGTGGCGTCGTCGTCGAGGCCAAGCTCGATCCGGCCGCGAAATTCCGCGGCGAGCGGCAGGATCTGGAAGAGATGGTCGGTAACCTCGTCGACAACGCCTGCAAATGGGCGACCTCGCGCGTTTTCATCGAGGTGCTGTCGGAAACCCGGCCGCCGCCCGCGGGTGGTCCGCGGCTGTGCATCATCGTCGATGACGACGGCCGCGGCCTGTCCGAGGCCGAACGGGCGCAAGTCTTGCGCCGCGGCCAGCGGCTCGACGAATCCAAGCCTGGATCGGGGCTGGGATTGTCGATCGTGGTCGACCTGGCCTCGCTCTATGGCGGCAGCCTGTCGTTCGGCACCGCCCCGATCGGCGGCTTGCGGGCGGAACTGGTGCTCCCTGCCGCCTAGCACTCGACCCGGCAAAACGCCGCGGAGCCGCCCGAATTCCTAAACGGCTTCTTAACGCGCCCGCCTCTATGATCGCGCGCGGACGCATCCCTGCGGCCGCCACTACCGTGCATCCCGGACGCATGAGCCAGACATCGATCGAGCGGCTGAGAGACTATCTCGCGCAGCTCCCGCCGCAGGCGCAGGCGCTGCTGATGCGGGAGTTCGAGCGCGCGCTGGAGCGCGGCCAGGATACGGCGGTCGCCACCCTCGTGCTCGACCAGTTGCGCAAGATTGCGCGCAACACGGAACCCGAAGAAGATGATGAGGAGGACGTGCCGGGGCGGGGTGGAGATCCCGCGCGGCTGCTGTACCAGCCGCTGGAGCCGTTTCTCGTCGATGCCGGCATCCCCATCAGGGCCGGTCAGATCCGTCGCTCCTCGCTGCTTCCGATCTGGCAATGGCTGGAACGGGACGGGGCCTCCGCCGAGGTGCGCGAATTCCAGGATGCGCTCCGCCGCGTGCCGGACGGGGACGGCAGCCAGATCGAGGCCATGGGCCGCAAGATCCAGGGGATTGCGGCGGATGCGATCTTCCAGTTGACCGGCCCGGGCAGCGGCGACCGGTCGAAGGCGCTTGCCCGGGTCGGCCCGCCCAATGTGATCGAGGATCTCCACTCGATCGGCGCGGTGCTGCAGGTCCGCGAGCCGCTCGAGATCCTCAATGAGCGGCTGCCGCGGTTCCTGCGCGCGTTCGGGGAGGCGCAGGTCGCCGCGGTGACCGCCGCACTCAACATTCCCGAACTGCAGACGCCGCAGATGCTGCCTTTCGCGCTGACCATGGTCATCCAGCGGATGACGGCGCCGTGGCAGATCATCCGCCTCGCGATCAAGATGGCCGCCTCCGACGACGAGATCCGCGTCGCGGCGACGCCGTTCGGCGTGGCCGTGACGATCGCGCTGCATGATCTCTCCAACCTGGGATCCATGCTGCGCACGGACATCAAGCGTGCGCGCTTCGACAATTTCGCGGAGCATCTGAAGGCACTGCATGACGGCGTCCGCGGATTGCGAACCGAACTCGACCTGCGCAACGATTCGGCCTGGGGCAAGCAACTCACCTCGATCCGTGCCGACATTTCCAACGCCCTACAATCGGAGCTCGACAGCGTTCCGGGCCGGGTCCGCCGCATCCTGCGCCAGCGTCCCGAGAAGGACATCCCGTTGGGGGCCCGGATCGACGGCACCGAGGTGGAGGAGGCCGCCGCGCTGATCAATTTCGTCGCGATCTGCCGCAACTATGCGAGCGAGCTTGCGATCAACGAGGTGACGCTTCGCACCTATTCCGACCTGCAGCAATATGTCGAGCGGTCGACGGAATCGCTCGTGCAGTCGCTGCGCGCGGCAGACCGCAGGGTGCTGGCCTATCGCCAGCAGCAGATGTCGGCCGCCATCCGCTTTTGCGAACTATTGTTCGGCGACGACTATGCATCGTTGATGAGTCGCGCGGCCGAGAACGCGATGACCGGCGAGCGCAAGCCGGCGCGTGCCGGCAAATAAATAGCATTTACGTCATCGTGCAATTTGCGGTTGACCTGACGGGTTCCCGACCTTACGGTCGGCGGCGCAATCCGGGGGCATTTTGCCGGCGCATGAAATCCAGCATTACGTTTGTGGAAATTGAGAACCGCGTAATTTCAGCGACATATCGCAGATTGATGGTCCGGGCGAAGGTGGTGCTGATCGAGACGTCGAGCGGCCGGCAACTGCCGGAGCCGGTCACGACCATTGCGTCGCCGGTTCCGGTCGGCGCGCTGCGCATCAGGCTGCCTGAGGCGGTCAAACCGGGAACCTATTTCCTGAGAGCCCTGAACGGGCGCGGCGAGGACGCCGCCCGGAGTGCCGATTTCGAGATCGGCTAAGCTATTGGATCCTCGATCGTTTCGATCCGGGCTTTGGTCGCGCAAGATTGACAATTGTCAATTGCGGCGGCGCAGAGCCGTGGTGTAAAGCGACGCATGGCGCGGTATCGCGCTGCCGGAAGCTTGCCCAATGACACTATGGTTCGTGTTTGCGCTGATGACGGTCGCGGCGATCTTTGCCGTGCTCTGGCCCCTCGGCCGCGCCGGCTCCGCGGCGCGGCCGCGCCAGGGCAGCGAGGCGGTGGTCTACAAGGACCAACTGGCCGAGATCGAGCGCGACCTCGCCGCGGGCCTGATCGCCGCGCCCGAAGCGGAAGCCGCGCGGGTCGAGATCGGCCGCAGGCTCTTGGCCGCGGCCGGCAACGAGGCCGCGCCGGCCGACCGGTCGAGCCTCAACTGGCGCCGTGCCGCGGCGGTGCTGGCCCTGGTCGGCCTGCCCCTGGCCGCGATCGGCCTCTACGTGCCGCTGGGCTCGCCCGGGATGCCGGATGCTCCGCTCGCCCTGCGCAGCCGCGCACCCGACATGGCGCAGTCGCTCGAGAACATGGTGGCCCAGGTCGAGCAGCATCTGGAAAGAAATCCGACCGACGGCCGCGGCTGGACCGTGCTCGCGCCGGTGCTGCAGCGGCTCGGACGCTACGATGACGCGGTCCGTGCCTATCGCAACGCGCTCGCCTACGGCGGCGAAACTGCCGAGCGCAGGTCCGATCTCGGCGAGGCGCTGTCGGCGGCCGCCGGCGGCGTGGTGACGGCTGACGCCAAGGCGGAGTTCGAGCGCGCGCGCGCGCTCAACGCGGACGAGCCCAAGGCGAATTACTTTCTCGGGCTCGCGGCCGAGCAGGACGGCCGCAAGGACGATGCGGCCGCGATCTGGCGTGCGCTGCTGGCGAAGGCGCCGGCCGACGCGCCGTGGCGGCCGCTGTTGCAGACGTCGCTCGCGCGGGTCGGCGGCAGTGCAGCGCCGGTGGTGTCGGACGACTCGATCGCCGCGGCCAAGGACATGAGCGAAGGCGACCGTGGAGCGATGATACGCGCCATGGTCGAGCGTCTGGCGAGCCGCCTGAAGCAGAACGGCGACGACGTCGATGGCTGGCTGCGCCTCGTGCGCGCCTATCTCGTGATGGGTGAGCGCGACAAGGCGAAGGGCGCGCTCGGCGATGCGCGGGGCGCCGTGGCCAATGACGCGGAGCGGTTGCGCCAGCTCAACGAGGGCCTGAAGAATCTCGGGCTCGATGGATGATGGCCGCAGACAGAGACGAGCGGGGAAGAAGCAGATCATGACGCGCAAACAGCGACGTATGACGATCATCGGCGGATCGCTCGCAGTGCTCGCGCTCGCCGCGGCGCTGGTGCTGAATGCATTGCGCGATTCCATTGTGTTCTTCTCGACCCCGACCATGGTCGCCGAGAAGCACGTGCCGGCGGGCAGGCGGTTCCGCCTCGGCGGGCTGGTGCAGCCGGGCTCGCTGCAGCGTGGCGACGATCTCGCGGTGACGTTCGAGGTCGCCGACGGCAGCGCCAAGCTGCCCGTCGCCTACAAGGGCATTCTGCCCGACCTGTTCCGCGAAGGGCAGGGCGTCGTCGCCGAGGGCGCGCTCGACGCCAACGGCGTGTTCAAGGCCGACACCGTGCTCGCCAAGCATGACGAGACCTACATGCCGAAGGAAGTCGCCGACGCACTGAAGAAACAGGGCCACTGGAAGGACGATTACGGCGCCAAACCTGATGCCAGCAACCCCGGCGCGACCGCGCAAGGCAATTCGAAAGGAGCCGTGCGATGATCGCGGAGACCGGACATTACGCGCTCGTGCTGGCGCTCGGTCTCGCGCTGATCCAGTCGATCGTGCCGCTGATCGGCGCACGGCTGCGCGATCCCGCCCTGATGAACGTCGCGCGATCCACCGCACTGGCGCAGCTCGTGTTTTGCGGCGCGTCCTTCGTCGCGCTGGTCGTGCTGCACGTCACCTCGGACTTCTCCGTCGCCAATGTGTACGAGAATTCGCACTCCATGAAGCCGTTGATCTACAAGATCACCGGCGTCTGGGGAAATCATGAAGGCTCGATGCTGCTGTGGGTGTCGATCCTGTCGCTGTTCGGCGGCCTCGTCGCCGCCTTCGGCAACAACCTGCCGCTGTCGCTGCGCGCCCATGTGCTCAGCGTTCAGGCCTGGGTCGCCAGCGCCTTCTATCTGTTCATCCTGATCACGTCGAACCCGTTCCTGCGGCTCGCCAATCCGCCGATCGAGGGACGCGATCTAAATCCGGTGCTGCAGGACGTCGGTCTCGCCGTGCATCCGCCGATGCTCTATCTCGGCTATGTCGGTTTCTCGATCTCGTTCTCCTTCGCGATCGCGGCGCTGATCGAGGGACGGATCGATGCGGCCTGGGCGCGCTGGGTGCGGCCGTGGACGCTGATGGCCTGGATATTCCTCACCCTCGGCATCGCCATGGGCTCGTACTGGGCCTATTACGAGCTCGGCTGGGGCGGCTGGTGGTTCTGGGATCCGGTCGAGAACGCCTCGCTGATGCCGTGGCTCGCCGGCACCGCGCTCCTGCATTCGGCGCTGGTGATGGAGAAGCGCAACGCGCTGAAGGTCTGGACCATCCTCTTGTCCATCCTGACCTTCTCGCTGTCGCTGCTCGGCACCTTCCTGGTGCGCTCGGGCGTCCTCACCTCCGTCCACGCCTTCGCCACCGATCCGACCCGCGGCGTCTTCATCCTCTTGATCCTCTGCGTCTTCATCGGCGGCAGCCTCAGCCTCTATGCCGCGCGCGCCTCGTCGCTGAAGCAGGGCGGCCTGTTCGCGCCGATCTCGCGCGAGGGATCGCTGGTGCTGAACAACCTCTTCCTCACCACGGCCTGCGCGACGGTGCTGGTCGGCACGCTCTATCCGCTCGGGCTGGAGGTGCTGACCGGAGAGAAGATCTCGGTCGGCGCACCGTTCTTCAATCTCACCTTCGGACCGCTGTTCGTGCCGCTCCTGATCGCCGTTCCCTTCGGGCCGATGCTGGCGTGGAAGCGTGGCGATCTGCTCGGCGCCGCGCAGCGGCTGCTCGCCGCCGGCATTGGCGCGCTGCTGGTGCTGGCGCTGGTCTGGGCCTGGGCGCACGGCGGCAGCGCACTGGCGCCGCCGGCGATCGCGCTCGCGGTGTTCGTGATCCTCGGCTCGCTGACCGATCTGGTCGAGCGCTTTGGCCTGTTCCGCGTTCCCTTTGCGACCGCGCTGCGTCGCGCGCGTGGATTGCCGCGCTCGGTCTGGGGGACCGCCTTCGCCCATGCCGGCCTCGGCATCGCGCTGATCGGGATCGTCTGCGAGACCACCTGGAACAGCGAGTACATCGGCACCATGAAGCCGGACGACGTCGCCAGGGTCGCCGGCTACGAACTGAAGCTCGACGATTTGTTCCAGCGGCAGGGCCCGAACTATCGCGAGATGATCGCGCAGTTCGACGTCAGCCGCGACGGCCGGGCGGTCAGCACGATGACGCCATCCAAGCGCAGCTTCACGACCCGCGGCGCCTCGACCACGGAGGCCGCGCTCCTGACCCGCGGCGCGAGCCAGCTCTACGTGTCGCTCGGCGACGCCACCGCCGAAGGCGCGATCGCGGTGCGAATCTATCACAAGCCCTTCGTGCTCCTGATCTGGTGGGGACCGGTGCTGATGGCATTCGGCGGCGTGCTGTCGCTGTCGGATCGGCGCCTGCGGGTCGGCGCGCCGAAGCCGGCACGGATTCAGCCGCATCTGCAGGCTGCGGAGTAGGCCGATGCTGCGGATGATCGCCGCCATCGTCGCGCTGACGCTGCTGGCCATGCCGGTTGCCCATGCCGTGCAGCCCGACGAGATCATGGCCGATCCCGCCAAGGAGGCGCGGGCGCGGGAATTGTCCCGCGAGCTTCGCTGCATGGTCTGCCAGAACCAGTCGATCGACGATTCCGAGGCGCCGCTCGCGCGCGACCTGCGGCTCCTGGTGCGCGAGCGGATCTCCGCCGGTGACAGCAATTCGCAGGTGATCGATTTCCTGGTAGCGCGCTACGGCGAGTTCGTGCTGTTGAAGCCGCGCTTCGAGCGCCAGACCTTGCTGCTGTGGCTGCTGGCTCCGCTCGCGCTCCTCGCCGGTGGTGCTGCGCTCTGGCTGCAGATGCGGCGTCGTGCGGGAAGTGGTGGTGATGTACCTTCTCCGTTGACTCCCGAAGAAGAGGCGAGGCTTGCCGCGCTGATGTCGGACGACGCCAAGTCGGGTTAGTTAGCTCCGTGAAGGACTGAGCCGGCGTCGTCGAGCATCTCGCGATGCGCCGCGTTTTGCAGCCGTGCGGGCCGCCTTCATGCTATTTTGACGTTTGTCTGGAAGGGTCGTCGGCAACGTCCTTCCCGATCGAGTCTCGCGATGCTTGCCAACAGCAATCTGACGATCCGCTTCCTGGTCGGAGCCGTCGTCGCCGCATTTCTCTTCCTGCTGGCCATCGGTGGCGGCGCCGGATTCGTCGCCGTCCTCTACCTCAACAACGAGATCACCAGCCTGGCCACCGACTTCGCCTCGCTGAGCGGCCCCGCCCGCGACCATGCCATGCAGATCTACCAGCAGGCCCAGGCGACGTTCTCCTATTTCCTGATGAGCTGCGCCGCCATCGCCGTCGTCGCGGTCGCGATCTGCGTATCCAATTATTTCACCGTGCGTGACGGCATCGTGCGTCCGTTGGCCGCGATCGTCCATGCGATGCGCGAGGTGGCCGATCAGAAGTTCGATACGCCGGTCCCGGCGCTCGGCAAATCGAACGAGATCGGGCTGCTGGCCGGTGCGCTGGAGGTCTTCAAGACCAATGGCCTCGAGCGCTGCCGCCTCGCCGAGCAGCAGTTGAAGGAAGCGCAGCACCAGGCCGAGCGATCGAAATTCCTCGATGCCAGGATCAAGAGCTTCAACGAGCTGGTCGCGAGCGTGGTCGACAACGTGGCCTCGTCCGCGGTGCACCTGACGGGCAACGCGGAGACGCTGTCTCGGGTCGCCAACGAAATGACCAGCAAGGCCAATGCGGTGGCAAGCGCCGCGAGCCAGGCCAGCACCAGCGTGCAGACCGTCGCCGGCTCGGCGGAGAACATGACGAACTCGATCGGAACCATCAGCCGTCGCGTCACCGATGCGACCCAGCGCGCCGAAGGCGCGGCGGCGCAGGCCGAGAAGAGCCGCGACACCATCCACACGCTGTCGGATGCCGCCGACAAGATCGGCGAGGTCGTGCAGCTCGTCCAGGCCATCGCCTCGCAGACCAATCTGCTGGCGCTCAACGCCACCATCGAGGCGGCGCGGGCGGGCGAGGCGGGCAAGGGTTTTGCGGTGGTGGCCTCCGAGGTGAAGAACCTCGCGCACCAGACCAGCAACGCAACCGAGGAAATCACCTCCCACGTCGCGGCCATCCAGGGCATCACCGCCGAGACGCGCGGAGCGATCGACGCCATCTTCAGGACGCTGTCGGAGATCTCCTCGATCATGTCGGGGATCGAGGTCGATACCGCGCAACAGCGCAATGCCACCCAGGACATTTCCCGCAGCGTGCAGGACGCTGCGCGCGGCACGCTGGACGTCTCCAACCACATCGTCCAGATCACCTCGACATCGGCCGAGACCGGGCGGATGGCGGCCGACGCCCGCGATTCGGCCGCCGACCTGTCGCGGCAGGCGGACAGGCTCAAGCGCGAGGTCGACGAATTCATCGTCAGCGTCAGGGCGAGCTGAGCCGGGCAGGGCGCCTCCGCCCCCCCTGCGCGGGAACCCATCTAAGTTCTTGATCCACTGCGATTTCCGCCGCGCGGTGAACGGTCGCGGCGGCATTCGCCCTTCATTACAAAAGTTTAACCGCGCCGCCAGCGCGCGGTAAGGCGGCGATCCCCATCTTTGGGGATGTAAGGTGCCGTCCCTGCGCACCAAGAGGAATTCAAGGCCCTGGAGATCTCTGCATGACCGATCGTCCCGATCTTTCGTCCCTGCCGTCCGACCGGCAGCCGCGCAGGCGGCTGCTTGCTGCGCGCAAGTTCGCGCTGATGGCCTCGGTCGTCGCCGGCCTCGGCGTGGCCGTCTACGGCTTCGGCCCGTCGGCCTCGCCGTCGAACATCTTCTCGAGCCCGGCGCAGGCGCAGGTCAACAACGAGGTCCGCAAGGTCGAACGCCCGGTCGGATTCGCCGACATCGTCGAGCGCGTGAAGCCGTCGGTCATCTCGGTGAAGGTCAACATCAAGGAGAAATCGGCCAGCAACGACGACAACGACGACTCGCCGTTCCAGCCGGGTTCGCCGATGGAGCGCTTCTTCCGTCGCTTCGGCGGGCCTGACGGGATTCCGGGCCTGCGCGGACCGCGCGGCGGCGGACGCGCGATCACCGGCCAGGGGTCCGGATTCTTCATCTCGGCCGACGGCTATGCGGTGACCAACAACCACGTGGTCGACGGCGCCGACAAGGTCGAGGTCACCACCGACGACGGCAAGACCCACAGCGCCAAGGTGATCGGCACCGACCAGCGCACCGACCTTGCTTTGATCAAGGTCGACGGCGGCTCGAACTTCCCCTTCGCCAAGCTCGCCGACGCCAAGCCGCGGATCGGCGACTGGGTGCTCGCGGTCGGCAACCCGTTCGGCCTCGGCGGCACCGTGACCGCCGGCATCGTCTCGGCCATGGGCCGCGACATCGGCAACGGTCCCTATGACGATTTCATCCAGATCGACGCGCCCGTGAACAAGGGCAATTCCGGCGGCCCGGCCTTCAGCACCGATGGCGACGTGATCGGCGTCAACACCGCGATCTATTCGCCGTCCGGCGGCAGCGTCGGCATCGCCTTCTCGATTCCCGCCGCCACCGTGAAGAGCGTGGTCGCCCAGCTCAAGGACAGGGGCTCGGTCAGCCGCGGCTGGATCGGCGTGCAGATCCAGCCGGTGACGTCCGACATCGCCGACAGCCTCGGCATGAAGAAGGCCGAGGGCGCGCTGGTGGCGGAGCCGCAGGCCAACGGTCCCGCGGCAAAGGCCGGCATCGAGTCCGGCGACGTCATCACCGCGGTCAATGGCGACCCGGTCAAGGATGCTCGTGAGCTCGCCCGCACCATCGGCGGCATGCCCCCCGGCGCGACGGTGAAGCTCAACGTGCTGCACAAGGGCTCGGACAAGGTCGTCAACCTCACCCTCGGCCAGTTGCCGAACACGCTCGAGGCCAAGGCCGACAACGACAACGACAAGAAGGGTCTGACTCGCGGCACCGACGTGCCGAAGCTCGGCATGACGGTGGCCCCCGCCAACAGCGTGGCCGGCGCCGGCAGGGAGGGCGTCGTCGTCACCGAGGTCGACCCGAAGAGCGCCGCCGCCGAGCGCGGCTTCAAGGAGGGCGACGTGATTCTCGAGGTCGCCGGCAAGAGCGTGAGCAGCGCCGGCGACGTGCGCGACGCGATCAGCGCCGCGCGCAGCGACAACAAGAACAGCGTTCTGATGCGCGTGAAGAGCGGCGGCCAGTCGCGCTTCGTCGCGATTCCCCTCGCCAAGGGATGAGAATCGGGAGCGCCACGAGATGAGGGGAGCCGCCGGCAATGGTCGCCCCAGCCGCCGGCGCCCCTCCGGGGTACGACGCAACGTCCGTGCCCCATGCGTACCTTCCGGTGGAATACGCCCCCCTCCGTCGGAAGGGCCTAGGGCGGTGAGGTCCCCCAGCTTCACCGCCCGCCTTTTTCCCCGCCCGAGAACGATCCGCTCGGCTTGCAAGCGAATGCCGCCCGCGCCATGTTGAAGGTTGCTCCCTTGACCGCCGCTGAACGCACGATGCGCCTCCTCATCATCGAAGACGACCGTGAATCCGCCGACTATCTGGTGAAGGCGTTCCGCGAGGTCGGTCACATCGCCGATCACGCCGGCGACGGCGAGGAAGGCCTCGCCATGGCCGAGGGCGGCGATTACGACGTGCTGGTGGTGGACCGGATGCTGCCCAGGCGCGACGGCCTGTCGCTGATCGGCGCGCTGCGCGACAAGGGCAACCGGACGCCGGTCCTGATCCTCTCCGCGCTCGGGCAGGTCGACGATCGCATCAAGGGCCTGCGCGCCGGCGGCGACGACTATCTGCCGAAACCCTATTCGTTCGCGGAGCTGCTGGCGCGGGTCGAGGTACTGTCGCGCCGCCGCGGCGGTCCGGCCGAGGAGACGGTGTATCGGGTCGGCGATCTCGAGCTCGACCGGCTCTCCCATCGCGTCGTCCGCGGCAAGGACGAACTGACCCTGCAGCCGCGCGAGTTTCGGCTGCTCGAATATCTCATGAAGCATGCCGGCCAGGTGGTGACGCGCACCATGCTGCTGGAGAACGTCTGGGACTATCATTTCGATCCACAGACCAACGTGATCGACGTGCACATCTCGCGGCTGCGCTCCAAGATCGACAAGGGGTTCGACCGGCCGCTCCTGCACACGATCCGCGGCGCCGGGTACATGATCCGTGACGGCATTCGGTAAGCTGATACGAACCACGGCGTTCCGGCTGACGCTGGTCTATCTGTTCCTGTTCGCGCTGTTTGCGGCGTCGCTGCTCGGCTATTTCGCCTGGAATACGCGTCGGCTGATCACCGAGGAGATCACGCAGACGGTCAATGCCGAAACCCTCGAGATCACGGAGATCTACAACCGGCGCGGCCTGCTCGGGCTGACGCGCGCGATCGAGTACCGCGCGCTGCGGCCCAACGCCAACCTCTATCTCATCACCAACCCGTCTGGCGTGGCGATCGCGGGCAATGTCGGCTCGCTCGCGCCCGGCGTCATGGCGACCCGCGGCTGGTCGGAGGCCGCCTATCGGCGCATCGAGGATGCGGACGACCGGGATCATCGCGCGCTGGTGCGCGTCACCGAGTTGCCCAACGGTTTCCGTCTTCTGATCGGCCGCGACCTCGACGAGCGGCGGCGGCTGTTCGGCATCGTGGCGAAGGCCGCGCAATGGTCGATCCTGATCGTCGTCGTGCTCGGGCTCGGCGGCGGCGTCTTCGTGGCGCGGCGCGTGCTGAGGCGCATCGACGCGATGACCGGCACCGCCCAGCGCATCATGACCGGCGATCTCAGCGAGCGGCTGCCGGTGGGGCGCAGCGGCGACGAGCTGGATCGTCTGGCCGAAAACCTCAACGCCATGCTGGAGCGGATCGAGGCGTTGATGGCGGGGTTGAAGGAGGTCTCCGACAACATCGCCCACGACCTCAAGACGCCGCTGACGCGGCTGCGCAATCGCGCCGAGGAGGCGCTGGCAATGTCCCGCAGTGAGGCGGACTATCGCGCCGCACTGGAACGCACCATCGAGGAATCCGATGGTCTGATCCGGACCTTCAACGCGCTGTTGATGATCGCGCGGGCGGAATCCGGGCAGGGCGGCGCGGCCGAGGATTTCGATGCCGCCGATGTCGCCAACGGAATCCACGAACTTTATGAGCCGCTCGCCGAAGACAGTGGACTTGTCTTGCAGGTCGAGGCCGGCCCTGCGCGGCTTCACGGCAATCGCGAACTGGTCAGTCAGGCGCTGGCCAATCTGGTCGAGAACGCCATCAAATATGGCAAGCCGTCGCAGGACACGCCTGATGCCAAGCCGCCGCCGATCCTTATCGAGGCGCGCCGGGTGGGCGATCTCGTCCTTCTGAGCGTCACCGACCATGGCCCCGGTATTCCGGAGGCCGACCGTAAGCGCGCCACCGAGCGCTTTGTCCGCCTTGAGGCCAGCCGAACCCTGCCGGGCTCCGGTCTCGGCCTCAGCCTCGCCTCGGCGGTGGCGAAACTGCATCGGGGTGAACTGCGGCTGGACGATGCCGGCCCCGGATTGTGTGCGACGCTTGCATTTCCGGCGCTTTCGGGCGAGGGACTAGAGGAGCAATCCTCTCAACCGGAAACGCATCCTGCATGAACGCCTCCGCGACGGACGCGGATCTGTCTTCCCTGGCCTCCCGGGTGGTGGCCGGTCCGGTCGTGTTCGCTCCGGCCGAAGCCGCGCAGCGACTTGCCGGGTGGCTGGCCGATGTGCCGCCCGAGCAGGCGGCGGCGATCGAGGCCATTGCAAAACAATTTCCCAAAATCCGAACGTTGCTGGAAGGTATCTCCGAGGCGTCGCCTTACCTGTTCGATCTGATCCGGGCCGATCCCGGCCGGATCATCCGCCTGTTACAATCCGAACCGGAGGCGCACTTCGCGACATTGATCGCGAAAGCCGTCGCCGATGTTCCCACCGCCGCCGATCAGACCGAGGCGATGCATCTGTTGCGTCGGCTGAAAGCGGAAGCCGCATTGATGATCGCGCTGTGCGACATCGGCGGCGTCTGGCCGGTGATGCGGGTGAC
>NZ_JAGWUA010000267.1 GCF_028868675.1 Bradyrhizobium sp.
CCCCTGGCCGGCGCCAAGGGTCGCTCAAGGTTGCTCAAGGGTTGAACGGATAAACAGATAATGCGCTTGCTGGTGCGGTTCTTGGGTTTCCTGTTCGCCGCGGGAACAGTGGTGTTCCTGGTCGGCGTCGGCGCCGTGGCGGGCCTGATCTGGCATTTCTCCAAGGACTTGCCGGACTACTCTCAGCTTCAGGATTACGAGCCCCCGGTGATGACGCGCGTGCACGCCGTCGATGGCTCGCTGCTCGGCGAATACGCCAAGGAGCGGCGGCTCTACCTGCCGATCCAGGCGGTGCCGAAGCTCGTGATCAACTCCTTCCTCGCCGCCGAGGACAAGAACTTCTACGAGCATGGCGGCATCGACTACACCGGCATGGCACGCGCCGGCGTGGCCTACATCCAGAACTACGGTTCCAACCGCCGTCCGCAGGGCGCTTCCACGATCACCCAGCAGGTCGCCAAGAACTTCCTCCTGACCAACGAGGTGTCGTTCGCCCGCAAGATCAAGGAAGCCCTGCTCGCGATGCGGATCGAGCGGACCTACTCCAAGGACAAGATCCTCGAGCTCTATCTCAACGAAATCTATCTCGGTCTCGGCGCCTACGGCATCGCGGCGGCCTCGCTCGTTTATTTCGACAAGTCGGTCAACGAGCTGACGATCGCGGAGGCGGCCTATCTGGCGGCGCTGCCGAAGATGCCGGCGACGCTGCATCCGGTGCGCAACCGCGACCGCGCCATCGAGCGGCGCAACTACGTGATCGACCGCCTGCTCGAGAACGGCTGGATCAAGCAGGCCGACGCCGACAAGGCGCGCAAGGATCCGCTGATCGTGGCCAGCCGCGGCAACGGCGCCCACACCTTCGCCGGCGAATATTTCGCCGAGGAAGTCCGCCGCGACATCTTCGAGCGCTACGGCGAGAAGAAGCTCTACGAGGGCGGGCTCTCGGTGCGCACCACGCTGGATCCAAAGATCCAGGTGATGGCGCGCAAGACCATGGTCGCGGGCCTCGTCAATTACGACGAGCAGCAGGGCTATCGCGGCGCCATCAGCAAGCTTGACATATCGGGCGACTGGGGCGTGAAGCTCGCCGACGTCAAATCGCTCTCCGACATCTCGCCGTGGCGCATGGCGGTAGTGCTGGAAACCAGCGACCAGTCGGCGCGCATTGGCTTCCAGCCGGGCCGCGAGCTCGGCGGCGCCGTGAGCAAGCAGCGCGAGACCGGTCTCGTCACGATCGACGGCGTGAAATGGGCGAAGTTGAAGGGCAAGCCGCCGACGTCTGTGTCGCAGGTGCTGCAGCCGGGCGACGTCATCTACGCCGATCCGCTCTACAAGGACGGCAACCCGGTCGAGGGCCAGTACCGGCTACGCCAGATTCCCGAGGTGTCGGGCGCGATGGTGGTGATGGATCCCTGGACCGGACGCGTGCTGGCGATGGTCGGCGGCTTCTCCTTCGACCAGAGCCAGTTCAACCGGGCGACGCAGGCCTATCGGCAGCCGGGCTCCTCGTTCAAGCCGATCGTCTATTCGGCGGCGCTGGACAACGGCTACACGCCGTCCACCGTCGTGGTCGACGCGCCGATCGAGATCGACCAGGGGCAGGGCGGCGGCGTGTGGCGGCCGGAGAACTTTTCCTCGGGCAAGTATCAGGGGCCGGTGACGCTGCGCAACGCGCTGCGGCAGTCGCTCAACACCGTGACGGTGCGCCTCGCGCAGGACATCGGCATGCCCCTGATCGGCGAATATGCCCGCCGCTTCGGCGTCTATGACGAGCTGCCGAACTACCTCTCCTATGCGCTCGGCGCCGGCGAGACCACGGCGATGCGGATGGTCACGGCCTATTCGATGATCGCCAATGGCGGGCGCCGCGTGAAGCCGACGCTGATCGACCGCATCCAGGACCGCTACGGTCACACCATCTTCAAGCACGACCAGCGCGAATGCCGCGGCTGCGACGCGCCGGGCGGCTGGAAGAACCAGCCCGAGCCGCAGCTCATCGACCGCCGCGAGCAGGTGCTCGACCCCATGACGGCCTACCAGGTCACCGAACTGATGGAAGGCGTCGTGCAGGCCGGCACCGCGACCGTGGTCAGGGAGGTCGGCAAGCCGATCGCCGGCAAGACCGGCACCACCAACGAGGCCAAGGACGCCTGGTTCATCGGCTTCTCGCCCGACATCGTGGTCGGCATCTACATGGGCTACGACAAGCCGCGCCCGCTCGGCAAAGGCAATGCCGCGACCGGCGGTCATCTCGCGGCTCCCATCGCGCGCGACTTCCTCAAGCTCGCGCTCGCCGACAAGCCGGCCGTGCCGTTCAAGGTGCCGGCGGGCATCAAGCTGATCCGCGTCGTCGCCAAGACCGGCATGCGCGCCGGCCCCGGCGAGACCGGCGGCACCATCCTCGAAGCGTTCAAGCCGGGTACGGCGCCGCCGGATAACTACTCGGTCATCGGCGTGGCCGATGCCGATGGCCGGATGCCCGTGCAGGCGCCGCCGGATTCCGGCTTCTTCGGGCGTCCCGGCACCGGCGGACTGTACTAGCGGATAAGGGCTGCGACCGGCCTCGCGGCCGGTTGCGCTTTGCCGCCGCCGCCGCTACATCCCCATCTCATTCGCACGCGGACATTCCGCGAGACCAGAGAACAACATGCGCGCCGAAGTCGAACGGTTGGTAGAAGAGATCAAGCAGTCGGTCGGGCTGCTGAGGAGGCATCTTTGACGTCGAGAAATCGACGGCGCGCCTCGCCGAGCTGAACAAGCTCGCCGAAGATCCCAATCTCTGGAACGATCCCCAGAAGGCCCAGAAGCTGATGCAGGAGCGCACCTCGCTGGAGGATGCGCTCGACGGCATCGGCAAGGTCGAGCGCGAACTCGACGACGACGTCGGCATGATCGAGCTCGGCGAGGCCGAGGGCGACGAGGGCGTGGTCGCCGAGGCCGAAGCCGCGCTGAAGGCGCTGAAGAAGGAGGTCGCCCGGCGCGAACTCGAGGCGCTGCTGTCGGGCGAGGCCGACGGCTTCGATTCCTATCTCGAGGTCCATGCCGGCGCCGGCGGCACCGAGAGCCAGGACTGGGCGCAGATGCTGCTGCGCATGTACACGCGCTGGGCCGAGAAGCACGGCTTCAAGATCGAATATCTCGAAGAAACCCAGGGTGAGGAAGCCGGCATCAAATCCGCCACCATCCAGATCAGCGGCCACAATGCCTATGGCTGGCTGAAGACCGAGGCGGGCGTGCACCGCTTGGTGCGGATTTCGCCGTTCGATTCCAATGCGCGCCGTCACACCTCGTTCTCGTCGGTTGCGATCTTTCCGGTGGTCGACGACTCCATCAAGATCGACATCAAGGAATCCGACGTGCGCACCGACACGATGCGTTCGGGCGGCGCCGGCGGCCAGCACGTCAACAAGACCGAATCCGCGGTGCGGCTGACCCACATCCCGACCGGTGTCGCGGTGGTCTGCCAGGCCGGCCGCTCCCAGCACAAGAACCGCGCGCAGGCCTGGGACATGCTGCGCGCGCGGCTCTACGAGATCGAGTTGAAGAAGCGCGAGGAGAAGGCGGCCGCCGACCAGGCCGCCAAGACCGACATCGGCTGGGGCCACCAGATCCGCTCCTACGTGCTGCAGCCCTACCAGATGGTGAAGGATCTGCGCACGGGCGTGCAGACCTCCGATACCTCGGGCGTGCTCGACGGCGACCTCGACGAGTTCATGGCGGCGACGTTGGCGCAGCGTGCGTTCGGCACCGGCCCGGGCGCGGTCGAGGATGTGGATTAGCACATGACCAGAGTGGCCTTCATCGGATTGGGACGAATGGGCCACGGCATGGCGGGTCGCTATCTCGATGCCGGCTTCACGGTGTCGGTGTGGAATCGCAGCAAGTCGAAGGCGGAAGACTTGATCGCGCGCGGCGCGCGCTGGGCAACCTCGCCCGAGGATGCCGCGATCGACGCCGACGCCGTGGTGACGATGGTTGCCGACGACGAGGCCTCGCGTGCGGTCTGGCTCGGACCGGATGGTGCGGCGAAGACGGCGAAGGCCGGCACCGTCGCGATCGAGTGTTCCACAGTGTCCTACGACCACGCGCTGGAATTGTTCCGCGAACTGAAGGCGCGCGGGCTCGTCTATGTCGATTGTCCAGTCACCGGCCTGCCGGACGCGGCCGCCGCCGGAACGCTGACGCTGCTGGTCGGTGCCGATGCTGCCGATCTCGAACGGGCGCGATCCTTCCTTGAGCCGATCGGCTCGACCATCCGCCATTTCGGCGCGGTCGGCTCCGGCACCGTCTACAAGCTCATCAACAATCTGCTGGGCGCAATCCAGATCGCGGGCCTCGCCGAGGGGCTTGCGATCGCCGAGCAGGCCGGGCTCGACATGAAGCTCGTGCTGGAGGCGATCCAGGGCGGGGTGGCCGCAAGCCCGCAGGTGCTGCGTCATTCCAAGCGCATGGTGGCGCGCGACTTTTCGGGCGCGACCTTCACCGCGGCGCTGCGCCACAAGGATGCCGATTACGCGGTCCGGCTCGCAGAAAATCTGCTCGCCGGCACGCCGCTGGTCAGCCGCGCCGCGGTGGAGGCCTACGCACGGGCCAAGGCAGCGGCGCCCGACGACGACGAAGGCAAGATGATCGAGATCGTGTCGCGGCCGAAGACATAGGCCCGCGCGTTCGGTCGGAAATCGGGTGGCTATATCGGCGGCTCCGCCGCCGGCCGGTCGCCACTGCGCGAGCCGCGCGAAGCCCGCCACGCCGCAAGCCATTCCGTAAACCGCCCGCTGTCGCGCGCCCCGCCGTGCCAGGCGGCGTAGGCGGTGCCGTCGGCGGCAATCAGGATCACGGCATCGAGCCCCCTGGAGCGGCGTAGCGTGTCGATCGCCTGCCGCGGCGTCTGCGCGATGGGGCCGGCGACGTTGAAGGAGGTGTTGACCGACATCTCGACGCCGATGCGACGGCCGAGCGCCTTCAGGTAGGCATAGGTGAGCGGATCGTCCGCGTCACGCACGATCTGGATGCGGCCGGTGCCGTCGGCATGGATCACCGCCGGAATTTTCTGGCGCGCGCCGGGCTTCGCGTGCGCGGTCAGCACCATGTAGTTGTAGGCATTGTATCCGGCGTCGG
>NZ_JAGWUA010000268.1 GCF_028868675.1 Bradyrhizobium sp.
ATGACCAAGCTCGACAAGCTCGGCAAGGGCATCATCCTGATGCACGACTTCCAGAAGCACACCGCCGAGGCGCTGCCGACGCTGCTGCAGCGGCTGAAGGCCGGCGGCTTCAAGGTGGTGGCGATGCGCGCCAAGGCGCCGGTCTCGACGCTTCCCGAATACGACCAGGAACTGCTCAAGGACGTCAAGCTGCCGACGGTGAGCCAGCGCCCGGTCAACAGCGTCGTCACCACGGTCTCGGAATAGTTTTCCGCCGCCATGGCGGGTCTCGTCATCGAGGGCTACGTCATCGCATCCGCCGACGGCATGCTGGCCGACGCGCGGCACGAGATGCCGGATGCGCTCAAATTCGAAGGTGATAAGAAGTTCTTCGAGGCTGCGCTCGATCGCGCCGCGCTCGTCGTGCACGGCCGCCATTCACATGAAGGCCAGCCCAACTCGCCGAAGCGCAAGCGGCTGGTCCTGACCCGCAAGGTCGCAGCGCTGGCGCCCGATCCCGACACGCCGAACGCCAGCCTGTGGAATCCCGCCGGCGCGACCTTCGAAGAGGCTTGCGCCTTCGCCGGCGTTGCGTCCGGCACGGCCGCGATCATCGGCGGCCCCGTCGTGTTCGACCTGTTCATGGATCGCTACGACACGTTCTGGCTCTCGGAAGCGCCGCACGTCCGCCTGCCGGGCGGCGAAGGCTGCTTCGTCGGCGTGCCCGCGCGCACGCCGCACCAGGTGCTGGCCTCCCACGGCCTCAGGCCGGGCACGCCGCATCTGCTCGATCCCGCGTCCGAGGTCACCGTGACACCGTGGCGGCGGTAGCGCGACCTGCCGCGATGTCCTTCGGTTCTCGTGTCCCGGACGCGCCTACACGTCGCCGTAGGCCGGCTCAGCCTGCCGGGTCGCCCGGCCGTAGCCCATGATCATGAACAGCGCGCCGATAATCGCGAGGTTCTTCAGCGCGTCCACCAGCATCTTGCCGTTCTCGGGCGGCGCCTGATTCCAGAAATCGAAGAAGTAGAAGGTGGCGAGCGCTACATAGACGATCAGCAGCATGGCGAAGAAGCGGGCGCCGAAATTCAGCGCGATCATCAGGCCTGCGACGATCTCCAGCCCGCCGACGACGATCGCCAGCAATTGCGGCGTGGTCATGCCGGTCGCCTGCTCCACCTGCTGGGCATAGGGCAGGATCATCTCGGGCACCGTGACCTTGGCGGCGATGAAGTCGGCGGTCGCCTGCACCGCAAACAGTTTGGTCGCGCCCGTATAGATGAACAGCACGGCGAACAGGATTCGCCCGAAGGTCACGAACGCTGGCATGGTCGGCCTCTTGGCTCAGGCTTGGAGCGGGACGCTGACGCGATTATGAAGCGTCGTCGCCTCATTTCATATAGGAGAAATCTCCTATCCGCCTGCCGATCTGGAAACGATTCTCGCGCGCGGCGTTTCGTGACATCCCATGGCGACGGGGCCGTTGGGCATCGGTCGGTCAGCGACCACATCCGGGGCAGCGGCCCCCGCGGTCCGGATCCTCTAACGATGCGCGGTTGCCGCCGATTTGCCCGATGGGTCAAACGGTTTCATCGCGTGAGCCAGTCATTGCCGGCTCCTCCGTTTCCACTGTGCATGGGGTTGAACCGCGGCTTTTTGTCGGAAAGGCCCGGTCGAGCCTATGTGAACAGGCTCGGCTGCTGGCGGGCGGCGCGCTCCTGGGCCTCGACGACGGCGACCGCCGTCATGTTGAGGACGCCGCGCGCGGTCACCCCCGGCGTGAGGATGTGCGCCACCCGGGCCGGGCCGATCAGGATCGGGCCCACCGGCAGCGCATCGGCCAGCACCTTGATGGTCTGGTAGGCGATGTTGGCGGCGTCCAGCGTCGGCATGATCAGGACGTTGGCCTCGCCTTCGAGGTTGGAATGCGGCAGCACCAGCTTGCGCGCCGGCGCCGACAGCGCGGTATCGGCCTGCATCTCGCCGTCGGCCTCGATCTCCGGATGCTTCTCCTTGAGGAGTTGGGTGGCGCGGCGCATCTTGCGCGAACTGTCGGTGTCGTAGCTGCCGAAATCGGAATGCGACACGAAGGCGATCTTCGGCTTGATGTTGAAGCGCTGCACGTGGATCGCGGCCAGCGCCGCGATCTCGGCGAGTTCCTCCGCGCCCGGGTTCGGCCGCACCTGGGTATCGGCGATGAAATAGGCGCCCTTGGTGGTGATCATCAGCGCCAAGGCCGCGTAGTCGCTGATCCCCGGCGAAAAGCCGACGATCTCGCGGACATGGCGCAGATGGCTCATGTAGCGGCCCTCGACGCCGCAGAGCATGGCGTCGGCCTCGCCGCGCATCACCGCGAGCGCCGCGATCACCGTGTTGTTGGTGCGCACCACGGTGCGCGCCGCCTCCGGCGTCACGCCGCGCCGGCCGGCGACCTCGACATAGGACTGCACGTAGGAGCGGTAACGCGGATCGTCTTCGGGGTTGACGAGGTCGAAATCCTTGCCGGCCCTGATCGACAGGCCGAAGCGCTTGATACGCGCCTCCACCACCGACGGACGGCCGACCAGGATGGGACGCGCGAGTTTCTCCTCCAGCACGACCTGCGTGGCGCGCAGCACGCGCTCGTCCTCGCCCTCGGCATAGATCACGCGCACCGGCTGGGTCCTGGCCTTGGCGAACATCGGCTTCATGACGAGGCCGGAACGGAAGGCGAAGCGGGTGAGCTGCGCGGTGTATTCGTCGAAATTACCGATCGGCCGCGTCGCGACGCCGGACTCCATCGCCGCCCTGGCCACCGCCGGCGCGATGCGCAGGATCAGCCGCGGGTCGAACGGGCTCGGGATCAGCGATCCCGGTCCGAAGCCGCCGGCCTCGCCGTCAAAGCCCTGCGCGACCGCATCCGACGGCGCCTCGCGGGCCAGTTGCGCGATCGCCTCCACGGCCGCGTGCTTCATCTCCTCGTTGATCGCGGTGGCGCCGACGTCGAGCGCGCCGCGGAAGATGAAGGGAAAGCACAGGACGTTGTTGACCTGGTTCGGATAGTCGGACCGCCCGGTGCAGATCATGGCGTCGGGGCGCGCCTTGCGCGCCTCCTCCGGCATGATTTCCGGCACGGGGTTGGCGAGTGCCAGGATCAGCGGCTTGTCCGCCATCTCTTTCGCCATCTCCGGCGACAGCACGTTCGGCGCCGAGAGGCCCAGGAAGATGTCGGCGCCGCCGATCACGTCGGCAAGCGTCCGCTTGTCGGTCTTCTGGGCATAGACCGCCTTCCAGCGGTCCATGGAGGTGTTGCGGCCGTCGTGGACGAGACCATCGATGTCGCAGACCCAGATGTTCTTGCGCTGCGCGCCCATCGACACCAGCAGGTTCAGCGTCGCGAGCGCCGCGGCGCCCGCGCCGGAAGCCACGATCTTCACCTCGGGCAGGGTCTTGCCGTTCAGCCTCAACCCGTTGGTGATGGCGGCGGCGACGATGATGGCGGTGCCGTGCTGGTCGTCATGGAAGACCGGGATCTTCATGCGCTCCTTGAGCTGTGCCTCGATCTCGAAACATTCGGGTCCCCTGATGTCCTCGAGATTGATGCCGCCGAAGGTCGGCTCCAGCGCCGCCACCGTCTCGACCACGCGCTCGATGGTGTCGGCGGCGATCTCGATGTCGAAGACGTCGATGCCGGCGAACTTCTTGAACAGCACCGCCTTGCCTTCCATCACCGGCTTGGACGCGAGCGGGCCGATGTTGCCGAGGCCGAGCACCGCGGTGCCGTTGGAGACCACCGCGACGAGGTTGGCGCGCGTCGTCAGCGAAGCCGCCTCCGCCGGGTTCCTCGCGATCTCGGTGCAGGCGGCCGCTACGCCCGGCGAATAGGCGAGCGCGAGGTCGCGCTGGTTCGCGAGCGGCTTGCTCGCCTGGATCTCGAGCTTCCCGGGCCGCGGCAGACGATGATAGGCGAGCGCCGCGGAATGCAGGTCTTCAGAATTGGACGACATCGTTCCCCCCGAGGTTGAGACTCGGATCGTGAAAGATATTGCGGCGGCCACGGCCGGCTATTTTTGCGGCAGATTGACCCTGATGTGAAGCTCGCGCAACTGCTTGGTGGTCGCCTCCGAAGGCGCGCCCATCAGGAGGTCCATGGCTTGCTGGTTCATCGGGAACAGCGAGACTTCGCGCAGATTCGTCGTGCCGCAGAGGAGCATGACGATGCGATCGACGCCCGCCGCCATGCCGCCATGAGGCGGCGCGCCATACTGGAACGCGCGGTACATGCCGCCGAAGCGGTCGACCACTTCGCTCTCGCCGTAGCCCGCGATCTCGAACGCCTTCACCATCGCCTCGGGGCGATGGTTGCGGATGCCGCCGGAGGCGATCTCGTAGCCGTTGCAGGTGATGTCGTACTGGAACGCCTTGATGGTCAGCGGATCCTGCGTCTGCAGCGCCTCCAGCCCGCCCTGCGGCATCGAGAACGGGTTGTGAGAGAAGTCGACCTTCTTGTTCTCCTCGTCGTACTCGTACATTGGGAAGTCGACGATCCAAGCGAGCTCGAACCGCTCCTTGTCGACGAGGTTCAGCTCCTCGCCGACTTTGGTGCGGGCCAGGCCCGAGAACTTCCAGAATTTATCGGGATCTCCGGCGACGAAGAAGGCGGCATCGCCTTCCTTCACGCCGAGCTGGCTGCGGATCGCGGCGGTGCGCTCAGCGCCGATGTTGTTCGCGAGCGGCCCCGCGCCTTCGCCGCCCTCGCGCCACATGATGTAGCCGAGGCCCGGCTGGCCCTCGCCTTGCGCCCAGGAGTTCATGCGGTCGCAGAACGCGCGTGAGCCGCCGCCCGGTGCGGGAATCGCCCACACCTGATTCTTCGGGTCTTCCAGCATGCGCGCGAACACCTTGAAGCCGGAGCCGCGGAAGTGCTCGGAGACGTCCTGGATTTCAAGCGGATTGCGCAGGTCAGGCTTGTCGCTGCCGTATTTGCGAAGCGCTTCCGCGAACGGAATTCGCCGCCAGCCCTTCGTCACCGGCTTGCCCTTGGCAAACTCTTCGAACACGCCGGTGATCACGGGCTCCAGCGCCGCGAACACGTCGTCCTGGGTGACGAAGCTCATCTCGACATCGAGCTGGTAGAACTCGCCCGGCAGGCGGTCGGCG
>NZ_JAGWUA010000269.1 GCF_028868675.1 Bradyrhizobium sp.
GGATATTATTTCTACTATGGCCGACCGCTGCTCGTGAAGGTCGGGACTGCGACTCTCGCGCCGGTCTCCGAGTTCGTCTACGGCAGCGGCATCGTCGAGCCGGTGCAATGGGCCAAGGTGTTTCCGGTCCAGCGCCGTCGCCTCGTGCAGCTCTGTCACTGCGAGGGCTCCACCGTCAAGCAGGGCCAGGTGCTCGGCCAGCAGGACGACGCGGAAGAGAAGGCGCAGCTCAAGGAGATGGAAACGGCGCATCAACAGCTCTTGAGGGACCTCGATCGGGCGATCAAGGACGCCAAGCCGCAGGCCGAACTGGACCAGCGCAGGTCCGCCGTCGACCAGTCCTCCTCGCGCATCACGGCCCAGAAGAGCCGCATCGACCAATTGGTGCTGCGCGCCCCGATGGACGGCGTGGTGCTGCGCCGCGACGGCGAGGTCGGCGAGATCGTCGATCCCTCGAACGTGCTGTTCTGGGTCGGCACGGCCTCGCCCCTGCAGGTCGTCGCCGAAATCAACGAGGAAGACATTCTGCACGTGGCCGTCGGCCAGACCGCCTTCCTGACCAACGAGGCGTTCTCGAACCAGCCGATGCGCGCCTCGGTCTCGCAGATCACCCCGAAGGGCGATCCGACGAAGAAGTCCTTCCGCGTCTATCTCCGGCTGCCGACCAACACCCCGCTGAAGATCGGCATGAACGTCGAGGTCAACATCATCTTCCGGGAAACCCCGTCCGCCATCGTCGTCCCGAACGAGGCGGTGTTCGACGGCACCGTGCAGGTCGTCGCCGACGGCAAGGTCAAGCGCGTCGCGGTCTCGACCGGCGTCCGCGGTACCCGCGCAACCGAAATCAAGGGCAATCTCTCGCCGGGCGTCACCCTGCTGGTGCCGGCGCGCAAGGATCTGGCCGACGGCAAGCGGGTCAGGTTCGAGGCGCCCGCAAGCCCGCAGCCTGCGCCATCCGCGGCCAAACCGGACAGTGGGAGCCGGCCCGCAACGCAGGATTACGTCGACCAGGACATCGCCAACTCGCTGTCGACCCACCTGAACAACGCCGTGAGCGACGCCCGCAGGGATGCCCAGAGCCGGTATTAGCGGATTTGGGGGGCCGGCCCGAGGCTTCCGCCGCCGGCAACAAAAACAGCGGTTCAACCCCATGCACAGTGGGCCAAGAGCAACTGTTGACCGTTGGCGCCGGTTCGTTTCTTCCGAAAACAACTTGACGCGTCGGGCAAATCAGTGGCATTATGCCACCATCGCTGCGCGTGACCAGCTAGGCCCTTCTCGCCAGCCTGACCGACGCCAATGGTCACGCCACGAGCTTCGCCGACGACGGACTGGACCGGCTTCCCACCACGACCTATCCGCTCGGCAGCACGGAGACCTTCACCGGTGAGGGGGCTGGCCAAGGCTCACGAGAGTGATGTTGAAGATGAAGCGCGGTCCGCTGCGCTATATTTTCCTCTTTCCGAGAAACCCACCGGCTTCGCGAACGAAGTGCAGCAAAACCTGAGCTCGGGTTCATAAGGGTGGGCCTCATTGCGGTGACAGAGCTTTTCTTTTTCAGTTGTACTGCCCGCCGGTAGAGAACGTCCCAGAGCTACAATCCGGCAAGAACGTTGCGCCAGCGCCATTCGCAAGAATCACGCTGTTGTTGAATACGTTGTAGCGCACGCCGGTAGCCGAGCGGCGCGTGACCGGCAAAACCCGTTGCCCCCCCTCAGCAGCCGCCGCCTTGATCTCATCACGCTCTAATTTGTGGCCGGAGCCGGCGCCTTTGCCGCCTCGTTGACGACGATCTCGGAGATCTTGCCGTCGACGACATTGACCCGGCGGTCGGCCTTTGCGGCCAGCTTGACGTCGTGGGTGACGACGATCACCGTCCGGCCGCTGTTGGCGACGTCGCGCAGGATCTTGAACACCTGGTCGGTTGCGATCGTATCGAGAGCTCCCGTCGGCTCGTCCGCAATGATGATCGCGGGATCATTGGAGAGCGCGCGGGCGATGGCCACGCGCTGGCGCTGCCCGCCCGAGAGCTGGCCCGGCTTGCGGTTCACCTGGTCGCCGAGCCCCAGCGCGGTCAGCAATTTCGTGCCCTTCTCGCGCATCTCGGCCATCGACAATTTGCCGAGCGTCCGCATCGGCAGCATCACGTTCTCCAGCGCGGTGAACTCCGGCAGCAGGAAGTGGAACTGGAACACGAATCCGAGCTTGGCGAGCCGCATGTCCGCCCGCTCCGACTCGGACATGGCGGAGGTCGCCTGACCGCAGATATGGACGTCTCCGGCCGTCGGCGCGTCCAAGAGGCCGATCAGGTACAGCAGAGACGACTTGCCTGATCCGGACGGCCCCGTGATCGCGAGAAACTCTCCCTCATAGACCGTCAGGTCGATGCCATTGACGATCGTCGCCATCGTGTCGCCGCTCTCGACGCGCCGTAACAGGTGTTCGGTCTGAACGACGACTTCGCTCATGAGGCGCCGCGTATGATGTCGACGGGGTGAACGTGGCTGGCCTTGCGCGCCGGCAGGAACGCCGACATCAGGCAGCATCCGAGCGTGATCAGCCCGACCACGGCATAGTGCACCGGCGAGTAGTAAATGGCGATCGCCAGCGCGCCCTCGGTGATGGGGTTTTCGTATCGGATGTGCGTCATCGCGATGCACAGGAGATATCCGACCAGCCAGCCCACGGGAATGCCGACCAGCGCGATCAGGCCCGCCTCGATGATGAAGATGGCCTGCACGAAATACTCCTTCATGCCGAGCGACTTCATGATCGCGATGTCGTTTCGCTTCTCGTTGGTGATGGTCGAAATGATGCTGTAGATCGCGAAGGTGGACGCCAGCATCATGGCCGCCATGATGACGTCCGTGATCTTCTCCTGGACCTTGAAGGACGAGAGCAGGTCGGCGTTGGCGGCCTGCCAGGGCACGGCGCGGTAGCCGGTCTGTCCCTCGATCTTGCTGGCGATCTCTTCGGCGCGGAATGCCTGATCGAGCGACACGCGCAGCTCGTTCACTAGGTCGGGCTGTCCGGCCATCATCTGGGCCGTACGCAGAAGGCTGTAGACCGTCGTCTCGTCCACCGCGCGCACCCCCGAGCGGTAGATGCCCATGACTTGAACCGTGACCGGGTTTCCCGTTCCGGGCGTGATCGTCAGGCTGCTTCCGACACGCGCCCCGATCTTCACGGCAAGGGCATTTCCGAGCAGGACCGCGTTGGATCCCCGCCCCAGGGAATAGAGCTCGCCCGCCACCATCTGCCTGGCCAGCTTGGACACGCGCTCTTCCTGGCGCGGATCGATGCCCGTCACGGTGACGCCGAAGCGCGCGTTTCCGGACATGATCATGCCCGTCACCTTGGTCGACGGCGCGATCGCCCCGGGCAGCCAGTCGCGAAGCGAGCCGATGACCAGGTTCGAGTTGGTGATCCCGGCGCGCTTCTCCGTCGCCGTGAAATTCGATCGCTGCGCGGCGCCGTAGATCTGCTCGGCAGGCTGCAGCGAGACCGACCGGTGCTCGTCGGTGATGGTGATGTGGGGCATCGCGTCGACGAGGGTGCCGACGAACTGGCGCTGGCTGCCCTCCATGACGCCGGCGATCATGATCGTGAAGCCGACGCCGGTGGCGACGCCGATGACGCCGATGAACGTCTGCCGCACGCGGTTCGTGACATGGGCCCAGGCGATGAAGAAGATCGGCGGCATCGTCATCCGGTTCGTTCTCCCAAGCGAGAATAGGCCTCGTATCCGCCCTCGATGTCGCCGTCAGACGATCGCAACCGGCCCGCTCCGCGCATCGATGCCGCAAGGAGCACTATCATTTCTAGTCGCAAGGGCCCGGCTCTCTTTGATCTCCATCAAGGTGAACGGACGGCCGGGGGCTCATCCTTATTCCAACGGCTCCACGGCACCCACAGGGCAGGGACGCATGACATATCATCACCGCAGGCATGGATTTACCCGCGCATTGACGCTCGTCGCAGGCGGGCTCTTGTGGTTCGCAGGCAGCGGACTCGCAAGCGCGGCCGAACGACCCAGCGAGGCCCAGATATTGAACGCGTTGAGGCCGCCGCCACTGGTTCGCAGCCTCTCCGGGACGCCCGAGGCGAAGGACATCAAGCGACAGAACGTCATCAACAACCTGCGGGCGTCGTCCAGAACGCGCTCGCTCACGGGCGACGAACGCAACGAGCTCGCGGCGGTCGCCGGCGAGCGGCCGAGCATCGATCTCGAGATCTATTTCGACTACAATTCGTCGGAGATCACGTCGCAGGCCTCACCGGATCTCGTCAATCTCGGCCGCGCACTCACCAACGCCGACCTGAAGGGAGGCGTCTATCTGATCAGCGGGCATACCGACGCGAAGGGCGGCGAGGAATACAATCAGCGCCTGTCGGAGCGCCGGGCCCGGGCGGTCAAGGACTTCCTCGTCCGCCGCTTCCAGATCAGCGACGATACGCTGGTGTCGGCGGGCTACGGCAAGGAGCAGCTAAAGAACAAGGCCGATCCGTACGCCGCGGAAAACCGCCGTGTCCAGATCATGAACCTGGAGACCAAGCAGGAAGCAGCGTCCGGACGGTAAAGCGCCGGCAATCCTGCCGACATGGCAGAACGGAGCGGGGCGGCCATCGCGGAAATGGCCGCCCCGTTGCCATTGCGCCGGCGCAGCGCGCGCGTGACGCTACCGCCGTTTCTTGTCCGGCTTCGGCAGCGATTCCAGCTTCGATTCGATCGCCAGGCAAAGGGTCTTCAGGACCTTGACCCTGGCAAAATGCTTGTTGTTCGCCTCGACCAGGGTCCACGGCGCAACTGCGGTCGAGGTGCGATCCACCATGTCGCAGACCGCGACTTCGTATTCCGGCCACTTCTTGCGGTTGCGCCAGTCTTCCCTGGTGATCTTGAAGCGCTTGAAGGCGACCTGCTCGCGCTGCTTGAAGCGCCGGTACTGCTCGTCCTTGCTGATGGCCAGCCAGAACTTGGCGACCACGATATCGTGGCGGATCATCGACTCCTCGAAATCGTTGATCTCGCTGTAGGCCCTCATCCAGTCGGAGCCGGAGCAGAAGCCCTCGATACGCTCGACCAGAACCCTTCCGTACCAGGATCGATCG
>NZ_JAGWUA010000270.1 GCF_028868675.1 Bradyrhizobium sp.
TTCTGAGCGGTCCAGCGATGCCCCCTTCCCGATGGCCGCCGGCGACAAACCCACCGACTCTGTGATCCCGATCACAAGCGCGCCGACGGCGAACGCCTAAGATGCTGCCAACAGCCGAACCATCGGGGTCGCAGCATGTGGTCCTTATTCAACATCCTCTACCGGGCATATTGCCGGGCACGCCTCAACGAGATCAAGAAGCTTCAGCCCGTTCACGCTGATTAGCAGCGTCGAAGGCCATCGGCGCATTCGTGGCGCGCAGCGCCCGCAATCCGGCCCAATCGCGCCGCGCATCGGCCGCCAACACGCCCGAATCGCAACCGTACGATGCGTCGCCGTCGGCCCAAACACAGTCTGGATCTTCGGCTACCGCTCCACCGCGATTTTCAGCCCCCAGCCCCATCGCGGTGGAGCGGGAAAATACATTCATGTGCGCCACGGCCTCCAGCGAAGACGCGCTAGGTTTGCAAGGAACTGTGCGACGCCGAGGCGGCGGCCCGCGTCGACCGTCAGTCCGTGAGTTCCTGCTCGAACCGATTGGGACCGGCCGGCTTCACGATCAACTTGATGGTCTTTCCCGACAGCGCGGCGAACGCGCCCGATGCGAATTTGACGGCGACGGTGCCGGAGCCTGCGACCCCCACAGGCTTGCCGTCCTTCATGACGAGGGTTCCCGTGCCTTCCAGAACCTGAGTGACCACCGTCCCTCCGGGGGCGCGGTGAACACCGCCGGACAACAGATAGGTCCCCGCGCACCGTCCCACTCGGTCGTGTTCAGTCCCGTGAGGGCCGCGCCCTTGAGCAGGCCGTCGACCGCGACGCAGGTAAATTGCGAAGCCACGAGCGCATGGCCCTCGCGGTCGCCGACGGGTTCCGGACTGTTCGTTCCGATGATGGTGCACTCATAGCGCGCGACGACGTCCGCGAAAGCGGCGCCGCTCGCTGCAACCAGAGCCAGGGTCGAAGTCACGATCGTGGTGATGAGGCGCTTGCCCATGCAACTGCTCCCTGGCCTGCCGTTGTCAGGCTACGGATGCGAATGGCGGCCGCCTTGAGCGAGATCAACATGAGGTTGCAAATCGTCCACCCGGCGTTTTGTGTCCCGCAAACCACAGCCTTCCTGCGAAAATCCGGGGCGGACGACCGTGCGATTGCCCGGGAGTCGGCGAATCAACTACGCCGTCGATGGGGCTGGGAAGCAGGAGTACCCGATGAGAGTTGCTTCCTTGGAGAGTGCCTTGACGGTGGCTACGCTGATCGCCGCCATCGTCGTCATGCTGTGGGAAATCAAGATTTTCTACGGCATGTAAAGGCCTGGGTTGGGCGTCAAACGAGAGACCTCCTGTCAAGAGGTCCGCAGGTCATGGATCTCTTCCGCGGCGGCGGAAGCTTCCTTTTGCATCGCGCCGGCGAACAAGTCGGGTCCATGCGATGACACGATCCGCGCAGCGGCCTGCAAGATGATGCGGCCCGCCTCGTCATATCCATCATTTGCTCGAATGGCTCAGTAGCACGCCCGGGGATCGGCCTGCACGTACTGGCCGCTCGGATAGCGGTAGTAGCAAACACCCTGCGACCAGTAATAGCCCGGCCGCGAGGCGGCGGTGGCGCCGGCAATGGCACCGGTGGCGCCGCCAACCACCATGCCGGCGGCGGCTCCCGTCGCGTTGCCGGAGATCAGCCCGCCGAGAAGGCCGCCCACGATGGCGCCGCCGATCGCGCTCGCGCCGGGATCGGCCGGTACAGGCGGCGGCGGTGGCGGGGCGTAAGCCGGCGGCGGCGCGTAGGCCACCGATGCGTCGTCGATATACTCTTCGGAGACGTAGGCGGGCGGCCCCGCCATCCGCTCCGGATAATAATACCAGGCGCCACCAACGTCCCACCACCAGCCATAGCGGCCGTTGCGGGTCTCGTGGCGCCAGCGTCCGCCTTCCCAGGCGACGTGGCCGCGATAGGCCCGTCCGCCGTAGTCGCGCGCCGGCACGGGTCCATGCGCCACATGGCGTCCCTGGGGCGGCGCGGTGCGAACGGCCTGCGGAGGCGGCCGGCGCACGGTATGGGATACGGGTGCGTTGGTTTGCGGCTGAGCGCCCTGCTGGGCGGCACCCGGCGGCTGGCCACCCTTTTCCTCCGCGTGCGCCGACAGCGCGACCAACGACAGGGCCGAAATCAATGGAACAACGATCGTCACGCGGCTGGACGCGCTCATGCTGGCCTACCCCTCACATCATCCGTATCATCGCTCGCCGGCGGCACGCCGAACCGCCGCAACGGGGATCTTCCTGCGCGCGATCGAGGCCGCCCAGCGTAGCTGACCTGCTTTGTCAGCGATGTCCCGTTACAAATGTTTAAGATCACGGCAATTTTTCGTCCGCGCCCGCCGCGCGGCCGGTTAGCGCGCCGGCTCGATGATGTTGCAATTGGTTCGCCCCGACATCAGGCAATCCTGCATCTTGCTGGCCGCGGTCAAATCCCGGGCAAGCCACAGCCCGACCGCCAGGATCGCCGCTGCAATGATCAGCCCGGCAATCGCGCCGCGGCGGTCGCCGCCAGGTTCGGGGGTGGACATCGCTCGAGCCGCCGAATCGTCGTCGCAGGTTGGTGACGCAGGCCTGCGCCTGTATCACCTCTGCGGCGCGGCGTCACAACTTGCTCAGACCTTGCGCTCAGACCTTGGGCGGGCGGACGGACTCCTTGCGCGAGGTCTCGACCGCGGGGACTGCCTGCTGCTGCGGGCGCAGCGCGCAAGTCGTCACCACAAGAGCGGTGCGGGTGCACTGCCAGTCGGCGCCCAGAACGGCATTCTCGATCGGTCGCGGGCGCGCTAGGCCGACCGCCGCGCCGGCCAGGATCACCGCCATCGCGGTGATCGCAGCCGCTCTCAGGCTCAGCCGGGAAAAAGTCATGGCCGTTGCTCCATCATTTGGCTGCGGATTCTAGTCGTCGCGCCCCTGCTTCCTTGTGAGGACAATCACAATTCGGCAGTTTTTCGCGGCCAGGAGGATTGGCTGCCCCGAGATCGCGCGACACGTATTTCTTTCGATGGCCTGCCGGCTACGAATATGGGTGGCCTGCGGACATCAGGCGATGTACACGCTTGGTCGCCGCGCGGCGCGCGCGCCTTGCGCGAGCCCGCCGGACCAATGGCAACCCGATCTAGTATTGAAAGTGAAGAAGACAAGGCTCGTTCGATGAGTGGCTTCAAGGAACCCGGCTTCGCAGACCGGCAAAAGGCGGCGCTGCAAGCGCGGCAGAATCTTTTGAACAAGTTCAAGGCAGCGCCGGGACCGGACGACCCCACCGTCGCGGCACGGCGCGCCGAGCGCGAAGCGGCAGCGGCGCGAAAGGCGGAGACGAAGGCCGCCCGCGACGCTGAAAAGGCCGAGCAGAAGCGCCGCGAGCAAGAAGCTGCGGCGCTCGAGGCCGCGCGGATCGCACGCGAGAAGGAAGAGGAAGCCGAGCGGCTCGCCGCCTTCGAGGCCGAACAAAAGGCAAAACGCGACGCGCGCTACGCCGCCCGCAAGGCCAAGGGCAAGAAGAAGTAGCTCATCAAGATGTCGTCATGGCCGCGTGAACGCGGACTGATGACGATGACGAACGGCGGGGCGGCGGGTCAATTCTTCTTCATCATGCCGTCGTCTTTCTTCATGCCGTCCTTCATGGCGTCCTTGGGCATGGCATCCTTCTTCATCATGCCATCGTCCTTGGACATCGCATCCTTCTTCATGCCGTCCTTGGACATCGTGTCCTTCTTCATGCCGTCGTCCTTGCTCATCTTGTCCTGGGCGAAGGCGGCAGGCGCCAGCGCTAGGCTGAGCGAGACAGCGGCAGCCGAGAGTCCGAGCGCGATGCGGGTGCGAATGGTCATGATTCATCTTCCCTTCGGGATGGTGTGATCCAGCGACGGATGCCGCTATCCCTGCTCGACGCTTCGCCGGCCGTCCTTGTTACGCCGCAGACGGCGTTTTTTTGCCGACCGGAGTGCACTTCTTCGCGCCGTTTGACACAATTTCGCCCGCGTGAGCCGCGTTAGTGCGCCCGGACGACCCGAGAGTGTGCGGCGCAGCATGACCGCGACTTGCCGCCGCATTCGGTCTCGAACTATCAGATGAGAGAAGATCGGCTGACGGACCGGCTAGGATGGGCTCGAGCCGGCCTCAAGACCCGATTACATCAACCAAGAACAGTCCAAGGGGATCAAATCCATGTTCACGCGCCGTCACCTTCTCGCGACAGCCGTCGCTGCGCCGGCAATCCTGCGCCTCGGCACCGGCACCGCGCATGCCGCAACCACGCTCAAGATCTCGCACCAGTTCCCGGGCGGCACGATCGACAAGGGCGACTTCCGCGATCGTCTCTGCCGCATGTTCGCAGCCGAAATCGCCAAACGCAGCAACGGCGACCTCGCCGCCGAGATCTATCCGAACTCCTCGCTGATCAAGACCAACGCGCAGTTCTCCGCGATGCGCAAGGGCGCGCTCGACATCAGCCTCTATCCGATGCCCTATGCCGGCGGCGAGTTGCCGGAAACCAATATCGGCCTGATGCCGGGCCTGGTGACGACCTACGAGCAGGGCCTGCGCTGGAAGAAGGAGCCGGTCGGCAAGGCGCTCTCCGATTTCCTGGCCGACAAGGGCATCATCCTTCTGACCTGGGTCTGGCAGGCCGGCGGCGTCGCCAGCCGCTCCAAGCCGATCGTCGCGCCCGAGGACGCCAAGGGCATGAAGGTGCGCGGCGGCTCGCGCGAGATGGACATGGTGCTGCAGACCGCGGGCGCTTCCGTGCTGTCGGTGCCGTCGAACGAGATCTACGCGGCGATGCAGACCGGTGCCTGCGATGCCGGCATCACCTCCTCCACCAGCCTGATCTCGTTCCGCCTCGAGGAAGTCTCCAAGGCGCTGACCTCGGGCGGGCGCGCCTCCTACTGGTTCATGCTCGAGCCGCTGATGATGTCGAAGGCGATCTTCGACAAGCTGCCGAAGAACCACCAGGACATCCTCCTCAACGTCGGCCAGGAACTCGAGGCATTCGGCAAGAAGGGCGCGCAGGACGACGACGTCGAGGTCGCCAAGGTCTACGAGAAGGCCGGCTGCAAGATCGCCTATCT
>NZ_JAGWUA010000061.1 GCF_028868675.1 Bradyrhizobium sp.
GATCGGGATGATGCGGCGGACGCCGGTGCCGGTCTCGCCGGCCGTGACGACATCGCCGATCCTCGCGGTGATGGTGAAGACGTATCTCGTTTCGAGGACGGGGGTCGTCATTGCGGCACCTCTAATGCGCCATCATGCGTGCGGGCAGCCAGGTCGCCAGCAGCGGGAAGGCGATCAGGATCACCAGGCGGACGAGGTCGGTGGCCACGAAGGGCAGCACGCCCTTGAAGATGGTGGCGAAGGAGACGTCCTTCACCACGCTCTTGATGACGAAGACGTTCATGCCGACGGGCGGATGGATCAGGCCGAGTTCGACCGTCATCACGATGATGACGCCGAACCAGATTGGATCGAAGCCGAGATGGCTGATGACGGGGAAGATGATCGGCACGGTGAGGATGATCATCGCCATGGCGTCCATCAGGCAGCCGAGCACGAGATACATCACCATGATCAGCGCCAGCACGCCGTAGCTGCCCAGGCCCAGCCCGGTGAGGAATTCCGTCACCTTCTGCGGGGTCTGCGTCACCGTGAGGAAATAGCCGAAGATCAGCGCGCCGATCAGAACGGTGAACACCGCGGCAGCGGTGCGCGTCGCCTGCAGCAGCGACATCAGTATCTTCTCGCGATCGAGCCGGCCGGTGAGCACGCCGATGATGAAGGCGCCGGTGGCGCCGACGCCGCCTGCTTCCGTCGGCGTGAAGCGCGGCAGGAAGGGCAGCCCGTAGAGGCCGCCGATCACGAAGATGAACAGCAGCACCGGCGCCCAGATGTCCTTCAAGCCGGCGAAGCGCTCGCGCCACGGCAGCTTCTTGCCCTTGGGCAGGAAGTCGGGGCTGATGTAGCCGATCAGCGCGATCGTGATCATGTACATGGTCATCGCCAGGAGGCCCGGGATGATGCCGGCGATGAAGAGCTTTCCGATGTCCTGTTCGGTGATGATGCCGTAGACCGCCAGCACGGTGGAGGGCGGCAGCATCGCTCCCAGCGTGCCGCCCGCCGCGATCACGCCGGTGGCGAAGGACTGCGGATAGCCGAAGCGGCGCATCTCGGGATAGGCGACGGCGGAGAATGTCGCGGCCGTCGCGACGGAGGAGCCGCAGATCGCGGCGAAACCGCCGCAGGCGCCGACGGTGGCGATGCCGAGTCCGCCGCGCATATGGCCGACGAAGCCGTTGGCGGCGCGGAACAATTCGCGGCTCATGCCGGAATTGCTGACGAACGCGCCCATCAGCAGGAACATCGGAATGACGCCGAAGGTGTAGTCGGTGACCGTGCGCATCGAGGTCTGGCCGACCAGCTTCAGCGCCGGCGTGGCACCGACGAGATAGGAGAAGCCGGAAACGCCGACGAGGCCCATGGCCATGCCGACGGGCACGCGCAGCAGCATCAGGACGAACAGGGAAACGAAGCCGAGTACGGCGACGGCATCGGTGCTCATGACTACTCCGTCGCCTTGAATTTCGGGTCGTGCATGTCTTCGGGATGGAAGATCAGCCGGTAGGTGCGGATCGCGATCAGGAGCACCGCGGAGACGTCGCCGATCCAGGCGATCAGGAAGAACGGCCAGGTCGGCATGTGCAGATCGAAGGTCTGCACGTTGTCGTTATAGGTGCCGCGCACCTTGTCGAACAGCGTCCAAGTCTGCACGGTGACGACGAACAGCAGCACGAGCGTGGCGAACACGTCGATCCAGCGCTGGTAGCGCGGCCCGACATTGCCCCAGATCAGGTCGACCGTGATGTGGGTGCCGCGGTAGCTGGTCGCGGCGATGCCCCAGAAGATCAGGATGCCCAAGAGCATGCGGCCGATGTCGAAGGAATCGGGGATCGAGTAGTTCAGCGTGTTGCGCAGCAGGACCGACAGGAAGATGTCGAGCGCGACGATGCCGACGAAGCCGGCCGCGATCCATTCGATGGTGTCGATAAAGCGGTCCATCCAGGCGCGCTTCATGGGTGGGGAGTCCTGCGGTTTGATGATTGTGGAGCGACCAGCCGGCCGCGTATTCGGTCCACCTCGCCCCGCTTGCGGGGAGAGGTCGGAATTCAAGCGCAGCTTGAATTCCGGATGAGGGGGAGCCTCCGCGAATCCGACTGTCACCGCCCTCGCGGAGGCTCCCCCTCTCCCCGCAAGCGGGGAGAGGGGGAAAAGCTATTCGGCGAGCGCGTTGTATTTCTTCAGCGCGGCCTTCAGCTCGGTCATCGCGGCATCGGGATCGGCGCCGGTCTTCTTGACGCCGTCGGCCCAGGTCTTGACCAGCGGCTCGGCCGCCTTCTTCCACGCCGCAGTCTGCTCGCCCGTCAGCTTGTAGACCTCGTGGCCTTCTTCCGCCTTCACCTTGTCGACGCCGGCATCCTCGAACTTGCCCCAGTGCTCGCCGACCACGCCGGCCATCTCGGTCGAGCAGTTCTTGTCGATCGCCGCCTTCTGCTTGTCGGACATCTGGTTGTACTTGTCCTTGTTCATCACGAAGACGAAGGTCGTGACGTAGAGCGGCGCGTCCATGTGATACTTGGTCACCTTGTCGATGCCGAACAGCACCAGCGAGCCCCAGGGGAAGGTGACGGCGTCGGCGACGCCGCGTTCGATGATGTCGCGTACTTCGGGCGCGCTCGACTGGACGTTGGTGCCGCCGAGCGAGGTGACGAAGTTCGCCATGGTGGCGTGGGCGGGTCGAATCTTCATGCCCTTCACGTCCTCGGGCACCACGATCTTCTTGGTGCGGGAGTGGAAGGAGGAGGGCGAGTGGACGAAGGCGAGGCAGTACTTGACGTCCTTCATCTCCTTCTCGGCATACTTCCGATACCACGCGTCGAGCCCCATCGAGCCGCCCTTGGCGTCCGAGATCAGGAACGGCAGCTCGCCGGCGCCGATGATCGGGAAGCGGCCGGGCTGGTAGCCCGGATTGACGTAGGTGACATCGGCGATGCCGTCGCGCGCCATGTCGTAATGGTCGAAGGCCTTGCCGAGCTGCTGGGCCGGAAACACCTTGCCCTTGATGGTGCCGCCGGAGTCCTTCTCCACCGCGGCCGCCCAGTCCTCCAGCGATTTCTGCAGCGGATGCGAGGCCGGCACCCAGTGCGAGATCTTCAGCTCGAAGGTCTTGTCCTGTCCGAACGCAGGCGTCACGCTGGCTGCCACCAGCAACGCCAACCACGCTTTCCTCATCGACGTCTCTCCCTCTTGTGTGTGAGCGCGGGCTTCGTCGACCCGGTCTCGTTAGTTAACTTGTCATATAGTTGGGGCGTCTGTTCAAGCCGGAACAGGCGCGCCCGCGTCGATTACCGGCGGCCCCGGTTGCCCGGTTTGTCGCGGTGCGGCAGAGCACGCTCGCGTCTGCCCAAACGTCGTAGCTCGTCATTATCGCGTGCCGATGATGGCGACAAGCGAGCCGGCACCCCGCCGGATCGGGATTGCGACAAAAGTCTGAAGTTCGGACCGTTGGGCCCTGCGAGACGTCAGCGCCGGTCACCCCTGCGTAACCGGCGCAGGGGTGCGCATGTCGAACGTCCGCACAAGCTCCGTTCAAAACTTCGTAGGCGGTGAATCCGTCGTGTCGATCGGGTTCAATGGCGGCAACGTCTATAGCTGCGCGCAGGCGACCGGCTGGACGACGTCGTTCGTGACCATCTTCCGTGTCGTGCCGAAGAAGGAGTGAACGCGCCATTGTCTCGCAGGTGGCGATGTGGCAATCGCCTTCCTCAGGGAAACGCTGCCGGGGAACGAGAATGACCGATCAGCCGCCGCCGGACTTTCAGCCGTTCGGGATCACCGACGGGTTCATCGGCCACAACGGCCCATATTTCTGGCGCCAGAATCCGGAGGGCGGGTTCGAGTTCGGCTTCCAGACCGATGACCGCCATGGCAACCCGAACGGCGTGCTGCACGGCGGCGCGGTGCTGACGTTCCTGGACACCATCCTCGGTCACGCCGTGGTGCACGAGGCCAAGCGTCCCTGCGCCACCGTTTCGCTCGACAGCCGCTTCATCGCCACCGTGCCGCCCGGCGCCTGGGTCGGAGGCCGCGCGACCATGAAGAAACTCACCCGGACCTTCGCCTTCGTCGACGCGGAAGCATTTTGTGGCGACAAGCTGCTGGTGACCGCGACGGCGATTTTCCGGATCTTCGAGCAATGAACGTTCGTGCCGGCACCTTCCGCACGGTGCTGAAGAAGGTCTGAGCGCTCGTGTCCCGGACGCGGTGTAACGTCCAACGTTGCGCCGCAGAGCCGGGACCCCGGTTTGCCAGTGGATGGGCCCCGGATCAGCAGCGCATCACGCTGCAACAGCAGCGCGCTGTGCAGCATCCGGGGCACGATTGTTCTGGCCGTCAGGGAGGCCCATCTTGAGCGCATGGGTCCGAACTGGAGATGGTCCGATGGATTCGGCACAGGTTGCGACGGCCGGGGATGTCGCCTTCACCCCGGCGATCAAATCGATCCAGGCGCGCAAGGGGTCGCGCGAGGCCTATGAAGGGCGCAACTGGCGCACCGAGGTCGACGAGAATCTTGCCGCGTTCCTCGCCGACGCCACGAGCTTCTACCTCGCCACCGCCTCGGCGGACGGTCAGCCTTATGTCCAGCACCGCGGCGGGCCGAAGGGCTTCTTGCAGGTGCTGGACCGGCACACGCTGGCCTTTGCCGATTACAGCGGAAACCGGCAGTACATCACGCAGGGCAACCTGTCGGAGAACCCCAAGGCCTACATCTTCGTGATGGACTATGCCCATCGCCGTCGCGTGAAGATATGGGGTGAGGCGCGGGTGGTCGAAGACGATTCGGCGCTGACACAGTCGCTGATGCCGAAGGGCTACCGGGCCCGTGCCGAGCAGGTCATCCTGTTCGGCATATCCGCCTGGGACACCAACTGCCCGCAGCACATCCCGCAAAGATTCGACGCCGCCGCCGTCGCCGCCGCGCTCGCCGCCCGCGACGCGCGGATCGCCGAGCTGGAAGCGGAGGTGGCGGCGCTGAAGGGGCGGGCGGTGGATTAGGCCCTCACCTCTCCCCGCTTGCGGCCCGCAGGCGGGGAGAGGGAGAAGAAACTACAGTGCGCTCGCGGCTTCGTGCTGGAAGCCGAGATAGCTCGCGGCGACGCGCTCGTTGGCGGCGATCTCGGCGGCCGGGCCCTTGAGCACGAACTCGCCGAGCTCCATCACGTAGGCGTGGTCGGCGATCTTGAGCGCGGCCTGCGCGTTCTGCTCGACGAGCAGCACGGAGACGCCGGCGGCGCGGAGCTCGGTGACGATGCGGAAGATGTCGGCGACGATGATCGGCGCGAGCCCCAGACTCGGCTCGTCAAGCATCAGAAGTTTCGGCGCGCCCATCAGGGCGCGGCCCATCGCCAGCATCTGCTGCTCGCCGCCGGACAGCGTGCCGGCAAGCTGCTTGCGCCGCTCCTTCAGCCGCGGAAACAGCGTGTAGACGCGCTCCATCGAGGCCTTCGCCCTCGCCTTCTCGACGCGGAAGGCGCCGAGCTCGAGATTGTCCTCGACATTCATGGTCACGAACAACTCGCGGTGTTCCGGCACGAGACCGAGGCCCCGCGCGACGCGGTCCTCGATGTCGAGTCGCGCGAGATCCTGCCCGGCGAAGGCGACGCGGCCCTTCAGCGGCAAAATGCCCATGATCGCGGAGAGCAGCGTGGTCTTGCCGGCGCCGTTGGCGCCGATGATGGTGACGATCTCGTTCGCGCCGACCTCGAGCGAGACCGAGCGGACCGCCTCGACCTTGCCGTAGGCGACGTGCGCGTCCGTGACGGCGAGAAGCGCGCTCATGCCGCTACTCCGAGATAGGCCTTGATCACTTCGGGATTGCTCTTGATGGTCGCCGGGGTGCCTTCGGCGATCTTGGTGCCGAAATCCAGCACCACGACGCGGTCGGCGAGGTCCATCACGAAACCCATGTCGTGCTCGACCAGCAGCACCGACATGCCGCCGTCGCGCAATTGCCGGAGCAGCGCGGCGAGCCGCTGCTTCTCCATGTGGCGCAGCCCGGCGGCCGGCTCGTCGAGCAACAGCAGCATCGGATCGACGCACAGTGCGCGCGCGATTTCGACGATGCGCTGCTGGCCGAGCGACAGCGAGCCGGCGAGCTGGTGCATCTGGTCGGCGAGCCCGACGCGCTCGATCTGGCGCGCGGCTTCCGCGAGCAACCGCGCCTCGTCGGCACGGTCGAGCCGCAGCATCGAGGCGATCGGGCCTGACTGGCCGCGCAGATGTGCGCCGATGGCGACGTTCTCCAGCACGGTCATGTCGGGCACCAGCTTGACGTGTTGGAAGGTGCGGGAAATGCCGAGCTTGACGATCTCCTGCGGCGGGGCGTTGTCGACCTTCCTGCCGAGCACGGAGATCGATCCCGCGGTTGCCGTCAGCACGCCGGTGATCAGGTTGAAGGTGGTGCTCTTGCCCGCGCCGTTCGGCCCGATCAGGGCGACGATCTCGCGGGTCTGCACGTCGAAGGAGACGTTGTTGACCGCGATGACGCCGCCGAACTGTTTGCGCGCCTTGTCGACCTGCAGCAGCACCTCGGACGCGCCGGCGGCGCGGATGCGGGCCGGCAGCAGCAGCGAGGTGTCCGGTGCCTTGCCGTTCGTCCGCAGCGGCAGCAGGGACGTCAGCCAGGGCCAGACGCCGGCGGGCGCGAGCTGCAGCAGCGCCACCAGCATGATGCCGAACACGATCGTCTCGAGCTGTCCCGAACCGTGCAGGATCAGCGGCAAATAGCTCTGCAGCACCTCCTTCAGGATGACGACGATGGCCGCGCCCAGCACACCGCCCCAGACATAGCCGGCGCCCCCGACCACCGCGATGAACAGATATTCGATGCCGGCCTGGGCGCCGAACGGCGTCGGATTCACCGCGCGCTGCAGATGCGCGTAGAGCCAGCCGGAGAGCCCGGCCAGCACCGCCGCATGGATGAACACCAGGAGCTTTGCGCGCGGCGTGTGCACGCCGAAGGCTTCGGCCGCGATGTGCCCGCGCCGCAGCGCGCGGATGGCGCGGCCGGTGCGAGAATCCAGGAGGTTCACGGTCAGCAGCGCCGAGAGCACGACCGCGACCCAGATCGCGAAATAGATCGAGGCGGGATCGAGCATCCGATAGCCGCCGATCGACAACGGCGGGATCGCCGAGATGCCGTCATTGCGCCCCAGGAACTCGAGCTTGCTGAAGAGGTAGAACAGGCCGAGCCCCCAGGCGAGTGTGCCGAGCGGCAGATAGTGGCCGGACAGCCGCACCGTGATCAGGCCGAGCAGCACGGCGAAGACGCCGCTGACGATCAGCGACAGCGGCAAGGTCAGCCAGGGCGAGACCCCGTAGGTCGCCGACAGCACGGCGGTGGTGTAGGCGCCGAAGCCGACGAAGGCTGCCTGTCCGAACGAGGTGAGGCCGCCGACGCCGGTCAGCAGCACGAGCCCCATCGCCACCAGCGCGGCGAGGCCGATATTGTCCAGGAGCACGATCCAGAACGGCGGCATGCCCGGGATGAACGGGATCGCCGCCATGACGAGCGCGAAGAAAAGAATGGGAAGCCGGTCGTTCATCTCAGCCTCAGTCCTTCTCTTCCTCGACCGCGGGCGCTGCGAGCGAGCGCAGCAGCAGCACGGGGATCAGCAGCATGAAGACGATGACCTCCTTGTAGTTGCTGGCATAGAAGGACGAGAACGCTTCCACCGTTCCGACCACGAGTGCTGCGATCGCGGTCAGGGGATAGCTGACCAGCCCGCCGATGATCGCGGCGATGAAACCTTTGATCCCGATCAGGAAGCCGGTGTCGTAATAGAGCGTCGTGATCGGCACGATCAGGATGCCCGACAGCGCGCCGATCACGGATGCCAGCAGGAAGGCGATCTGCCCCGACAGCGTGGTGCGGATGCCGGCGAGCCGCGCGCCGAGCCGGTTGACCGCGGTGGCGCGCAGCGCCTTGCCGTACAGCGTCCATCCGAAGAATAGCCAGAGCCCGACGATGAAGGCGATCGTGATGCCGTAGACCGTGATGCTCTGGCCGGTGAAGCGCAAGCTTCCGGCGGTGAACGCCGTCGACAGCACCGCCGGTCCGCGCTGGCCCTCGGCGCCGAAGAACAGCAGCCCCAGTCCCTGCAGCGCCAGATGGCAGCCGACCGAGGCGATCAGCAGTACCAGCACCGAGGTGTGCGCCAGCGGCTGGAACACGATGCGGTAGAGCGACAGGCCGATCATCGCGACGATCACGAGCGACAGCGCGATCGAGACGGCGACCGGCGGCTTTTGCGCGACGAAATACAGCGTCAGCGCCAGCACGATGCCGGGCAGCACGATATTGGCGAGGAAGCTGCGCGCGATCAGCCGGACGTGCAGCGACTTGCGGCCGGCGAAGACGTCGAGGGCGAAGGCGACGACGCCCATGGCGAGCGCCAGCTTGGCCGTGCCCGGCATCTGCCCGGAGGCGAGCGAGGCATAGGTCAGCGCGCCGTAGGTGACGAACTCGCCCTGCGGAATCAGGATGACGCGGGTGACGGCGAATACCAGCACCAGGGCCAGACCGAGCAGCGCGTAGATCGCGCCATTGGTGATGCCGTCCTGGATGAGGAACAGCATGATGGTGGTGTTCAAGACCGGACGCTCCCCCTCGCGATCCGGACCGGCGCCGCGGTTGCGGTGGATGGTCCGTTCACAGCCGTTGAAAGTCGCTGGCGTTATTTGATATGGTCAATAACAATTATCAAATATAATCTCAAGGGCGAGACGGGCGACCCGGCCCGAATTTAGCGGGATTGCGAGCACCAGGCGATGACCGTTTCCAAAGCCGCCGGGAAGTCCGCGGGCGCGACCAGGGCCCGCAGGGATGCGGCGGACGCCCCGCCCGAGGCATTGCAGCTCGGCGAACTCTCCGAGCATCTCGGCTTCGTGCTCAAGCGCGCCCAGCTCAGGGTGTTCGAGAACTTCCTGCGCTGCGTCGCCTCGCTGCAGCTCACCCCGGCGCAGTTTTCCGTGCTGTTGCTGGTCGAGAAGAACCCGGGGCGGAATCAGACCGAGATCGCCTCCACGCTCGGCATCCTCAGGCCGAATTTCGTGGCGATGCTGGACAACCTGGAGAGCCGCGACCTCTGCGCGCGGATCCGCTCCACCAATGACCGCCGCTCGCACATCCTGGTGCTCACCGACAAGGGCAAGGCGGTGCTGACGCGGGCCAAGAAGCTCGTCGCCAGCAAGCATGAGGCGCGGCTGAACGACGTGCTGGGCACCGCCAATCGCGAGGCGCTGATCGCGATGCTTTCGAAGATCGCCAACGAGTTTTGACATCCGGTCGCGGCACGGTGTGCTGCGCTACCTGCCCGCAGGGGGGCGGGAACGCGCCTGCGTTTGCGGTCGGCCCGCTTCAACGGCGTGTCCCGTATCGCGAATGACGCATTGCATGTATGAAATGATGCTTGAAACATCATATTCCATGTTCTATCCTTATCAGATCGACCATCGCCACTGCCACGGAGAGTTCATCCCGTGATCACCGCCGCGCAGCTTCGGGCCGCTCGTGCTCTGTTGGGTATCGACCAGCGCGAGCTCGCGCAGCGCTGCACGCTGTCGCTGCCGACGATCCAGCGCATGGAAGGCTCCGAGGGCGTCATCCGCGGCAATGTCGACTCGCTGATGAAGCTGGTGGAGGCGCTCGGCGCCGCCGGCATCGAGTTGATCGGGGAGGGCACGGCATCGAGCGGCGGCGGCCGCGGCGTGCGCCTGAAGTCGCCGCCTCCGGCAGCGGGCGCCTAGCGATGGCGAGGCGCTTGCCAACCATTTTGCCAACCATCTCGCGGGAGCGGCCATGATCGCGGTGGCGCTATGGTCGGTGGCGGTCCTGCTGGCGCTGGCGCCGGCGGGCATCGCGCTGTCGACGCGCCCGCGCGGCTCCTTCGTTCTCTATGCCGCCTGCCTGATCGTCACGATGACCCTGTGCGTGACCGGCGCGCTGCATCTGCTCGATCCCGCGCATCCCCCGTCGACCGCGACGCTGCCGGTCGGGCTGCCGTGGCTCGGCGCGCATTTCCGGCTCGACGCGTTGTCGGCCTTCTTCCTCGTCGTGGTCAATCTCGGCGGCGCCGCCGCGAGCCTGTTCGCGCTCGGCTATGGCAGCCATGAAGAATCCCCCGGCCGCGTGCTGCCGTTCTATCCGGCCTATCTTGCCGGCATGAACACGGTCGTGCTCGCCAACGACGCCTTCAGCTTTCTGGTGGCCTGGGAGTTCATGTCGCTGACCTCCTGGGCGCTGGTGGTGTCGCATCATCGCGACAGCGAGAATGTCCGCGCCGGCTATGTCTACCTGCTGATGGCGAGTTTCGGCACGCTGGCGCTGCTGCTCGCCTTCGGCGTGCTCGCCAATGGCGCCGGCTACGATTTCGACGCCATCCGCGCCGCGCATCCCTCCGCGGCCGCGGCAGGCGTGGTCGTGATCCTCGTCTTGCTCGGCGCCGGCTCGAAGGTGGGCCTCGTGCCGCTGCATGCCTGGCTGCCGCTCGCCCATCCGGCCGCGCCCAGCCACGTCTCCGGGCTGATGAGCGGCGTGATGACCAAGGTTGCGGTCTACGGCTTCGTGCGCATCGTGTTCGATCTCTTGCCGGAGCCGGTGTGGTGGTGGAGCATGGTGGTGCTGCTGGTCGGCGGCCCGACCGCGACGCTCGGCGTGCTCTATGCGCTGATGCAGCGCGACATCAAGCGCGTGCTCGCCTATTCGACCATCGAGAACATCGGCATCGTCTTCACCGGGCTCGGGCTTGCGCTCGCCTTCAAGGCGGAGGGACTCGACTGGGTCGCGGCCCTCGCCTTCACCGCGGCGATGCTGCACGTCTTCAATCACGCGCTGTTCAAGAGCCTGTTGTTCTTCGGCGCCGGCGCCGTGCTGGGATCGACCGGCGAGCGCGACATGGAAAAGCTCGGCGGGCTGATCCACCGCATGCCGAAGACGGCCTTCGCCGTGCTGGTCGGCTGCGTCGCGATCTCGGCACTGCCGCCGTTCAACGGCTTCGTCTCGGAATGGCTGACCTTCCAGGCCATCCTGCTCTCGCCGCAACTGCCGTCCTGGGGATTGAAGCTGATCATCCCAGCGGTCGGCGGCCTCCTGGCGCTCGCCGCAGCCTTCGCCGCGGCCTGCTTCGTCAGGCTCTACGGGGTCAGCTTTCTCGGCCGGCCGCGTTCCGACGTCGCGGCCTCCGCCCACGAGACCGACCGCTTCTCGCTCGCGGCAATGTTCGCGCTCGCCGCGCTTTGCCTCCTTGCCGGAATCGTTCCGGGCCTCTTGATCGATGCGCTGGCGCCGGTGAGCCACGCCATGGTCGGCAACGTCATGCCGCACCAGACCGGGCTCGAGTGGCTGACGATCGTGCCGATCGCGGAAAGCCGCAGCTCCTACAACGGACTTCTGGTATTCCTGTTCGTCGCCCTGAGCGGCACGGCGGCCGCCTCCGCCATCCATCGCCTGGCGTCCGACCGGGTGCGCCGGGCGCCGGCCTGGGATTGCGGCTTTCCCGACCCGAATCCGGCGATCCAGTACAGCGCATCGGGCTTCTCGCAGCCGATCCGCCGCGTATTCGGCAGCGTCATCTTCGCAGCGCGCGAGATCGGCGAGATGCCGCCGCCGTCGTCACCCCGGCCGGCGCGCCTGACGGTCGTGGTGCGCGACCTGATCTGGGAGGCGCTCTACGCCCCGATCGCGACCGTCATCGGCTGGGCGACCGAGCGCATCAACGTCCTGCAGTTCCTCACCATCCGCCGCTATCTGACGCTGGTGTTCTCGGCGCTGATCGTGCTGCTCGTCGTGGTGGCGCTATGACCGCGCTTCGCGACTTCCTCCTGCAGGGCGCCCAGATGCTGCTGGTGCTGCTGCTCGCCCCGCTCCTCACCGGCTTCGTGCGCAAGGTCAAGGCGCGGCTGTTGCGCCGGCGCGGCCCGCCGCTCCTGCAGCCCTACCGCGATCTCGTCCGCCTGATGCGCAAGGACGTCGTGCTGGCCCACAACGCCTCGTGGCTGTTCCGCGTCATTCCCTATCTGATGTTCGCGGGCACCTGGGTCGCGGCCTCGCTGGTCCCGACCTTCGGCAGCGGCCTGCTGTTCTCCTGGACCGCCGACCTCATCGCCATCATCGCGCTGCTCGGCAGCGCCCGCTTCTTCCAGGCGCTCGCCGGCATGGACGTCGGGACCGCGTTCGGCGGCATCGGCTCCAGCCGCGAGGTGATGATCGCGACGCTCGCCGAGCCCGCCATCCTGATGACGGTGTTCTCGGTCGCGATGATCGCGGGCTCGACCCAGCTGTCCTACGTGGCCGAGTTCATGGGATCCGACGCCGTGGGCCTGCGCGTGTCGCTGGGCATGGCCTTCGTCGCGTTGATCATCGTGGCGCTGGCGGAGAACGCCCGCATTCCCGTCGACAATCCGGCGACCCATCTCGAACTCACCATGGTGCATGAAGCGATGGTGCTGGAATATTCCGGCAGGCATCTGGCGCTGGTCGATCTGTCGTCGCAGCTCAAGCTCCTGCTCTACGTGTCGCTGATCGCCTGCGTGTTCCTGCCCTGGGGCGCGGCGCCCGCCGAGGTGGGACCGGAGCGGCTGGCGTTCGGCGCGCTGCTCTATCTCGGCAAGCTGACGGTGTTCGGCTTCCTGCTCGCGCTGTTCGAGACGTCGATCGCCAAGATGCGGGTGTTCCGGATTCCGGACTTCCTCGGCGCCGCCCTGATGCTGGCGTTGCTCGCCACGCTGCTGCGCTTCGTGTCGGGGGGCATGTAGCGTGAGCAGCCTGCAGTTCGACATCGCCCATCTGCTCGCCGGCTCGCTGGTGCTGGCGAGCTTCGTGATGCTCTACCAGGACCGGCTCTATTCGCTGCTCAACGTCTATGCGCTGCATGCGAGCGTGCTGGCGCTGTCGGTCGCCTGGCAGGCCTATGTGCAGAAGGCGCCGCATCTCTACGTAACCGCCTCGATCGCGCTGATCTTCAAGGCGATCATCATCCCGGTGGCGCTGCACCGGATCATCGCGCGGCTCGGCATTCATCGCGAGCTGGAGAAGGTGATCGGCGTCGGGATGACCATGATGGCGGGCATCGCGCTGGTGGCGCTGTCGATGGTGGTGATGCTGCGGGTGACGCCGGGCGCCGACGCGCTGGCGCGCGAGGACCTCGCCTTCGCGCTGTCGGTGGTGCTGCTCGGCCTCCTCGTCATGGTGACGCGGCGCAACGCCGTGAGCCAGGTGGTAGGCTTCATGTCGCTGGAGAACGGGCTGGTGCTGGCGGCGACCGGCGCCAAGGGCATGCCGCTGGTGGTCGAGATCAGTGTCGCCTTCTCGGTGCTGATCGCCTTCATCGTCATCGGCATCTTCCTGTTCCGCATTCGCGAGCGCTTCGACAGCGTGGACGTGCAGGCGCTCGACCGCTTCCGGGGAGAGCGGCGATGACGCTCGACGTGCTCTCCGCCATCCTGCTGATCCCGGCCGTCTCCGCGGCGGTGCTGGCGGTCCTGCCTGGCTATAGGCTGGCGGCGCAGCTCAACGCGGCGGCGGCGCTTGCGACCTTCCTGACCTCGGTGTCGCTGTTCGTGGTCGAGCCGGTCTCCGGGCAATACCTGCTGGTCGACGACCTCAACAAGGTCTTCATCGTGCTGACCACCTTCGTCGGCTTCACCACCTCGGTGTTCAGCGCGAGCTACATCCACCACGAGATCGAGATCGGGCGGTTGACGCCGGCCTTCCTGCGCTTCTATCACGCGATGTACCAGGTCCTGATGTTCGCGATGAACCTCGCGCTGGTCGCCAACAACATCGGCCTGATGTGGGTCGCGGTCGAGGTCGCGACCCTGACGACGGTCCTGATGGTCGGCATCTACCGCACCCACGAGGCGCTGGAGGCGGCCTGGAAGTATTTCATCCTCGGCAGCGTCGGCATCGCGCTGGCGCTGTTCGGCACCATTTTGGTCTACATGGCGGCGCGGCCGGTGGTGGGCGAGGGGCTCGACGGCATGGTGTGGACGGTGCTGATCAGGAACGCCGCCGCGTTCGATCCGGCGCTGCTCAACGTCGCCTTCGTGTTCCTGCTGCTCGGCTACGGCACCAAGGTCGGGCTGGCGCCGCTGCACGCATGGCTGCCCGATGCGCATGCCGAGGGCCCGACGCCTATCTCGGCGGTGCTGTCGGGGCTCCTGCTCAACGTCGCGCTCTACGCGCTGTTGCGCTTCAAGATGATGCTGGCCGCCAATCTCGGCGCCATCGCGCCGGGACCGCTGATGGTGACGATGGGCCTGATCTCGGTGATCTTCGCATCCCTGATGCTGTACCGGCGGCGCGACATCAAGCGCATGTTCGCCTATTCCTCGATCGAGCACATGGGCATCATCGTGTTCGCCTTCGGCATGGGCGGGCCGCTGGCGAATTTCGCGGGGCTCCTGCACATGACCATGCACTCGCTGACCAAGTCGGCGATCTTCTTCGCGGTCGGCCACATCGCACAGGTCAAGGGCACCCAGAAGATCGCCGATATCGGCGGGCTCACCGTGACCAACCCGGTGCTCGGATGGGGCCTGATGCTCGGCGTCGTCGCCATCGTCGGCCTGCCGCCGCTCGGCATCTTCATGAGCGAGTTCCTGGTGGTGAGCTCGACGTTTGCGCGGGCACCCTGGCTGACGGTGATTCTCGTGCTCGGCATCATCATCGCGCTGGGCGGGCTCTTGCTGCGGGTCGGCGTCGTGATGTTCGGCGAGCCCAAGGGCCCGACAGCGCCGGCGGAAGCCTCCTATGTGCCGATGTTCACGCATCTGGCGCTGGTCGCGATGGCCGGCATCTACCTGCCGCCGGTGCTGGTGACCGGCTTCCAGAACGTCGCAAGGTTGTTGGGATGACGGCGATGGGCCTCCTCGACCATATCCCGTACACGCGCCTTGCGCCGGCGCACCGGCCGTGGCCGCGCGCGGCCGTGGCGGACGAGGGATGGCAGACGGCAATCGATCGATTGGCCGAAGGAACGCTGACGCTGCTCGGCTTCTGGGGCGAGCCCGCGGCGGTGCATATGGCGCTGCTCGATGAGGCCGCGGCCGAGATCGCGGTGGTCTCCTATGACTGCGGCTCCGGCTCGTTCCCGAGCGTTGCCGTCCGCCATCCGCCGGCGCTGCGGCTGGAGCGCGCCATCCATGATCTGTTCGGGCTGGTGCCGACCGGCGCGGCCGACTTGCGGCCGTGGCTCGATCATCATGTCTGGGAAAGACCCTTTCCGCTCGGCAGTCGAGGCGCGCGCCAAACCGCGGCCTATGCCTTTCTTCCTGCCGAGGGCGAGGGGCTGCATCAGGTCGCGGTCGGCCCGGTCCATGCCGGCACCATCGAGCCCGGGCATTTCCGCTTCACCGTCAATGGCGAGTACGTCGTGCGTCTCGAGCAGTGGCTCGGCTACACCCACAAGGGCGTGGAGTCGCTGATGCGGGGCGCGAACCTCGAGGCCGCCGCGAAGCTCGCCAACCGCACCTCCGGCGACAGCGCGGTCGCCTACGCCTTCGCCTTTGCGCGGGCAGCTGAAGCTGCGCTGCAGGTCGAGGCGCCGCCGCGCGCGACCCATCTGCGGGCGCTGATGGCGGAATTGGAGCGGCTCGCCAATCATTTCGGCGACATCGGCGCGATCTGCAACGACGCCTCGTTCGCGCTGATGCATGCCCAGACCGGCGTGCTGCGCGAGCGGACCTTGCGTGCGGCAGATGCCGCCTTCGGTCATCGGCTGATGATGGATCTCGTCGTGCCCGGCGGGGTGACGCGCGACATTGCGCCGGAAGGCATCGCCGCGATCCGGGCGCTGTTTGTCGAAGTCCGAAAGGTGTTTCCGCGCCTGATCGAGCTCTACGACAACACCGCCTCGCTACAGGATCGCACCGTGACCGCGGGCACCGTGAAGGCCGAGTATGCGCGCAGGTTCGGCGCCGGCGGCTATGTCGGGCGCGCCTCGGGCCGGAATTTCGACGCGCGGCGCACGCTGGCTTACGCGCCTTACGACGGCTTGTCGTTCGAGGTTCCGGTGTTGCAGGCCGGCGATGTCGACGCCCGGGTCTGGATCCGCATCCGCGAGGTCGAGCAGAGCGTTGCGCTGATCGAGCAGATCCTGCATCGCCTTGCGCCCGGCGAGATCAGGATCGCGCTGCCGGCGGGCCGCGGCGAATGCGAGGGGATGGCGCTGGCGGAAGCGTTCCGCGGCGACGTGCTGGTGTGGCTGCGGCTCGATGGTGAGAAGCGCGTGCAGCGCTGCCATCTGCGCGACGCCTCGTGGTTCCAGTGGCCGCTATTGGAGGCCGCGATCGAGGACAACATCATCGCCGACTTCCCGCTCTGCAACAAGTCGTTCAATTGCGCCTATTCGGGCGTGGATCTCTGAGCCATGCGCAAGACCCTGTTCGAGAGCCTGACCAAGGGATCGCTGACCGAGCCTGCGCCCGCGCCGGACGAGGCGGCGCTGGCCGAGCTCGCGAACAAGGTCGACCGGGCCGCGCAGGCAAAGCTCGGGCGATCGCTGGCGATCCGCCAGGTCGATGCCGGCTCCTGCAACGGCTGCGAGCTGGAGATCCACGCGCTGTCCAACGCGTTCTACGACATCGAGCGCTTTGGTCTGCGCTTCGTCGCCTCGCCCCGCCACGCCGACGTGCTGCTGGTGACGGGACCGGTGACGACGAACATGCGCGAGGCGCTGCTTCGCACCTTCAACGCGACGCCGGATCCGAAATGGGTGGTCGCGGTCGGCGGCTGTGCGGTGGACGGCGGCATCTTCAAGGGCAGCTACGCCTGCGTCGGCGGCGTTGCCGACGTCGTCCCAGTCGACCTGCACATCAAGGGCTGCCCGCCGTCGCCGACCGATTTGCTGAAGGGCCTGCTCGCGCTGCTGGAGCACGTCGGCGGCAAGGGGTGAGTGCTTTCCGCATCGTCATTGCGAGCGAAGCGAAGCAATCCAGACTGTCACCGCGGTGAGATTCTGGATTGCTTCGCTTCGCTCGCAATGACGGCGAAGAGATCAGTCCCCTCACTCCACGAGGATCACCCTGATGTCATTCACGTTGGTCAGCGTCGGGCCGGGCAGCAAGAGATCGCCGGTCGCCTCGAAGAACGCCGTCGCGTCGTTGTCGTCGAGATAGGCCTCCGGCTCGAGGCCCTGCGCCTTCATCTTCGCGAAGGTCGTCGCATCGATCAGCGCGCCGGCGGGATCGGTCGGTTTGCCGCCGCCGCCGTCGGCGCCGTCGGTGTCGCCGGCAAGTGCGGCGATCCCGGCCGTGTCCTTGAGCAGGCCGGCAAGTGCCAGCGCGTATTCCTGGTTGGGGCCGCCACGCCCCTGGCCGTGCACCGTGACCGTGAGCTCGCCGCCGGACATGATCGCGATTCGCTTGCCCTGCGCGCGCGCCTGCAGCGCCAGGGCGGCATGCGCGGCCGCGACCGCACGCGCCTCGCCTTCGAGATCGGCGCCGAGATCGATCACCTCGTAGCCCGCATCCTTCGCAAGCTTCACCGCGGCGTCGAGCGACTGCCGGGGCCGCGCAATCAACTCGAATTGCGCGCGGGCAAAGGCGGGATCATCAGGCTTGCAGCTCTCGTTGGCGGGATTCTGGAGCGCGCGCCGGACCGCATCGTCGACCGTGAGCTCGTACCTGGCGACGATGGCGCGCGCGTCGGCGAGCGTGGTCGGATCGGGCACGGTGGGGCCGGAGGCGATGGCGGATGCCTCGTCATGCGGCACGTCGGAGATCGCGAGCGTCACGATCCCGGCCGCGTTCTGGCCGGCACGCGCCAGCCGTCCGCCCTTGATCCGCGACAGATGCTTGCGCACCGTGTTGACCTCGCCGATCGGCGCGCCGGAGCGCACCAGCGCGCGGTTGACCGCCTGCTTCTGGGCGAAGCTGACGCCGTCCACCGGCGCGATCCAGTTGGCCGAGCCGCCGCCGGAGAGCAGCACCAGCAGGAGATCGTCGGGCCCGGCCTGCCGCGCCAGCTCCAGCGTGTCGGCGGCGCCCCGCAGGCCGGCCTCGTCGGGCACGGGATGACCGGCTTCGACCACCCTGATGCGCCGCGTCGGCACGCCATGGCCGTGGCGGGTCGTGGCGATGCCGACGAGCCGCGCCGGATCGAGCCTGAGCGTGTCGAGATAGTGCCGTTCGGCCGCCGCCGCCATAGCGCCTGCGCCCTTGCCAGCGGCGAGACAGATCACGCGGCCCTTGGGCGCGGGCCGCAGGTGTGGCGCCAGCACGACGTCGGGATGGGCGGCGGCAACCGCGGCGTCATAGATGGCACGGAGGAGGGGGCGTCGGTCGGTCATGGCGGTGCTTTGGTCCGATGGTCGGTTGCCGGCGACGTCATCGCTGACCTCGCCGCTCGATGGCCTGGCGCTGCGGCCGTGAGAGTCTAGACCGGCCGCACCGACATTCAAATCGCCAATCGGCGATCGGGATCGGTTGAAATGAAAAGCCCCCCGCGACGGCATCGCGGGAGGCTCTTTGGTCATCGGGTTCCGCTTGCGGCTAGCCGCCGGCGTCGGCGCTGATCACGTCGCCGAACAGCTCCCATTTCTCGCCCTTGAACTTCATGAGCTGGAGCGAGCTGATCGGCGCGAAGTCGGTCGGTGATGTGTTGATCTTGATGCCGGGCAGCAGCACTTCGGTGCGGAAGTCCTTCAGGCTCGCAGCCTGCTTCATGACGTTCTCGCGCGTGAGGTTGTCGCCGCACTTCTTCAGCACCTCGACCAGCGTCTGCGCCACGCCGTAGCCGACGACGGTGCCGCCGTCGAGCTTGTCGCCTTCGGGGAAGTACTTGGTCATGAAGTCGACGAAGCCCTTCATGCCGGCGTCGTCCTTCCACTGCGGATCGGAAACGTCCTTCAGATAGGCGGCCGAGATCACGTCCTGCGCGGCCTCGAAGCCGGCCGGCTTGATCACGCTGCCGACCGAGGCCGAGACGTTGTTGAGGAAGTGCAGCGGCTTCCAGCCGATCTCGGCGTTCTTCTTGATCGCCTGCGCCGCGAATTTCGGCGTGGTGATGTTGACGAAGACGTCGGCGTTGCTCGCCTTCAGCTTGATGAGGTGGTTGTCGATCGACGGCTCGGAGGTCTCATAGCTCTCCTCGGCGATGATCATGCTCGCCGCCTTGGCGCCGAGACCATCCTTCAGGCCCTTGAGATAATCCTTGCCGTAGTCGTCGTTCTGGAACAGCACGGCGATCTTGGCATCGGGCTTGGTCTTGAGCAGGTACTTCGCATAGATATGCGTTTCGCTCTGGTAGCTGGGCTGCCAGCCCATGGTCCAGGGGAAATCCTTCGGATCATTCCACTTGGTCGCGCCGGTGGCGACGAAGAGCTGCGGCACCTTCTTGGAGTTCATGTATTTCTGGATCGCCGAGTTCGATGGCGTACCGAGCGAGTTGAAGATCAACAGCACCTCGTCGCTCTCGACGAGCTTGCGCGCCTGCTCCACGGCCTTCGGCGGCGAGTAGGCGTCGTCGTAGCTGATGAAGTTGATCTTGCGGCCGTTGATGCCGCCTTCCTCGTTGATCTTCTTGAAATAGGCGGCCTCGGTGCGGCCGATGATGCCGTAGGCGGACGCCGGTCCGCTGTAGGGCATGATGTTGCCGACCTTGATCTCGGTATCGGTCGCGCCGGTGTCGTATTTCTTCTGTGCGAGCGCGGCCGAAGTCGATGCCGCGAAGAGTGCGATCGCTACAGACGCAACCGCAAGTTTGCTGGTCACAGCAGGCATTTCAGTCTCCCTTTTCTTGATGAGTGCGCGTGGGTTTTCTTGAGGTTTTCTTTCGGCGCGGCGGCGATTGAATACGATTTGCGCCACGGCATCAAGAAAAAGCCCCTGCGACCGAGTCGCAGGGGGCTGCTCATTTAGTCGCTATCTGGCTGGCCGGCCGGTCTTTAGCCGCTGACGTCGCCGCTGATGACGTCGCCAAAGCGCTCCCAGCTTTCGCCCTTGAATCGCTCCAGCTGCAACTGCGAGAGGGGGGCGAAATCGGTGGCGCTGGTGTTGACCTTGACGCCGGGCAGCAGACCGGCGGGCTCGAAGTTCTTCATGCTGGCGGCCTGCTTCATGACGTTTTCACGGGTCAGATCGTCTCCGCACGCCTTCAGCACGTGCACGAGCCCCTGCGCCACGATGTAGGCGTACATCACGCTGGCGTCGGCGCGATTGGCCTCCGGATAGTATTTGTCCAGAAACTCGTTCCAGGCCTTGACCGCGGGATCGTTCTTGAACTGCGGATCGGTCGGATCCTTCAGATAGGTCGAGGAGATGATGTCCTGGCCGTTCTCGAAGCCGGCCGGCTTCATGACGCTGCCGATCGAGGCCGAAACGTTGTTGAGGAAGTGGAGAGGTTTCCAGCCGACCTCGGCGTTCTTCTTGATCGCCTGGGCCGCAAATTTCGGCGTGGTGATGTTGAAGAACACGTCCGCACCGGTGGATTTCAGCTTGACGATATGGGAATCGATGGTCGGTTCGGACACTTCATAGCTTTCCTCGGCCACGATCAGCGAGGCGGCCTTGGCGCCGAGCCCATCCTTGAACCCCTTCAGGTAGTCCTTGCCATAATCGTCGTTCTGGTAAAGCACCGCGATCTTGGCGTTCGGATGGTTCTTCAGGATGTATTTCGCATAGATGACGGCCTCGCTCTGGTAGTTGGGCTGCCAGCCCATCGTCCACGGGAAGTCCTTCGGATCGTTCCACTTGGTGGCGCCCGTGGCGACGAAGAGCTGCGGCACCTTCTTCTGGTTCATGTATTTCTGGATCGCCGAGTTCGGCGGCGTGCCGAGCGGATTGAAGACGAGCAGCACCTCGTCGCTCTCGACGAGCTTGCGCGCCTGCTCCACGGTCTTTGGCGGCGAGTAGGCGTCGTCATAGGTCACGAAGTTGATCTTGCGGCCGTTGATGCCTCCTTCCGCGTTGATCTTGCGGAAATAGGCTTCCTCGGTCTTGCCGATCACGCCATAGGCGGACGCCGGTCCGCTGTAGGGCATGATGTTGCCGATCTTGATTTCGGTATCGGTGGCACCGGTGTCGTATTTCTTCTGCGCGAGTGCTCCCGTGGACAGGGTAGCAGCCAGCGCGAGGGCGGCCGAAAAGGCCCCCAGTCGCACGATGGACATCTTGATCTCCCTAGATCCGGTTGAATGTGTCGAAGTGTTTTTGCTTGGGTGCGGTCGTTCACGCCGCGCCGATGGTCATTCAATACCCTTCCCGGGCTACCAGCAAGACAAACGCCCGTGCGGAACCGCCACGGCGGGCGGGATTTTATTGCGGCCGACGCGGAATATTCCGGCTCACGAGATGCCGGAGCAAGCGAAGCGAGAGAGAGAGCCCCCGCGACGGGGTCGCGGGGGCCTGTCGCCGTGTCCGGCCGAGCCCCGGTACGGGACGGCGCTAGCCGCTGACGTCGCCGCTGATGACGTCGCCGAAGCGCTCCCAGGTATCGCCCTTGAACCGCATGAGCTGCAGCTGCGAGAGCGGTGCGAAGTCCGTCGGGCTGGTGTTGATCTCGACGCCGGGCAACAGCCCGCCGACGACCTGATTCCGCTGGTTGGCGGCCTGCCTCATGACGTTCTCCCGCGTGAGGTTGTCGCCGCACTGCTTCAGCACGTGGACCATGCTCTGCGCGACGGCATAGCCATAGAGCACGTTCGCGTCCGTGCGATTGGCCTCGGGATCGTACTTGTCCAGGAAGGCGTTCCAGGCCTTGATGTCGGCGGCATCCTTCCATTGCGGGTCGGTCGGATCCTTCAAATAGGCCGAGGAGATGATGCCCTGCGAGGCCTCCATTCCGGCCGGCTTGATGGTGGCGCCGATCGACGAGCTGACGTTGTTCAGGAAGTGGGTCGGCTTCCATTCGATCTCGGCGATCTTCTTGATCGCCTGTGCGGCGAACTTCGGGATCGATGCGTCGAACAGCACGTCGGCCCCCGAGGCCTTCAGCTTGAGGATGTGGGAGTCGATGGTCGGCTCGGTCGTCTCGTAGCTGTCCTCCGCCACGATCATCGAGGCGGCCTTGGCTCCGAGCCCGTCCTTGAGACCCTTCACGTAATCCTTGCCGTAGTCGTCGTTCTGGTAGAGCACCGCGATCTTGGCGTTCGGCATGTTCCGCAGGATGTATTTCGCATAGATCCGCGCTTCGCTCTGGTAGTTGGGCTGCCAGCCCATGGTCCAGGGGAATTCCTTGGGATCGTTCCACTTCGTCGCGCCGGTCGCCACGAACAGCTGCGGCACCTTCTTGGTGTTCATGTATTTGTGGATGGCCGAGTTCGGCGGGGTGCCGAGCGAGTTGAAGATGAACAGCACCTCGTCGCTCTCCACGAGCTTGCGCGCCTGTTCGACCGTCTTCGGCGGCGAGTAGCCGTCGTCGTAGGAGATGAAGTTGATCTTGCGGCCGTTGATGCCGCCTTCGGCGTTGATCTTGTTGAAGTAGGCGGCCTCGGTCTTGCCGATCACGCTGTAGGAGGACGCCGGTCCGCTATAGGGCATGATGTTGCCGATCTTGATCTCGGTGTCGGTGGCACCGGTGTCGTATTTCTTCTGCGCCAGCGCTGCCGTCGACAGGGTGGCAGCGAACAGAAGGGCAGCCGAAAAGGCTCCCCATCGTGCTTCAATGGAAGTCATGCTGATCTCCCTAGATCCGGTTGAATGTGTGGCTTGTTCTGATTGGGAGCGGTCGTTCGCGCCGCTCCGACGCACATTCAATACCCGTCCCGGAATACCGGCAAGAAACAGGCTCGTGAGCGGCGCCGCGGCGAAGATATCTTTAGTCGGATAGGCGCGGCGGCACGGCACCGCATCTCGCGGCGCGCAAGTCCTTGCCGCGGCTTTGGCTACGACTTTGGAGTGAGATCAGCCATGGTTGATCTGTCCGGCCGGACGAATTCGGGGTTGCGCGGCCCGTGCGCCTAGTTGCTCAATTCGCTGGAGATGATGTCGCCGAACAGCTCCCACTTCTTGCCCTGGAACCGCATCATCTGGAGCTGCTCGATCGGCGCGAAGTTGGTCGGCGAGGTGTTGATCTTGATGCCGGGCAGGAGCGTATCCAGTTCGAGATCCTTCAGGCTCGCGG
>NZ_JAGWUA010000271.1 GCF_028868675.1 Bradyrhizobium sp.
ATGCTGGTCATTGGCCGCCGCCGCGCAATGCGTCACGGTCGGACACGACCAGACCTGCATCAATGCCGGCGGCACGTCCAATCCGCTTCAAGTCTTCGGAGAAGAAGCCGTCAACGGAAATGGCGGGTCTGGCGGAAATGCCGCCCTGATCAATCTCGGTAGCGGCGGCGGCGGTCTCTTCGCAACCGGCGGCGAGGGGGGCAGCGGCGGTCTGCTCATCGGCAGCGGCGGTGCCGGCGGCAATGGAACGGTCAATAACTCCGGCTCCGGCGATGGCGGTTTGTCCGGCACCGGCGGCCGCGGCGGCAATGGGGGCATCGGCGGCACTGGCGGTACCGGTGGCAATGGAGGCAGTGGCGGTAATGGCGGCGCAGGAGGGATAGGCAATTCCGGGGCTGGCGCCGGTGGGCTGTTCGGGACCGGCGGCGCCGGCGGCAACGGGGGAGATGGCGGTACCGGTGGCAATGGAGGCAGTGGCGGTAATGGCGGCGCAGGAGGGGTCGGCAACTCCGGCGGTGGCACGGGCGGGCTGTTCGGGACCGGCGGTGCCGGTGGTAACGGTGGCAATGGGGGAGCCGGCGGCGCTTCCTTTGGTAACGGCGGCAATGGAGGCGATGGCGGCGCGGCTGGAGCCGGCAATTCCGGCACGGGCACGGGTGGGCTGTCCGGCACCGGCGGCGCGGGCGGCAACGGCGGCAATGGCGGTGCCGGTGGTGGCAATGGCGGTGCGGGGGGCGCCGGGGGGCACGCTGCGTTCGGCAATTCCGGGAACGTCGCGGGTGGGATCGTCCTCACCGGCGGCAATGGCGGCGCGGGAGGCACCGGAGGCGTGGGCGGCGACGGGGGCGCCGGCGGCAGCGTCGTCCTGAGCAATGGGGGCGCTGTTGTCGGCGGCATCACCTTGACCGGCGGCAATGGCGGCGCCGGTGGGGCGGGCGGCAGCGGCAATGGAGGTGCCGGAGCCGGCGGCTCCGCGACTCTGCGAGCCTACGCCGGCTCGCGCATCGTCGGGGCGATCACGCTCAATGGCGCAACCAGGAACCTCGACTTCTTCGGAGGCAGTTACATCTACACGCTGAACTCGCTTGCGGGCGTCAACGTCACCGCCGCCGGCGCGCCCTTCGTGGTCTCAGGCAATACCGTGTTCGTGGTCGATCCGACCGGCTTTGGCGCCAACTGGCGCGCGCTCACTGATTTCACGCGAGGGGTGTCGGATGCCGTTCCGGTGTTTTCCGGCAGCGTGCCCGGCAGCGCGGGTCCGCTCGCCTTTGCGGGAGCCGAGGCATCCTCGCGTGTCGAGGATGCGTTCGCCGCGATCCCCGGCCTTGCTTCGCCTTACGCGGCCGAGACCGCGCTGTTCAAGGCGCCGACGGCGGCTTATGCCGACGGCACGACGGTGTGGGCGCGGGGCTTTGCCGGCCAGCGCATGCAGCAGCAGGATGGCGCGCAGCTTCGCAGCGCCAATCTGTTCTATGGCGGCATGATCGGTGCTGATTTCGCGGCGCGTCCCGATCTCCGCTTCGGCACCTTCATTGGAGGCGGCCAGGTCCGTACCCGCATCGACGCCAGCCAGGGCGGCACCGATTCCGATCTCGTCTTCGCCGGCGGCTATGCGCGCTACGATGTGGGACAATCCTTCCTGCATGCGGCCATCCAGGGCGGCGGCTCGCACAACACGACGACGCGCAGCATCAACAACAACCTGCTCGCGAACGGCATCGAGACGGCGCGCGCCGCCTTCGACGGCTGGTATGTGAGCCCGGAGGCGACCGTCGGCCATCGCTTCGCGCTCGGCAAGCTGGCGGACGGCGCCTACACCCTGACGCCGTCCCTGCGCGTGCGCTATCTCTACGGCGCCTATGACGGCTATACCGAGGCCGGCACCTCGGCGGCGCTGACGGTGGGCGGACAAACCGTCTCGGCCTGGGAGGAACGGGGCGAAGCGAAGCTGACACGCACCGTGACGTTCAACCCGATGAACCAGCTATCCACCAGCATCGCCGGCGGCGTGCTCGGCACCCAGCGCGCCGGCGGCACCACCATCAATGCCGCGATGCTCGGCCAGGCGATCCCGTTCGCCACGCCCGGCAAGCTCGATGTCTGGGGCGGCTTCGGCACGCTCGGCCTCGAATGGCGGGCGCGCAACGTCACCATCTTCTCGGCTGCCGAGTACCTCGCGCTGTCGGACAATTCCAATGTGATCTCCGGCCGAGCGGGCTTGCGCCTCGGGTTCTGATGGCCCCGAGCAAAGAACGCGAGCGATCACTGCGGGGCAGAAGTCATCCATCTCGCCGGTTTCGGAGCGACGGATTGCATCCGCCTTTGCGTGCAGCGCTTCGGCGGATTCCCGGCCGGCATGGCTTGCGCAGCAAGCGCCGACGGGTCGTCGCTTGCGGTGCGCGCCAACGGTCGTGTGAAACGGTCTACACCTCGCGCCGGCTCAGGAACGCGAGGCGCTCGAACAGGTGCACGTCCTGCTCGTTCTTCAACAGCGCGCCGTGCAGCGGCGGGATCAGCTTGCGCGGGTCGCGTTCGCGCAGCTGCTCCGGGGTCATCTCCTCGTTGAGCAGGAGCTTGAGCCAATCGAGCAGTTCCGAGGTCGAGGGCTTCTTCTTCAGGCCCGGCACCTCGCGCACCTCGAAGAAGATGCGCAGTGCCTCTTCCACCAGACGCTTCTTGATGCCGGGGAAGTGCACGTCGACGATCCGGCCCATGGTCTCGGCGTCGGGGAACTTGATGTAATGGAAGAAGCAGCGGCGCAGGAAGGCGTCAGGCAGCTCCTTCTCGTTGTTGGAGGTGATCATCATGATCGGGCGCTGCTTCGCCTTGATCGTCTCGCCGGTCTCGTAGACATGGAACTCCATGCGGTCGAGCTCGAGCAGCAGGTCGTTGGGAAACTCGATGTCGGCCTTGTCGATCTCGTCGATCAGGAGCACCGGGCGCTGCTCGGAGGTGAAGGCGTCCCACAGCTTGCCGCGCTTGATGTAGTTCCTGATGTCGGAGACGCGGGCATCGCCGAGCTGGCTGTCGCGAAGCCGCGATACCGCGTCGTATTCGTAGAGACCCTGTTGGGCCTTGGTGGTGGACTTGATGTGCCAGGTCAGCAGCGGCGCGTTGATCGCCTTCGCCACTTCCTCGGCCAGCACCGTCTTGCCGGTGCCGGGCTCGCCCTTCACCAGAAGCGGGCGCTCCAGCACGATCGAGGCATTGACGGCGACCTTGAGGTCGTCGGTCGCGACATAATCCTTGGTGCCGGTAAACTTCATCGAGCGTCCTTGTTGTTCGCTTTGGGCCGGGTGGCCTGCGGGAGCAGACACCGGCCAAGACAATAGGAACGGCCGCCTCCAGCAGCGGCCGTCCGCGGGTTCGGTCAGGCTTTTCAGGCTCGTTTTATCAGCGAAAGGATGACGAGCACAATCACCGCGCCGATCGTGGCATTGACGATGTCGCGGAAGGCGCTGCCGCCCAGGCCGATGCCGAGCTGGGGCAGGAGCCAGCTTGCGACCAGCGAGCCGATGATGCCGACCACGATGTTGCCGACCAGGCCAAATCCCGCGCCATGGACAATTTTGCCCGCGAGCCAGCCGGCGATCGCGCCGATGATCAGTGCTGCAACGATTCCCATCGAAAACGCCCCCAAAACAACGTCTCTAGACTATCAATTCTAGAGCAAAAACCCTGCCGGTCCAGAGCTCGGCCGGCCCCGCCGGCCCTTGACGGAGGCCTGCCGAAAGGCAATCTGTCACCCATGTTCCTGCAATTCTTCACCTCGTTGCGCGACGCGCAGGTCCCCGTGACGCTGCGCGAATACCTCACGCTGATGGAGGCGCTCGACGCCGACCTCGCCGACTATACCGTCGAGAATTTCTACTATCTGTCGCGCGCCTCGCTGGTGAAGGACGAGCGCAACCTCGACAAGTTCGACCGCGTCTTCGGCACGGTGTTCAAGGGGCTGGAAAGCCTGCTCGACGCCATGGACAAGGCGGAAATTCCCGAGGAGTGGCTGAAGAAGCTCGCCGAAAAATACCTCACCGAGGAAGAAAAGAAACAGATCGAGGCCATGGGCTGGGACAAGCTCATGGAGACGCTGAAGAAGCGGCTCGAGGAGCAGAAGGGCCGGCATCAGGGCGGCAGCAAGTGGATCGGCACCGCCGGCACCTCGCCGTTCGGCGCCTATGGCTACAATCCCGAAGGCGTGCGCATCGGCCAGGAGAAGAACCGCAACAACCGCGCCGTGAAGGTGTGGGACAAGCGGGAGTTCAAGGATCTCGACGGCAATGTCGAGCTCGGCATCCGCAACATCAAGGTGGCGCTGCGCCGCCTGCGCAAGTTCGCCCGCACCGGCGCGCCGGACGAGCTCGACCTCGACAATACCATCAGGGAGACCGCCAACCACGGCTATCTCGACGTGGTCATGCGCCCCGAGCGGCGCAACGCGGTCAAGCTCTTGGTGTTCTTCGACATCGGCGGCTCGATGGATTCGCATATCGAGCAGGTCGAGGAATTGTTCTCGGCCGCCAAGAGCGAATTCAAGCACATGGAGTATTTCTACTTCCACAACTGCCTGTATGAGGGCGTCTGGAAGCAGAACAAGCGGCGCTTCACGGACCGCACGCCGACCTGGGACGTGCTGCACAAATATCCGCACGACTACAAGGTCGTGTTCGTCGGCGACGCCTCGATGTCGCCCTACGAGATCATGGTGCCGGGCGGCTCGGTCGAGCACGTCAACGAGGAGGCAGGGTCGGTCTGGCTCGATCGCATCATCCGCACCTATTCGCACACCGTGTGGCTCAATCCGGTGCAGCAGAAGCACTGGGACTATTCGGAATCCACCACCATCATCCGCCGCATCTTCGCCAACCGCATGTACCCGATCACCATCGAGGGCCTGGAAGGCGCGATGAAGGAATTGACGCACTGATCATCGCCGTCATTCCGGGGCGCGACGCAGTCGCGAACCCGGAATCTCGAGATGAGGATTGCGGATCGAGATTCCGGGTTCGATGCTGTCGCATCGCCCCGGAATGACAACGGACAACGAGGGAGAAACCA